>JAOPYG010000039.1 GCA_025964685.1 Actinoallomurus sp. | reverse complement strand
CCGGCAGGCCGACCTCATGGTGGTCTCCGGCACGGTCAGCGACAAGATGGAGCCGGCCGTGAAGCGGCTGTACGAGCAGATGCCGGAACCGAAGTACGTCATCTCCATCGGCGCCTGCTCCAACTGCGGCGGCCCGTACTGGGACTCCTACTGCGTGACCAAGGGCGTCGACCAGATCATCCCGGTCGACGTGTACGTTCCGGGCTGCCCGCCGCGGCCGGAGGCGCTGCTGCACGGCATCATGCGCCTGCAGGAGAAGATCGCCGGGGAGTCGCTGGGCAGCCGGTACACCGACAATGACGAAGGTGTCTCGCCGGCGCCCCAGGTCAGGCCGAAGCCGCCCACGCCCGCGGTGTTCCGCCGGCCGCTGATCTTGCCGCCGATGCCGGAGCCGGAGGAGATCGAGGCGGCCGAGGAGCCCACACAGAGCCTCATCCTGCCCGACGTCGAGGCGGACGCCGTACGCAAGCACAAGCTGCCGCCTGCCGAGGAGGCCGCGGCGGGTGACGAGACACTCGAGGTCCCGGTGATCGAAGAGTCACAGGCAGAACAGTCGCCGGCCGAGGAGACGCGGCAGGTTACCCCGCCTGCGGTCCCCGACGCGGGGTCCGAGCGGCCGGCCGAGCAGACGCAGGTGCTCCCGCCCGCCGAGCTGCCCGAGCCCGAGGACGCGCCCGAGGAGACGCACCGTCTCCCGTCCGCCGAAGAGGTCCGCCGCGAGGCGGCGGTCTTCGAGGAGACGCAGCCGTTCGTCCCGGGCCAGGAGGTGACGCGTCAGGATCCGCTGCCCGAGGCGTCCGCCGAGCAGACGCGTCAGGACCCGCTGCCCGAGTCGACGACGACCCAGAAGCTGCCGCCCGCCGCCGAGGTTCGCCAGGCGGCCGAGCGCAGGCAGACGCCTCGCCGGCGGGGCGGGCGGCTGAGGAGATTCGCCGAGCCGCCTCCGGTCGACGCCGTCGACGACCCCGACTTCATTCCGGGGTTCAGCGATGACGATTGAGCTGTCCGTGGCGTGGTCGCGGCGGTTCGGCGACGAGGTGCACAGCGAGGACACCTTCGGCATGCTCACCGTGGACGTGCCACCGGCCCTGTGGATCGCATCGCTCACCTTCGCCCGCGACGAACTCCACTGCGGTTACTTCGACTGGCTGAGCGCCGTGGACGAGCTGGAGGGCGGGTTCGCGATCGTGGCGCATCTCTACTCACTGGGTGAGCGCCATCACCTGCTCGTACGGACCCGGGTGCCACGGGAGGATCCGCGCCTGGCCTCCGCGACCGGCGTGTACCGCGGCGCGAGCTGGCACGAGCGGGAGACGCACGAGATGTTCGGCGTGCTGTTCGACGGCCATCCGGGCCTCGAGCCTCTGCTGCTGCCGGACGGTTTCGAGGGACATCCGCTCCGCAAGGAGTTCGTGCTGGCCGCGCGGGTCGCCAAGCCGTGGCCGGGCGCCAAGGAGCCGGGCGAGTCGGGGCACGGTGCGCCGAGCCGCCGTCGCATGCTGCCTCCGGGCGTTCCGCAGGACTGGGGACCCGCCGCCCGCGCGGCGGCCGCCGAAGGCTCCGAGGGCCCCGAACGCGAACGTCCCGAACGCCCGGCGCGCCGGCGTGAGCGCGGCATCGGCCCCGAGGGCGGCGACAGCAATGTCTGACCTTGCCATCATTGCGATAAAGCTGCTGCTGATCGTGGTGGCGTTCCTGGTGCTGCCGCTGGTCGTCGGGCAGGCCGAGCACAAGGTGATGGCGCACATGCAGGGCCGGCTCGGCCCGATGTACGCCGGCGGCTTCCACGGCTGGGCGCAGCTCGTCGCGGACGGGGTGAAGTTCGCGCAGAAGGAGGACGTCGTCCCGGCCGCGGCCGACCGCAGGATCTTCACGCTCGCTCCGGCGGTGGCGCTGATCCCGTACCTGGTCGTGCTCATCGTGATCCCGGTGGGACCGGGCGGTCAGGTGGGCGCCTCGCTCGACCCCGGCCTGTTCTTCGCCCTGGCCATGATCGGCATCGCCGTGCTCGGCGCGCTCATGGCGGGCTGGTCCAGCGCGAACAAGTACAGCCTGCTCGGCGGCATGCGTGTGGCCGCCCAGCTGCTGTCGTACGAGCTGCCCATGGTCCTCGCCGCCTCCTCGGTCGCGATGGCGGCGGGCACGCTCAACCTGTCGAAGATCGTCGACCACTGGGAGTGGTGGTGGCTGCCGTGGCAGGCGATCGGCGCGGTGGTGTTCTTCGTCGCCGGCCTCGCCGAGCTGCGCCGTCCTCCGTTCGACATGCCGGTCGCCGACAGCGAGATCATCTTCGGCCCGTACACCGAGTACACCGGCCTGCGTTTCGCGTTCTTCCTGCTCGCCGAGTACGCCGGGATCGTCGTGCTGTCCGCGCTGACGACCGTGCTGTTCCTCGGCGGCTGGAAGGGGCCGGGGTTCGACACGCAGCTCGGCTGGCTGTGGACGCTCATCAAGGTGATGGCACTGGCCTTCGTGGTCATCTGGCTGCGGGTGAGCTACCCCCGCATGCGCGAGGACCAGCTGCAGAAGCTCGCCTGGGCCGGCCTGGTGCCGCTCGCGCTGGCCCAGCTCGCGCTCACCGGTGTGATCAAGGTGGCCATCTCGTGAGTCAGGCGCCCAGGTAGCGCAGTACGGCCAGGACGCGGCGGTGGTCGTCGCCGGACGGTGGCAGGCCCAGCTTCAAGAAGATGTTGGCGATGTGCTTCTCCACCGCCCGGTCGGAGACGACGAGGGTCTTGGCGATGGCCGCGTTCGTCCTGCCCTCGGCCATCAGGCCGAGCACGTCGCGTTCGCGTGGGCTCAGCGCGCTCACACCGCGGCGGCCCGCGTTCAGCAGGTGCCCGACCACCTCGGGGTCCAGCGCGGTGCCGCCGGACGCGACCCGGTTGAGGGCGTCCACGAAATCGTCGATGTCGCCGACTCTCTCCTTCAACAGGTAGCCGACCCCGGCCGGCGATCCGGCCAGCAGGTCGGTGGCGAACCGCGTCTCGACGTACTGGGAGAACAGCAGGATGCCCACGTCCGGATGGTCGCGCCGCAGCTCGATGGCGGTACGCAGGCCCTCGTCGGTGTGCGTGGGCGGCATCCGAATGTCGATCACCGCGACGTCCGGCCGGTGCTCGGCGACCGCCGTGCGCAGCGCCTGCGCGTCGCCGACGGCCGCGACGATCTCGTGACCCCGTGCCGTCAGCAGATGGGCCAGGCCGTCGCGCAGGATGGCGGCGTCGTCAGCGATCACAATGCGCATGGTCGGCCTTCACGCGTGGGAGGGGAGTTCGACGGTGACCACCGTAGGGCCACCGGGCGGGCTGACGATGTCGAGCCGTCCGTCGACCGTACGGACCCGATCGAGCAGCCCGGACAGCCCCGAACCCGGCCCGGGCGCCGCGCCTCCGGAGCCGTCGTCGCGTACCTGGAGCCGCATCCGGCCCTCGGACCGGGTGAGTGAGAGCCAGGCGCGGGTGGCGCCGCTGTGCCTGGCCACGTTCGCGAGCAGCTCTGCGGCGCAGAAGTAGGCGATCGACTCGATCGCGGCGGTGGGCCGCGGCCCGTCGCCGACCCGGGCCTCGACCGGCACACCGCTGCGCGCGGCGAGCGTCGTGAGGGCGGTGTCGAGCCCGTGGTCGAGCGCTGGCGGGTGAATTCCGCGTACGAGCTCGCGTAGCTCCTGGATGGCCTCACGAGCGGTGACCTGGGCGGTGCTCACCAGCGCACGGACCGCTTCGTCGGAGACCGCGTCACGCACCATCGTGAGCTGCATCGTCAGCGCGATCAGCCGGACCTGGGCGCCGTCGTGCAGGTCGCGTTCGATGCGGCGGAGCGTCGCCGCCGCGTCGTCGACCGCCCGTGCCCGCGTCTCCTCCAGATCGCGCACCCGCTCGGCGAGCCCACGCCGGCCGAGCAGCCACCGCATCAGCATGCGTTCGGGGATCGTCGCCACGTGCGTGGCCCACGGGGCCAGGAACAGCAGCATCACGCCGGCGACGCAGATGGCCAGCTCACGTGGCCAGGTGTCGAAGACGACACCGCGCAGGATGAGACCGTGCCGGACCTGGCCGTTCGCCTCGCGGACGGTGTCCATATTGACGCCGACCGCGTGCTGGAGCGGGTAGGTGATCGCGACCACGGCCCAGCCCCAGGTGAGCAGGATGACGTAGAGCTGGGTCAGGGAGAGGGGGAGCTTCAGCAGGAGGTAGCACAGCGCCCGCCAGGCGGCCGCGTCACCGAGCCGCGCCTGCACACGGGCGAGCAGGCCCGAGGTCGCTCGCGGCCACGCGGGCGGCTCGATGGGTTCGCCCAGGAGCCCGCCGGCCAGCCTCCGGTGCACCGCGGTGATCCTCCGCGCGCCGTACAGGCCGAGTGCGAGCAGAGGGAATCCGGCGGCGGTGACCGCCAGGCCGGTGCCGGCGACCAGTGTCGCCAGCGCGTAGGCGAACCCGAGCGCGGCCAGTGGCGCGCTCGCCAGCATGTAGAGGATCTCGGCCCACGTGCGGCGGCTGACCGGCGCCCGCAGGACGACGCCGACGTTCATCCGAGGAGGCGGATCTGCAGCCGATTGAGGCCACGAAGGATCCACGGCATCAGGAACAGGAAGCTCAGGCCGCCGAACACGGCATGGAACGCCCAGACGCCGGCGAAGGTCGGCCCGCCCCACGCGTCTTCGTACGATCCGCCCATACCGATGAGCCAACGTAGCGGATAGGCCAGGTTGAGAGCCGCGATCGCCCAACCGTAGGAGGTGATCGCCAGCGCCGGCAGGGCGACGGGAATGGCAAGCAGGCCGCGCAGCCGCGTCCTGCGGACGTCGCGGCCCAGCAGTGCGGCGGCGAGCCGGCGCTGGAGCCGCCCGCCGTCGGCGACCGCGATCAGCGCCGCGGGCGGGGCGAGCAGGACGTAGCCGGTACGCCGCCAGGGTTCGGCGGTGAACGGCAGCCGCCACCAGGTGGCGCACGGCGGGTGGGAAGCGGTGGCGGCCATCAGTGTTACCTCGATCGCGTGGGCAGTTCGTCTCCCCATGCTCACCGTCCGGCGCCCACCCGGTCGATCGTGCCTGTACGCGCTCGGCCGTGTGGCCAGCCCCACCCCCGGAGCGTCATGGTCACCGGACGAACAGGGTGTACTCGGCGATCTCGGAGACGACGGACGGCGGCAGGTCACACTGGACGACAAGCTCCTCGACGGAGACGAACCCCCCGGTCTGGGTGCGGACCCCCATGATCCGATCAACCATCTCGTACGTGAGGCAGGGCAGCCGGTTCAGCACCTCCGGCGGCACGTGGTTGACGTCGACCAGCCCCCCGTCGTCGAACGGGCGCGGCAGCAGGTCGGGCCGGCCGATTCGCAACTCGCGGGCCAGCACCGGGTCGTCGGCAACGACCTTGCGTGCCTCCTCGCGCAGGCCGCGCCGATGGCGGGCCATCGCGACGACACGCTCGTTCATCTGGTCGCGGACACTGGTCGGGGGAAACAGGCGCGGGCGGGCGGCGAGCGCGTGCACGGTGCTCACGGTCCAGGTGAGCAGGAACAGCAGCAGGCCGAGCATGACCCCGCCATCGCTCTCGGTGACGATGCCGGCCCAGCCGCCGAGCACGCCGGCTGCGTAGGCGGCCGCGGCCCCGCCGAGGGCCGGTGAGCGCCGGCGCACCGCGGCGTACAGGAACGAGGCCGGAGCGCCGACGCCGGCGGTGAGCAGTGGGACCATCGCCCAGCCGCGTCCGTCCGGCGCCGGGGGTGGAAGTGGGGCGGGAGGCAGTGCCGGCTGCCCCATGGGCGGCCGTGGCGGCGGAGGGGACCAGGCCATGCCGCGATCGTACGGCGGGAGCGGCCTGAAGTGACTCACATCATCTCTGACGCACATGCCCGACCTGTGGGTTCCGGACCGTCCGCGAAGCGTCGACGGTGGACGGAGTTAGATATCTTATGATTCGATGTCTAACTGTATCGACCGGAAAGGACTGATCGTCATGAGTGCGGCACCGTCCTCCTCCGCGCCCACCGGCCTGCTCACCCCATGGCGGCCGGTCGCCGCCGCCCTCTGGTCGTTCTGGACCGAGGGAAGGCGTGTCGAGCGTGTCTGTTACCTGATCGGCGGGGTGCTGTTCCTGTCCGGGCTGTTCCATCTCGCGGTGTTCGCGGTCGACGGTGGCCCCTGGGACGGGCCGGTGTCGTGGCGCAAGCCGACCACCTTCGGCCTGTCCTTCGGGCTGACCCTGATCACGATCGCGTGGGTCGCGTCGTTCCTGCGGCTCGGCGGACGTGCCCGTACGGCGCTGCTCTCGGTGTTCGCGGCGGCCTGCGTCGCCGAGACCGCGATGATCGGCATCCAGGCGTGGCGGCACGTCCCCTCGCACTTCGACATGGAGACGCCGCTCAACACGGTGATCTCGATGCTCCTCGCCGTGGGAGGCGGGGTGCTGATCGTGATCCTGGTGACCCTGACCGTGCGGGCGTTCGGGGAGAACCCCGGCGTCCCGGCGAGCACGCGGCTGGCCCTCAGAGCCGGGTTCAGCACCCTCCTCATCGCCCTGGCGAGCGGCGCCATCATGATCGCGCGCGGCGTGGTGCTGGTCCGGACGGGCCACCAGCAGGCGGCGTACGCGGCCGGAGGGTTCCTCAAGCCGGTCCACGCCGTGACCATGCACGGCATCCTGGTGCTGCCGGGCCTCGCGTGGCTGCTGTCGTTCACGAACACCAGCGAGTCACGCCGCACCCGCGTCATCACCTGGACGACCGCGGCGTACGCGGTGGCGATCGCGGCAGTGATCGTCTTTTCGGTGACCCGCTCCATGGCGGGCTGAGGGGGGACGATCTCCGAGTCGTTCTTCGTCCTGGTGGGGGCTCAGCTTTGCCAATGGGCGTATATGAGCAATCATGTGATCCGTGGCGCGCCTTCCCGGATCAGGTCTGGCAAAGGGCCTCGCGGTCACGTTGCGTGCGATGACTCGTCGATCGATCACGCGGCAGTACCCCGAGGTTCAACCCGACCTGCCACCGCGCAGCCGCGGGGTCATCGCCCTGTTCGAGGAGAACTGCACGGTCTGCATGCTGTGTGCCCGTGAATGCCCGGACTGGTGCATCTACATCGACTCCCACAAGGAGACCCTCCCGGCGCCCGAAGGCGGCCGGCCGCGGGTCCGTAACGTGCTCGACCGGTTCGCCATCGACTTCGCGCTCTGCATGTACTGCGGCATCTGCATCGAGGCGTGCCCGTTCGACGCGCTGTTCTGGTCGCCGGAGTTCGAGTACGCCGAGTACGACATCGCCGAGCTGACCCACGAACGCGAGCGGTTGCGCGAGTGGATGTGGACGGTGCCCCCGCCGCCGGCCAACGACCCCGCCGCCGAGCCGCCCAAGGAGCTTCCCAAAGATGGCGACAGAGAGCTGAAGGCCCGGTGACCACGGCCGATATCGTCATCGTCCTGCTCGGAGTCGTCACCGTCGGCTCGGGTGTCATGGTCGTCGGCACGCGCCAGATCGTGCACGCCGCCCTGTGGCTGGTCGTCTCGTTCGGCTCGCTGGCCGCGTCGTACGTCGTGCTCGCCGCGGAGTTCGTCGCCTGGGTGCAGGTGCTCATCTACGTCGGCGCGGTCGTGGTGCTGCTGCTGTTCGGCGTCATGCTGACGCGCGCGCCGATCGGGCGTTCGGACGACCTGGACTCCGGCAACCGGATCGTCGCGCTCGTCGTCGCCGTGGCCGCCGCCGCGGTGCTCGTGACGACGCTCGTACGCGGCTTCCGCGACGCGTACTTCCCGCTGAAGGCGCGGGTCGGCACCGGCTCGTCCGCCACCATCGGCGCGAGCCTGTTCCGCACGTGGGTGCTGCCGTTCGAGGCACTGTCGGTGCTGCTCCTGGCGGCGCTGATCGGCGCGATCGTGCTGTCGCGGTCCGACATCGGGCCGAAGGCCATCGAAGAGGACCCGGAGCCGCCGGCGCGCCCGCGGCGCCGTGGCGACGGTCCGCTGGCACGCCGCCGCACCCGCGGCCCCGACGATGAGGACACGATCGTGCTGGCCCGCATCGACGAGGAGGTCTGATGCACCTCGTCTATCCGGTGGTCATCGCGGCGTTGCTGTTCTCGGCGGGCGTGTACGGCGTGCTGGCCCGGCGCAACGCGATCCTCGTCCTGATGTCCGTGGAGCTGATGCTCAACGCGGTCAACCTCAACCTCGTCGTGTTCGACATGCGCTGGGCCGACCGGCTGCACGGCGGGCAGGTGCTCACGCTGTTCGTCATCGTCCTGGCCGCCGCCGAGGTCGGGCTCGGCCTGGCGCTCGTGCTGCTGATCTACCGCAACCGCCAGACGGTCGACGTCGACCGGCTCCGGACGCTCGGGGAGCACGAAGAAGAAGGGGTACGCCAGTGATCGTCCTGGCGGCCGTCGCGGTCCTGCTGCCGTTCGCCGCCGCGTTCATCGGCATGATCTTCGGGCCCACGATCTCGCATCTGCTGACCCCGATCGCCCGCCACCTCCGGCATACGGCACCGGAGTCGGGACGCGCGCGGGGGCTGGCCCGGCGGCTGCCGGCCAACGGCCCGGCCCTGGTCGCGGTGCTGCCGATCGCGGCCTCCACCGTGCTCACCGCCGTGATCGCCGTGGTGCAGTGGCAGGCCCCGAAGGTCCGCACCGGCACGCTCACCGTCGTCCAGACCGGCGGCGTCCCGTTCGGCATCGGGCTCGACGTGGACGGGATGTCCGCGGTCGTGGCGCTGCTGGTCTGCTGCGTCGCGCTCGCCGTGCAGGTCTATTCCGTCGCCTACATGCGCGACGATCCGCGTTACTCCTCCTATGCCGCCTTCATCAGTCTCTTCACCGCGGCGATGCTGCTGGTCGTGCTGTCCGGCGACCTGCTGGTGCTGTACGTCGGCTGGGAGGTCATGGGCATCTGCTCCTACTTCCTGATCGGGCACTACTGGCACGACCGCGCGACCTCCAAGGCGGCGGTCAAGGCGTTCCTGGTGACGCGTCTCGGTGACGTCGGCTTCCTGTTCGGCATCTTCGTGCTGGGCATGGCGGCGCACTCGTTCCAGATCCGCACCGTGCTCGGGCACGTGCCGGCGATGCCGCACACCACGCTCGTCGCGGGCACGCTGCTGCTGCTCTGCGGGGTCGCGGGCAAGAGCGCGCAGTTCCCGCTGCACACGTGGTTGCCGGACGCGATGGCCGGTCCCACGCCGGTCAGCGCGCTCATCCACGCCGCGACGATGGTGGCGGCCGGCGTCTACGTCGTCGCGCGGCTCTACCCGGCGTTCCTGTTCGCGCCCACCTCACTGGCGGTGCTCGGGGTCATCGCCGCGATCTCGATGCTCGGTGCCGCGCTGGCGGCCCTCGCCCAGGACGACCTGAAACGGGTGCTCGCCTACTCCACGATCAGCCAGCTCGCGTACATGGCGGGTGGCCTGGCGGTCGGCACCCGCGACGGCGCGCTGTTCCACCTGCTCGCGCACGGGGCGTTCAAGGCGCTGCTGTTCCTCGGGGCCGGCTGCGTCATCGTCGCGGTGGGCTCGAACATGCTCAGCGCGATGGGCGGCCTGCGGATCGCGATGCCGGTGACGTTCTGGTCGATGACGGTCGGCTTCGCGGCGCTGGCCGGCCTCCCGCCCGCGAGTGGCTTCTTCAGCAAGGACACGATCCTGTCCCAGGCATGGCACACCACGAAGCAGCGGGGCCCGGAGCACGTTCCGGCCATCCCGGCATGGACGGGCTGGCTGGTGCTGGCCGTCGGGCTGCTCACCGCCGCGGTCACCGCGGCGTACGCCACCCGCACCTGGCTGGTGACGTTCTTCGGCGAGCGGCGTACGCCGGCCGACGCGCGTGAGGCGCCCGCGCTGATGCGCTGGCCCGTCGCCGCGCTCGCCGTCCCCGCGCTGATCCTCGGTTTCCTCGGGCTCGGCAGCGACCATCTGCGGCCCGAGCTCGACATGACGATCGTGTCGCTGCTGTTCGTGCTCGCCGGCGGCGGCGCGGTGTTCCTGATCTGGAACCGCGACCCGGCGCTGGACCCCGTACGCATGCTGGGCCCGGTGAGGCCGCTGCTGCGCGACGGCTTCCGCGTCGACGCGGTCTACACCGTCCTGGTCGTACGGCCGGTCGTGGCGTTCGCGCAGATGGTCGTGCACACCGACGAGCACGCGGTGGACGCCGCCGTCGAAGGCACGGGCCGTGGCGTACGCCGGCTCGGCGGCCTGCTGCGCGTGACCGAGAACGGCAACCCCCAGACGTACATCTCGGGGGTCCTGGCGGGAGTGGTGATCATCGTTCTCGCGGTGGTGGTGTTCACATGATCCTCGCGGCGATGCTGGCCGTGCCGTTCCTCGGCGCGCTGCTCACGCTCTTCACTCCGGCCGGGAGCCCGCCGCGGCTGACCCGGCTGGCCCGGCTGCACGGCCTGTTCTTCTCCGCGGTCACGCTGATGCTGACGCTCGTGGCCGCGATGACGTTCGACTACGGCCGACGCGGCGCGCAGCTCGGCGTCGACCACGCGTGGGCCGCCTCCATCGGCCTGCGCTTCCATCTCGGCGTCGACGGGATCTCCCTGCCGCTCATCGTGCTGACCGCGGCGCTGACGTTCCTGTGCATGATCTACACCGCGCGGGTGCTGCCGGCGGGCGACGAAGGGGCCGGCTCCGCACGGGCGCTGATCGGGCTGATCCTGCTGCTCGAGGTCGGCATGATCGGCACGTTCGTGTCGCTCGACCTCGTGCTGTTCTTCGTGTTCTTCGAGGTCGTCCTGATCCCGATGTACTTCATCATCGCGCACTGGGGCGGGTCGCCCAGAGCGCGGGCGGCGGCGAACAAGTTCATCCTCTACACGCTGCTCGGCTCCGGCTTCCTGCTCGTCGGCATCCTGCTCATCGCGGTCAACGCCCACCCGCTCGACATCACGGCCCTGGCCGCCCGGCACGGCGCCGGCCTGTCACGCGGCGTCCAGATCGGGGCGTTCGCGCTCCTCGGACTGGGGTTCGCGGTCAAGACGCCGATGTGGCCGCTGCACACCTGGCTGCCCGACGCGCACACCGAGGCGCCCACCGTCGGCTCGGTGCTGCTCGCCGGCGTGCTGCTGAAGATGGGGACGTACGGCTTCATCC
>JAOPYG010000032.1 GCA_025964685.1 Actinoallomurus sp. | reverse complement strand
TTGCCCGGATAGCCCTCGGAGTACTTGTTGGTGAGCACCGAGCCGGTGGCCTCCAGCACCGCCGGCGAGACGTAGTTCTCCGAGGCGATGAGGCGGATCTTGTCGTGCTGGCGCGTGGCCTCGGCCTCGATCAGCTCGGCGAGGTCGGGATCGGTGGACGCGAGATGGGTGATGGGCGGCTGGTGCATGGGGCCTCCTGGCGGCTCCCAGCACCCAGGCGCGCGGTGCCAGACCTGCTTCGCTCCCCGGTGGTGCTCCACCTCGATGCGCCAGTCGCGAGGCCAACCATGCTAGCGAAACCGACGGCGGATCCGCGCGTGTCCGGCGCAGGTCCGCACGTACGGAAAAGGCCCGGTGCGCACTGCACCGGGCCCTGTCCGTGACGTCCTAGTTGCGGGCGCGCTCCATCGCGGCCTGGATGGCGGCGCGCTCGTTGCGGAGCTTGGTGAGGGCCTCTTCGAGAATGGCCTCGCCGTCGGCGTCGCTGCGCCGCTCCTTCACGTACGCGAGATGCGTCTTGTACGGCTCGTTGCGCGGGGGCGCAGGGGGGTTCTGGGGGTCCATGCCGGCGGGGAAACCGCACCGGGGGCAGTCCCACTGGTCCGGTACCGCGACGTCGGTCGCGAAGCTCGGCCGGGACTCGTGCCGGTTCGCGCAGTAGAACGTCACCCACACGCGCGGTGCCGCTTCACCACGCTCGGCCTCTCCCATCGGGCCGGCACCGACACGGCTGCCCCGAATGGCGTTGCCACTACCCACGGACTACTCCTCGCTATTCCTGCCGCCGCGACGAGGACGCGACGGCCGTCTAACACTGCCGGTATGCCTACGCTGTTCGTCAGCCGTGGTGGCCGTGCGCGAACAGCAGGCCCAAGGCGATGATCGACACGAACCAGATGACACCCGTGCCGATCGTGAGCCGGTCGAGGTTGCGCTCGACCACGGACGACCCACCGAGCGACGAGCTGATACCGCCGCCGAACAGATCCGACAGGCCACCGCCCTTGCCCTTGTGGAGGAGGACGAGCAACACCATCAGCGAGCTCGTGATGATGAGGACGATGGAAGTTCCGATGATCACAGCAGTTCAGCGCTTTCGTGGTTCACCCCGCGAGGCGCGGGGAATATTCGCGTATTGAGGTCATCCGTTCCGAGGGTACGTCAGTACCCTCGTGCGTCTCAGCAGAAACGCCCAGTCTACTAGCCGAGATCAGGCAAGGCGTTCACGGAACCGGCAGATCTTGATGAATTCTCCGGCATCGAGGCTCGCGCCACCGACGAGAGCTCCGTCGATGTCGCTTTGGGCCATGATGCCGCCGATGTTGTCACCCTTGACGGAACCGCCGTAGAGGATGCGCACCTGGTCGGCGAGATCTCCACTGTACAGCTCAGCGAGGCGGGTACGGATCGCGCCGCACACCTCCTGCGCGTCGTTCGGCGTCGCGACCTCACCGGTGCCGATCGCCCAGACCGGCTCATACGCGATGACGATCTGCCGCGCCTGCTCGGCCGGGACCTTTTCCAGGCCCCCGTCGAGCTGGCCGAGCGTGTGCGACAGGTGCTCCCCGGCCTGGCGTACCTCGAGGCCCTCGCCGACGCACAGGATCGGCGTCAGTTCGTGCTTGAGTGCCGCCTTCACCTTGGCGTTGACCAGCGCGTCGTCCTCGTGGTGGTGCTGGCGACGCTCGGAGTGCCCGGCGAGCACATAGGTGCAGCCGAGCTTGGCGAGCATCAGCGCCGACACCTCACCGGTGTAGGCGCCCTTCTCGTGTGCGGAGACGTCCTGCCCGCCGTACGTCAGCTCCAGCCGGTCGGCGTCCACCAGCGTCTGCACGCTGCGGATGTCGGTGAACGGCGGCAGGACCGTGATGTCCGCCGCCGCGAAGTCGGCCTCCTTGAGCCCGAACGCCAGCTTCTGGACGTGCGCGATCGCCTCGAGGTGGGTGAGGTTCATCTTCCAGTTGCCGGCGATGAACGGCTTGCGGCCGCTCTCGCCGGCGGCACTCTTCGGCGCCACGGTCAGTCCTCCAGAACGGCGAGACCGGGCAGCGTCTTGCCTTCGAGATACTCAAGGCTCGCACCGCCACCGGTCGAGATGTGGGAGAAGCCGTCTTCGGCCAGGCCGAGCTTGCGCACGGCCGCCGCCGAGTCACCGCCGCCCACCACGGTGAACGCGTCGGAGGCGATCAGCGCCTCGGCCACCGCGCGGGTGCCGCCGGCGAACGCGTCGAACTCGAACACGCCCATCGGGCCGTTCCAGAACACCGTCCGGGCGTCGGCCAGCCGGCCGGCGAACAGCTCACGCGTGCGCGGGCCGATGTCCAGACCCTCGCGGTCGGCCGGGATCGCGGTCGCGTCGACGACCTCGTGGGGCGCGTCCGCGGCGAACTCCGTCGCGGCCAGCACGTCGAGCGGCAGGACCAGCTCGACGTCGCGCTTGGCGGCCTCCTCGATGAACCCGCGGACCTGGTCGAGCTGGTCCTCCTGCAGGAGCGAGTTGCCGACCTCGTGACCCTGGGCCTTGAGGAAGGTGTAGGCCATGCCGCCGCCGATGAGCAGGCGGTCGACCTTGCCGAGCAGGTTGGCGATGACGCCGAGCTTGTCGGAGACCTTCGCGCCGCCGAGGACGACCGCGTACGGTCGCGCGGGGTTCTCGGTGAGCTGCTTCAGCACGCCGACCTCGGCGGCCACCAGGCCGCCGGCCGCGTGCGGGAGCCGCTGCGGCACGTCGTAGACGCTGGCGTGCTTGCGGTGCACCGCGCCGAAGCCGTCGCCGACGTACAGCTCGGCCAGGCCGGCCAGGGCGTCGGCGAACGCGCCACGTTCGGCGTCGTCCTTGCTGGTCTCGCCCGCGTTGAAGCGGAGGTTCTCCAGCAGGGCGACCTCGCCGTCGGCCAGGCCGTCGACGGTGGCCTGGGCCGACTCGCCGACCGTGTCGGTGGCGAAGCGCACGTCGCGGCCGAGCAGCTCGCCCAGGCGGGCGGCCACCGGCTGCAGTGAGAACTCCGTCTCCGGTTGCGTCGTGCCGGAGGCGCGCTCGAAGAACACAGTTGGGCGGCCCAGGTGGGCGCACACGATGACGCGTGCGCCCTGGTCCGCGAGCTCGTTGATCGTGGGGACGCTGGCGCGGATGCGGCCGTCGTCGCCGATCACGCCGTCGGCAAGCGGGACGTTCAGGTCCGAGCGGACCAGGACCCGCTTGCCGCGTACGTCGCCGAGCTCATCGATCGTTCGGAGTGTGCTCAAAGCCGCGAACCCACCAGCTTGACGAGGTCGACGAGGCGGTTGGAGTAGCCCCACTCGTTGTCGTACCAGCCGACGACCTTGATCTGGTTGCCGATGACCTTGGTCAGGCCGGAGTCGAAGATGCAGGACGCCGGGTCCGTGACGATGTCGGAGGAGACGATCGGGTCCTCGGTGTAGGTGAGGATGCCGCGCAGCGGGCCCTCGGCGGCGGCGCGGACCGCGGCGTTGACCTCTTCCACGGTGGTCTCGCGGGACAGCGTGGCGGTCAGGTCCGTGGCGGAGCCGGTCGGGACCGGAACGCGCAGGGCGAAGCCGTCGAGCTTGCCCTTCAGCTCGGGCAGCACGAGGCCGATGGCCTTGGCGGCGCCGGTGCTGGTCGGCACGACGTTGAGCGCGGCGGCGCGGGCGCGGCGCAGGTCCTTGTGCGGGCCGTCCTGGAGGTTCTGGTCCGCGGTGTAGGCGTGGATCGTGGTCATCAGGCCACGCTCGATGCCGAAGGCGTCGTTCAGGACCTTGGCCATCGGGCCCAGGCAGTTGGTGGTGCAGGAGGCGTTCGAGATGATCGTGTGCCGCGCCGGGTCGTAGGCGTCGTCGTTCACTCCCAGGACGATCGTGACGTCCTCGTTCTTGGCCGGTGCGGAGATGATCACCTTCTTGGCGCCGTTGTCGACGTGCGCCCTGGCCTTGTTGGCGTCGGTGAACAGCCCGGTCGACTCGATGACGATGTCGACGCCGAGGTCGCCCCAGGGCAGCTTGCCCGGGTCGCGCTCCTCGAAGACCTTGATGGACTTGCCGCCCACCGTGATCTCGTCGGCGGAGGCCTACACGTCCTCGGGCAGGCGGCCGAGGATGCTGTCGTACTTGAGCAGGTGAGCGAGAGTGGCGTTGTCGGTGAGGTCGTTGACCGCCACAACCTCGACATCGCCACCGGCGGCGTTGAGCGCGCGCCAGAAATTACGGCCGATACGGCCGAAGCCGTTCACGCCAACCCGGATCGTCACGGCACCATTCTCCTTCGTCCCCGGCCTCGTCTACCGGGGCAGTGACTTGATGTTTTTTCAGGACTGACCTTATCGAACCCGACTGGGGAACCTGTCACCGCAGCGCCGGGGCGATCGGCCCGCCGCCCGGCCGGGAGCCAACATCCAAGGGCGGGCGGCGAACCACGGGAAGCCTAATTGGTCTAGACCACGTTGGTCCAGTGTTGGTCTAGACCAAATTGCCCGGAACCAAGCGCCGAGGTTCCTCATCGAACAGTGCACGGATCAAGGCTGATGGCGCTGATTTGCCAGGCAAAGATCCACGTTCACCCATAAACGGCAGAGTAGGTGTCATGAACGAAACGTCGGCGCGGCCGAGCGGGGGCAACGGCAAGGCGATCGTCATCGGAGTCCTGGCGATGCTCCTCGGCGCCGCCCTCTGGGCCGTCGTCACCGTCGTCACCGCGCACGAGTTCAGCCTCGTGGCGATCGGCATCGGAGCACTGGTCGGCCTGGCGATGTTCAGCGCCCGGCCCACCAGCGCGGGCATCGCCGCCGTCGCGGCCCTGCTGACGGTCATCGGCTGCGCGCTCGGGGAGTTCCTCGCGATCCCGGCCTATGTCGCCCACAAGGAGGGGATCGGCTTCGGAAAGCTCATCAACCTCGAGCTGAAGCACCCCAAGCTCTACTTCGACTCTCTCGACGGCAAGACGTACCTGTTCTGGGCGATCGGCGCCGCGGCGGCGTTCAGCATGGTGTACCGGCGCATTCAGGCCTCCCGCGCGACGGCGGACGCACCGGCCTCCTACGGTGCGGCTCCCGCACAGGGGCCCGGTCAGGGGCAGGGGCAGTACGCGCCGCAGCAGCAGTACGGTGCCGCTCCTCAGCCCGGCGCGGCGGCGGCCCAGCCGTACTCCGGACAGCCGGCGTACGGGCAGCCGGCGTACGGGCAGGGACAGCCGCCGTACGGGCAAGGACAGCCGCCCGCACCGGAACAGCAGCCGTACGGCCAGAACCCTCAGCCGTACGTTCCCCCGCAGCAGCCGTACGGCCGGCCGGGCGAGGGCGGCTCGTACGGCCAGGAGCAGCGACCCGGTCAGCAGTACCCGCCCCGCTGAGGGGTTCTCCAGACGTGGAAGGGCCCGCCGTGCGTGCACGGCGGGCCCTTCCACGTCCGAGGCGGCATCCCCAACTGACACCGTGCCGCGAAACGAATGCGTCCCGGGCGGCCAAGCATGAAAAAGCGCCCGGTGGTGGTCCAGATGGCCCTGCGTCCCCCGTCCTGGCTCCTCGGAGGCGAACGGGGTGGGACCCGCGCATGCGGGCCGAATCGATCAGGGCGCGAGCATGTCGGCCGTGACGTTGGCCTCGGTGCCGGCGATGCCCTTGTCCATCGCCCGCTTGTCGGCCATCGCCAGCAGACGCCTTATCCGGCCGGCGATGGCGTCCTTGGTCAGCGGCGGGTCGGCGAGCTGGCCCAGCTCTTCGAGCGAGGCCTGCTTGTGCTCCAGGCGCAGGCGGCCGGCCGCGACGAGGTGCTCCGGAGCGTCGTCGGCGAGGATCTCCAGGGCGCGCGCCACCCGTGCGCCCGCGGCCACCGCGGCGCGGGCCGACCTCCGCAGGTTGGCGTCGTCGAAGTTGGCCAGGCGGTTCGCGGTCGCGCGAACCTCCCGGCGCATCCGGCGCTCCTCCCACGCCAGCACCGAGTCGTGGGCGCCAAGCCGGGTGAGCAGCGCCGAGATCGCGTCGCCGTCGCGTACGACCACGCGGTCGATGCCGCGCACCTCGCGCGCCTTGGCGTGGATCCGCAGCCGCCGGGCCGAACCGACCAGGGCCAGCGCGGCCTCCGGTCCGGGGCAGGTCACCTCCAGCGACATCGAGCGTCCGGGCTCGGTAAGCGACCCATGCGCCAGGAACGCCCCCCTCCACGCCGACTCGGCATCACAGGAGGCCCCCGCCACCACGTGCCGCGGCAGCCCACGCACGGGGCGGCCGTTGTTGTCGATCAAGCCGGTCTGGCGTGCCAGTGACTCGCCCTCGCGAAAGACCCGTACGACGTAGCGGTTGCCCTTGCGCAGCCCGCTCGGCGCGAGCACCACGACGTCGGAGGTGTGACCGAAGACCTCGGCAAGGTCCTTACGCAGGCGCCGCGCCGCGGATCCGGTGTCGAGCTCCGCCTCTATCACGATCCGTCCGCTCACAATGTGCAGGCCTCCGGCGAAACGCAGCAGCGTCGACACCTCGGACTTGCGGCAGCACGGCTTCATGATGGACAGCCTGCTCAGCTCGTCCTTCACCACGCCGGTCATCGCCATGGATGTGATCCTCCCCCTGTTGCCAACACCCGTCAGGGCAGTCTGGCCGAATCTCGTCGCGTCACGTGGCCGCTGGCGAAGATCTGTGCGAACGCTTGGGCCAACCGTGCCGGATCATGCCGTGGAGATCCATCTTCCGCGGCGACGTCGGCGAGGGTCAGCCTCCCTCCGAGGCCCCGAACCGCCTTATCGAGAACATCGGGCTCATCGACGAGATTCCGCTCTGCGAGCACCACATCGACCTGCATCTCGGGCGCGTGCGCGCGAAGCACCTCCAGATGAGCCTGGGGTGAGAAGTCATCGGTCTCCCCTGGCTGCGGCGCGAGGTTCAGCGCGACGAGCCGCTTGGCCTTCGTCCGCTGCAGCGCCCTGGCCAGCTCGGGGACCTTCAGGTGCGGCAGCACGCTGGTGAACCAGGAGCCGGGGCCGAAGACGATCCAGTCGGCGTCCTCGACGGCGCTCAGCGCCTCCGGGCAGGCCGGCGGGTCCTCGGGGACGAGCGAGACGCTGAGCACCTGGCCTGGCGTCTTCGCGCAGGCCACCTGGCCGCGTACGTGCGTGATCTCCTGTGGCGCCGCCGGGTCGGCGCCCCTGACCTCCGCGACGATGTCGAGGGGGACCGAGGCCATGGGCAGCACCCGCCCCTCGGCGCGCAGGAGCCGCCCCATCCAGTCGAGCCCGGCGACCGGGTCGTCGAGCAGCTCCCACAGCGCCACGATCAGCAGGTTGCCGACCGCGTGCCCGTGCAGCTCGCCCTGGCTGAGGAAGCGGTGCTGGACGACCTCGCTCCAGGTGCTCCCCCAGTCGTCGTCGCCGCACAGCGCGGCGAGCGCCATGCGCAGGTCACCGGGCGGCAGCACGCCGAGCTCGCGGCGCAGCCGCCCGCTCGACCCTCCGTCGTCGGCGACGGTCACGATGGCCGTGAGCCGGTCCGTCACCCGGCGCAACGCCGAAAGTGAGGCGAAAAGCCCGTGCCCGCCGCCGAGGGCGACGACGCTGGGGGGAGCCACGTCGTGTCATTCCCGTCCGAGATCCCGATGGACGACCTGAAGGTCCAGACCTTCGTCGCGCAGGCGGCCGCCGAGCTGCTCGGCCATCGCGACACTTCGATGCTTGCCGCCGGTGCATCCGACGGCGAGCGTGACGTAGTGCTTGCCCTCGCGCTCGTACCCCTCCACCAGGAGCCGGAGCACCTCGGTGTACGCGTCGAGGAACTCCTTGGCCCCGGGCCGGGACAGGACGTAGTCGCGCACGGCGGCGTCACGACCGGTGTGCGGCCGCAGCTCCGGGATCCAGTGCGGGTTGGGCAGGAACCGGCAGTCGACCACGAGATCCGCGTCGACCGGCAGACCGTACTTGTAGCCGAACGACACGACCGTCGCGCGCAGGCTGGACTCGTTGCCCTCGCCGCCGAAGAAACCGACGATCTTGGCGCGCAGCTCGTGGACGTTGAGCGAGGTGGTGTCGATGACGAGGTCCGCCTCGGCCCGCACCTCCCGCAGGAGCTCACGCTCACGCGCGATGCCGTCGACGATCCGGCCGTCGGCCTGCAGTGGATGCGGACGCCGCACGCTCTCGAACCGGCGTACCAGCACGTCGTCGGAGGCCTCCAGGAAGACCACCCGCGGGTGCGCGCCGCGCGCCTCCAGCTCGTCGAACGCGGACTGCAGGTCGGTGGTGAACGCCCGGCTTCGCACGTCGACGACCACGGCGATGCGGGGCACCGCCCCCTGACCGCGCTCGGCGAGGTCGGCCATGGTCGCGAGCAGGCCGGGCGGCAGGTTGTCGACCACGAACCAGTCGAGGTCCTCCAGTGACTTGGCCGCCGTACTACGGCCCGCACCGGACATGCCAGTGATGATCACTATGTCGGGCACCTGCGGCGCCCCGCCGATACCGGTCGTGGTGGCGGTCACAGCGCCCTCCATCCGAGACCACGCCCCGTGCCACCGGCCACCACGCACGCCCGGCCAGGGAACGACGCACGCACCGCACCCCGCCCGGCCACGTGTGCCGGATCCCCGAGGACCGCATGCGCCGCACCTCGGGAGCGCGCGCGCCCTACGTGCCCCTGGGCACCGGCCACCGACGCCCCCGCGCCGGACACGGCCCATTCCGCACCCGACCCGCTCAGACGACCAGCCGTACCGACCGCCGCGCCTTCCACACCCGACCGACTCACACCACCAGTCGTAGCGGCCGGCGTGCGCGCCATGCCACCGGTCAGCGCGTGCGTTCCACCGGCGTACCCGCCACCAGGGGCCGGCGCGTGGGTGGTGGCACGCGTAGGTGTGCTCGTCCTGCGGTGTTCGCCCGTGCGGGCGTCCCGGTGCGGTGGTGGTGCCACCCTCACCGGTCGCCTGTTCGCGAACTCACTCACGTCCTGTTCCCCCGTCCTGCGCGTGCAGTGCCGCGACAATGCTCTCAGCGGTGCGGCGTCCGATGCCCGGAACCTCGACGATCTGGTCGGGGCCGGCCTCCTTGAGCAGCTTCACCGACCCGAAGTGCTTGATCAGTGCGGTGCGCCGGCTCGGCCCCAGTCCGGGTACGGCGTCGAGCTCACTCACGATCATGCTCTTGGACCGCTTGGTGCGGTGGAACCGGATCGCGAAGTCATGGGCCTCATCACGCGCCCGCTGCAGGAGGTACATGCCCTCGCTGTTGCGCGGCAAGATGACCGGATCCTCTTCACCAGGGAGCCAGATCTCCTCGAGACGCTTGGCGATGCCGCACAGGCTGACGTCGTCGATCCCGAGTTCGTCGAGGGCTCGCTGGGCGGCGGCCACCTGCGGGGGGCCGCCGTCCACCACGACGAGGTTGGGCGGGTAGGCGAACTTGCGCGGGCGGCCGGTCTCAGGGTCGATCGGCCCGCCCTCCTCGCGCTCGCCGAGGACGTCGAGCTCTCCGGTCTTCTCGGTCTCCTCGAGGTAGCGCTTGAACCGCCGCGCGATCACCTCGTTGATGGACCGGACGTCGTCCTGGCCCTCGACGGTCTTGATGGAGAACCTGCGGTATTCGCTCTTGCGGGGCAATCCGTCCTCGAAGACGACCATCGAGGCCACGACATGCGTGCCCTGCAGGTTGGACACGTCGTAGCACTCGATGCGCAGCGGCGCCTGGTCGAGCTCGAGCGCGTCCTGGATCTCCTGCAGCCCCTTGCTGCGGCTGGTCAGGTCGGACGCACGGCGCGTCTTGTGCTGCTTGAACGCCTCCTTGGCGTTGCGCTCGACGGTCTCCATGAGCGTCTTCTTGTCACCCCGCTGGGGAACGCGCAGGTCCACGCTGCCGCCGCGGTGCTCTGCGAGCAGCTCGACCACCGCGTCCCGCTCGGGGGGCAGGTGCGGTACGAGGATCTCGCGGGGTACGGCGTCACCGGTCACGTCGCCGTACATCTGCAGCACGAACTGCTCGACCAGCTCACCGGTGGTGATGTCCTCGATCTTGTCGACGACCCAGCCGCGCTGACCGCGGATGCGCCCACCGCGTACGTAGAACACCTGGACGGCGGCCTCGAGCTGGTCGTCGGCAAGGGCGATCACGTCGCAGTCGGTCGTGTCGCCGAGCACCACGGACTGCTTCTCCAGGGCGCGCTGCAGCGCCCGTACGTCGTCGCGCAGCCGGGCCGCGCGTTCGTACTCCTGCTCGCCCGCGGCCGCGCGCATGTCCTTTTCCAGCGCCCTGATGAACCGGGCGGTGTCACCGGCCATGAAGTCGCAGAAGTCGGCGGCGACGTCGCGGTGCCCCTCCTCGGTGATCCGGCCGACGCAGGGCGCCGAGCACTTGCCGATGTCGCCGAGCAGGCAGGGGCGCCCCATCTGCTGCTGGCGGCGGAAGACGCCGGCGGAGCACGTGCGGACGGGGAAGACCCTCAGCAACTGATCCACGGTCTCCCGGATCGCCCAGGCGTGGGAGTACGGCCCGAAGTAGCGCACGCCCTTCTTCTTCGCGCCGCGCATCACCTGCACGCGGGGGACGTCCTCGTTCATCGTCACCGCGAGGTAGGGATAGGACTTGTCGTCGCGGTACTTCACGTTGAAGCGCGGGTCGTACTCCTTGATCCAGGAGTATTCGAGCTGCAGCGCCTCGACCTCGGTGCGGACCATCGTCCACTCGACACCCGCGGCGGTCTGCAGCATCGTCTGAGTGCGCGGGTGCAACCCGGCGAAGTCGGCGAAGTAGGAGTTGAGCCGGGCACGCAGGTTCTTCGCCTTGCCCACATAGATGACCCTGCCGCTCGCGTCGCGGAACCGGTACACCCCGGGCGATTCGGGGACGGTGCCTGAGGCGGGCCGGTACGTCGCCGGATCTGCCACGTCCGTCAGCCTAGTGCCGGGCCGGACGACGTACGCCGCGTCGGCCGCGCGCTGCCCGGGCCGGCCATCCTCCGTGGCCATGATCGCCCCCTGTCACGACGGTGAAGCGCCTTACCTTCAGTATCCCGTGACACCGTCGATCCGCTCCCGCAGAAGGTCGGCGTGCCCGTTGCGCCGGGCGTACGCGGCGATCATGTGCACCAGCGCCAGCGCAGCCTCGCCGGCGAACTGGACGGCGAACCACCACGGCTCGACGGCGGCGAGGTGACGCAGCAGCCCGCGCAGGCTGAGCCCGGACGGCGGGACGCCCCCTTTTCGGACAGCCGTCCGTCACCGAGACCAGCACACTTGAGCGCGAACGTCTCGCGGTGCCAGTCGAGGAACGCGCTCAGCGTCTCCCGCTCTCCACCGACCGGCGGCGGCTGGATCCGGATGTCACCGGCGCCCCAGGGCCGCGCGTAGCTGTCCTCGGGGATGTCGGCCATGAGGAGAGCATGTCAGCGAGCACCGACAGAAAATCCCCCGCGACGTGGAAGGTGAGAGCGGCCAACGGGCCGCCGCGGCCAACCCGGCAGACGCCCTACCGGGCAACGCCGAGCGAATGTCCGGTCACCACCATCGCCGGCGCGTGCCGCAACCAGGCGACGCCAGACGGACAAGTGCCGTCACGACCACCACCGCCGGACTCCGCGGCCGGGTGACGCCAGACGGACAGGTCGGCGCATGCCGCGGCCAGGGCAACGCCAGAGGCGGACAGGTTCCGTCGCGGTCACGGCGACGGGGGCGTGACCGCGACGGGAAAGGCATCAGCCGAGCTTCAGTTCGCCGTTCTGCACCGTGACGGACTTGGACGGCAGCGGGTTGCCTGCGGGGCCGTTGGCCACCGAGCCATCGGTGACATTGAAGGCGCTGCCGTGGCACGGGCAGTGGATCTTTCCGCCCGAGACGGAGCCCACCGTGCAGCCGCGGTGGGTGCAGACGGCGCTGAAGGCCTTGTATTCGCCCTGCTGCGGCTGGGTGACGACGACCTTCTCGGACTTGTAGATCTTGCCGCCGCCGACCGGGATGTCACTCGTCTTTCCCAGAGTGCCCCCGCTGCTCTGGGCAGGCGCGTTGCCGCTGCCCTGTGAGGGATCGGCCGACGAGGCGTCCTTCGAGCCTCCGCAGGCGCTCAGGGTGCCGGCGAGCCCGACGATGCCGACTCCGAGCAGCATTCCCCGGCGGGAAGACTCGGGCTGGGGCGTGGACGGATCGGACGGCATAGGGTTCCTCCTTGGCTTTGGGGCTTTTCCCTCGTTGCACGGAGGAACCACCGGATCGGTTCAATCCCCGCACGGCTTTCCACCCAGCACCAGCAGCACCAGCGGTCACCGGAGCACCTTGGCGAGGAACTGGCCGGTGTGGCTCTCCTCCACCTTGGCGACCTGTTCGGGTGTGCCGGTGGTGACGACGGTGCCACCGCGCGAGCCGCCCTCCGGACCCATGTCGATGATCCAGTCGGCGGTCTTGATGACGTCGAGGTTGTGCTCGATGACGATGACGGTGTTACCCCCGTCGACGAGACGGCCGAGCACGCCGAGGAGCTTGCGGATGTCTTCGAAGTGCAGGCCGGTTGTCGGCTCGTCGAGTACGTAGATGGTACGCCCGGTCGAACGTCGCTGCAGCTCAGAGGCGAGCTTGACCCGCTGTGCCTCACCGCCGGACAGGGTGGGCGCGGGCTGGCCGAGCCGGACGTAGCCCAGGCCGACGTCGTTGAGGGTCTGCAGGTGGCGGCGGATGGCCGGGATGGCCTCGAAGAAGTCCAGGCCCTCCTCGATCGGCATGTCCAGGACCTCGGAGATGGTCTTGCCCTTGTAGTGGACGTCGAGCGTCTCGCGGTTGTAGCGGGCCCCGTGACAGACCTCGCAGGGGACGTAGACGTCCGGCAGGAACTGCATCTCGATCTTGATGGTGCCGTCGCCGGAGCACGCCTCGCAGCGGCCGCCCTTGACGTTGAAGGAGAACCGGCCGGGCTGGTAGCCGCGGACCTTCGCCTCGGCGGTGGCCGCGAACAGCTTGCGCACGTGGTCGAAGACGCCCGTGTAGGTCGCCGGGTTGGAGCGTGGGGTGCGGCCGATCGGTGACTGGTCGACGTGGACGACCTTGTCGACCTGGTCGAGCCCGTTGATGCGCTTGTGCCGGCCGGGCACCGTACGGGCGTTGTGCAGCTGCTTGGCCAGCGAGAGGTAGAGGATGTCGTTGACCAGCGTCGACTTGCCGGAGCCGGACACGCCGGTGACCGCGGTGAACACGCCGAGCGGGAAGGCCACGTCGACGTCGCTCAGGTTGTGCTCGTGGGCGCCCTTGACCACCAGCTCACGGCCGCGCTGCCGCTTGCGGCGGCTCGGCGGCACCGGGATCTCGCGGCGGCCCGAGAGGTAGGCGCCGGTCATCGAGCTCTCCGAGTCGAGCAACTCCTGGACCGTGCCCGCGACGACGACCTGGCCGCCGTGCTCGCCCGCGCCCGGGCCGATGTCCACGACCCAGTCGGCGGCCCGGATGGTGTCCTCGTCGTGCTCGACGACGATGAGCGTGTTGCCGATGTCGCGAAGCCTGATCAGGGTCTCCAGCAGCCGGTGG
>JAOPYG010000019.1 GCA_025964685.1 Actinoallomurus sp. | reverse complement strand
CCCTGCACCTCGTTCACGAACACGTAGTCCAGGAACGGCAGACCGCCGCCGCCGAGCTCCTTCGGATGTCCCAGCGCCCACAGCCCGGCGTCCTTCGCCGCCCGCTTGAGTTCTTGCAACGTCCCGGCCGAGGCCTCGCCGCCCGCGGCGAGGACCGGCTCGGCGGGCTCGACCCGTTCGGTCATGAACGCGTGGACGGCGTCCCGGAGTGGCCGTACGTGCGAAGGGACCTCGAACGTCATCGGCCACCGCCCAGGTCGTCGGCGATGTCCCGGCCGCCGTACCCCTCGGGCGCGGCGACCTCCACGACGGGTTCGTCCCGATCGTCGAACTCCAGCCGCAGGACCTTGCTCATCGTGGCGTGCATGTCGTACAGGCAGGTGATGTAAGTCAGCAGCAGGATCTCCTCGTCGCTGAGGTGGCGACGGAGCACGGCGAAGACCTCGTCGTGCACGCGGCCGCCGTCCAGGACGATCCCGTCGGTGTAGGCGAGCACGGCCCGCTCCAGCTCGGAGAAGCAATCCGCGGTCTGCCAGTACGCCACGGCCTGGATCTTGTCCTCCTGCACGCCCATCGCCCGCAGCTGCTTGCAGTGCTGGGAGAAGACGAACTGGCTGCCGCGCGCCCAGCCCGCGCGGCACTGGCCGAGCTCGCGCAGCAGCGGGTCGACCTTGGCGTCGCGGTAGAGGGCGAAGCCGCGTACGGCGTGGTGGAACACCTCGGGGGACTGGGCGAAGACCGTCCACCAGTCGCCGGGGGAGCCGGTGGCGGTGCCGTGGTCGACGGCCGGATCCCGGTCGGGCCCGAACAGGCGGTCGTAGAAGAACAGCACGCGCTCGTCGGTGACCTCGGCGCGCGGCACCTCTCGCAGGCGGGGCAATGGACGTCCTCTCAGGCGTGTGCGGTCGCGTGCCGGTCGGCCGCGGTCTTCGGCGTGTGGCTGACGTCGGCGTCGGTGAAACCGCGGGTCCAGCAGGCGAACTCCAGCAGGATCCCGTCGGGGTCCTGGAAGTAGAACGACCGGACGAAGACGCCGTCGTACATCTCCCGTGCGACGCCGAACGGGCTGTCGTCGTGGTTGAGGATGGGGCTGACGGTGACGCCCTTGGCCTTCAGGCGCTTCCGGTACTCCTCGAAGTGGTCCTCAGGGACGTGGAAGGCGACGTGGTTCATGGAGCCGACCGCGCTCACCAGGTCGCCCTGTTCGGGCCGGCCGGCGGGCGCGGAGACGCCCGGCACACCGTCCGGGGCGCCGGGGAACCAGAAGAACGCCACGCAGTCGCCGCCGCCGCAGTCGAAGAAGAAGTGCTGCCCCATGCCGTTCGGCAGGTCGATCGTCTTGATCAGTGGCATGCCGAGCACGCCGGAGTAGAAGTCGATGGTGCGCTGCATGTCCGCGCAGACCAGCGCCAGATGGTTGATCCCGCCGAGCTGGAACTCGGTGTTCTCCCTGGTCATTGCCTTCACTCCTCTGCGGCATGAGTTGACTTGACAGTCACGTCAACTTATATGGATGATCGCCACGATGTGCCATGGAGGCTCCATCGTCAAGACCCCGGGCGAGGAGAAGGCGGTTGCGATGGCGGAAGAGGCCACGCTCACCGAGCGCGGTGTACGCACCCGGGAGCGGCTGATCCAGGCCACCCGAGAGATCTTCGAGGAGATGGGCTTCCTCGACGCGCGGGTCGGCCACATCACGCGGCGGGCGAAGGTCGCGTACGGCACCTTCTACACCTACTTCGACTCCAAGGAGGCCGTGTTCCGCGAGATCGCCGACCGGCTCTTCACGGACATGACCGAACCCGACCGGCTCCCGCTGAGGGGCGCCTCCCCAGCGGAGCGGGTACGCCGCGCCAACCGCTCCTACTACGAGGCGTACCTGCGCAACGCCCCGATGATGGCGATCATCGAGCAGGTCGCGACGTTCAACGAGGAGTTCCGGGAGATGCGCCGCCGGCACCGTGCGACGTCGGTCGGCCGCTCGGCCCACGCGATCCGCCGCTGGCAGCGCGAAGGGCTCGTCGCCGCCGGGCTCGACGCCGACATGGCGGCGCGCGCCCTGGCCGCCATGGTCGACCACTCCCTGTACCTCCGGCTGGTCCAGGGCGACGGCGATGACACCGAGCGCTTCCTGGACACGCTCGACGCGCTCACCATCCGCGCACTCGGCCTCGAGGAGCTGCCGTGAACGAGGACATCGCCGCCGGTCTCATGGCCGCCATCGAGGCGGGCGACGTCGACGCCCTGCGCCTGATCTACGCGCCGGAGGCCCGGATCTGGCACAACGACGACGGCGCGGAGCAGACCGCCGAGGAGAACCTGCGGACCCTCCGCTGGCTGGCCCGGAACGTACGTGACCTGCGCTATGAGGAGATCCGGCGGGACACGCTGCCGGCGGGCTACGTCCAGCGTCACGTACTGCGCGGCGGACTTCCCGACGGTACGCCGATCGAGGTGGCCGCCTGCCTGTTCGTCACCGTCGAGGACGGCAGGATCACCCGGATCGAGGAGTACGCCGACTCCCGTACGAGCGACCCGCTCCGCGCGTACGCCACCGCCCGGCGTGCGGCCCGGGAGAGCCGGTCGTGACCGCCGCGCTCACCGAGCACCTCACCGCCCGGCTGACGGCGGTGTACGGCAGACCGGTGGAGGTGACCGGGCTCCGCCGGCTCTCAGGCGGAGCGAGCCGGGAGACCTGGTCCTTCGACGCGGAAGGGCGTCCGTTGATCCTGCGCCGCGACCCGCCGGTGGCACCGCAGCCCGCGGAGTTGGCGCGCGAGGCCGCGGCGCTGACGGTCGCGGCGCGCGGCGGCGTGCCGGTGGCCCGGCTGATCGACCATGGCGACGGCACGGGCACGATCGG
>JAOPYG010000007.1 GCA_025964685.1 Actinoallomurus sp. | reverse complement strand
GCCATGATCCCCTTGAACGAGGGGTAACGCGGCTCGTTGATCTTCTCGACGACGCTCACGACCGCGGGCAGGCTCGCCTCGACCCGGTCGAAGCCGTAGTCGGTCAGCCGCTGGGCCTTCAGCGAGGTGCCGTCGATCTCGAGCTTGTTGGCGAGCGTCACCTGGGGGACACCGAGCCGCTCGGACAGCATCGCGGCGAGCACGCCCATACGAGCGTCGGTCGACTCCGAACCCAGGATGACCAGGTCGAACCCGATCTTCTTCAGGACCTGGGCGAGCGCGTACGACGTCGACAGGCCGTCCGACCCCACGAGCGCGTCGTCCGTCACGTGGACCGCCTTGTCGGCGCCCATCGCGAGGGCCTTGCGGATCGAGTCGGCGGCCTTGTCCGGTCCCATGGTGAGGACCGTCACCTCTCCGCCGTGCGCCTCCTTGATCGTCAACGCTTCTTCGACGGCGTACTCGTCGAGTTCGTTGATGACACCGTCGGCGGCCTCACGATCGAGGGTGTTGTCGTCGGACTTCAGCTTCCGTTCGGTCGCCGTGTCGGGTACCTGCTTCACGCAGACGACGATGTTCATTCCGTGTACGCCCTCCCTGCACACTTCATAACGCGCCTCTCTCGCTCCCGCGATCGCCTGCGCCGAGCCGGGCAAGGACAGGCGCCGCCCGGTTGGCCGGCGCGGGTTGAACGTTCGCACCATAAGCCTGCCAAACACCCGAAGCACATTCGGCTTGGGGGCTACAACAGGTGTACGCCTGAGGTTACCCGCGAGTAGCCATGGCGCAAAACCCTGGTCGCCGCTGCGACTCAGGTCACAGCGCGTGGCGGTGCACCGAGTGCTGGAAGTGGGACAGCTCCTGGGCGATGGAGTTCTCCAGCTCGTACACAGGGGCGAAGCTCGGCCGCAGCATGATCGCGCCGACCACCGCGGCGAGGCCCAGCGCGCACAGCAGCACTCCGGCCCAGGCGATACGCCGCGGCTCGTCGGCGAACGCCGTGAAGACCCGGACCAGATGACGGCGCGGCGTACGGACGCCGGGAGCCGCGAGCAGGACGTACGCCGCCGCGCCCGCGCCCCAGGCGGCGCCCACGAGTGGGGCGACCTCGACGTCGGTGGCGGCCCCGGCCATGACGATCAGCGGCACGGCCACGGCGACGGCCGCGGCGTACGGCACGGTGACGAGGGTGCCGGCCGCGCCGCGTACGAGGTCGAGCGGAGCTGTCAGCGGACCGGCGAGCGTGCGCAGCAGGCCGCCGCGGTGGCGGCGCGCGTGCAGGTCACCCGCCCGCAGGTACGACGCGCCCGCAAGGGCCAGCAGGAGCCCGAAGAAGGGCAGCACGACGGTGAAACCGGCGACGACCGCGACGACCAGGTAAGCGAAGAGGCGTGACCAGCCCTCGATCACGGCGTCGAGGGCGTCGTCGTCCGTGGGCCGGTGTCCGGGGACCGTGTGTGTCTCGTCCGACGTCATCGCGACGCAACACTACCGGCGCGCGGACCCTTCAGGCGGGAGGCTCGGGCAGCTCCGCTCACCACATTTTGGTCAGCGGACGTACCAGCCGGCCGAGGTCGTAGTAGGAGGCCCCGGACGGCCACCACGATGGCGGGAGCGCCCAGGCCGTCAGGGCGGCCGCGGCGGTGAGCCCGGCGATGACCAGCGTGGCGCCCCAGGCCGACCGCCGGTCCCGTGCCAGCGCCGACAGCACGCGGACGAGCTGGCGGCGTGGTGCCATCACCCGCGGACCGGCGAGGGTCATGGAGCCGAAGACGAACGCCGTGCCCTTCGTGATCACCTCGGGCCCGATGGTCGCGCTGTGCCTGCCGGCCGCGAACAGCGCCACGCCGGCCGCGGTCGCGAACAGCCCGGCGTACACCGCGGCCGGCAGGAGCACGAGGGTGGCGCGGATCCGGCCGCTCTTCGCGCGGGATGGTGCGAGCAGCAGGTCGCCGGCCCGCTGGACTGGGACGCGGCGTTTGCGGATGGCCACGTCGCCGGCCCGCAGGTACCAGGTGGCGGCCACCGTGCCCACGCCCGCGGCCAGCGGCAGCACCGCGCAGACCGCTGAGACGGCGGCGATGACCAGGTACGCGAGCACCTTGTAGACGCGGAGCGGCGGACGGGGTGCCGGAGGGCGGGGCACCGGAGGGCGCTTGTCTGCGGGCGGCGGGCGGTCGCGCGTGCGCGGATCCGGGGCGGTGACGGAGGCGGCGCCGGGCTCGTCCGCGGGCACCGGCACGCCGAGGTCGACCTCGCGGATCCACTGCGCCAGCCGCGCCGCGGACGGCCGGCGCGCCGGATCGCGGTCGAGCGCCGTGCGCAGGATCGGCTGGAGGCCGGCCGGCACGTCGGCCAGGTCGGGCCGGCCGGCGGCGATGCGGGCCAGCACGGAGTTCAGCGAGCCGCTGCCGTACGGCGACCGGCCGCTGGCCGCGAACGTCACCGTCGCGGCCCAGCCGTACACGTCAGCGGCCGGGCCCGGCACCGCTCCTTCGATGAGCTCCGGCCCCATGTAGCCGGGCGTGCCGACCACCTGTCCGAGACGCGTGAGCCGCGTGGCGTCCACGGCATGCGCGATGCCGAAGTCGATGACGACGGGCGAGCCGCCGACGAGCATGACGTTGTTGGGCTTCAGGTCACGGTGGACCACGCCCGCGCGGTGGATCGCGACGAGCGCGTCGGCCAGGCCGGCCGCCACGCGCCGCAGCGCCTCGCCGGTGAACGGGCCGTCGGCGCGCACGGCGTCGTCGAGCGGACTGCCCTGGATGAACCGCGTGACGACGTACGGCCGGTCGGCCGACACGTCGGCGTCGAGGACCTCGGCGACGTACGGGCTGCGTACGCGCCGCATGGTGTCGACCTCGCGCGCCAGCCGGTGCCGGAAGTCGGCGTTCCCGGCCAGCTCGGGCTTGAGCAGCTTGATGGCGACCTCACGGTCGTCGTGGCGCAGCCCCCGGCGCACGACTCCCATGCCGCCCTCGCCGAGGAACTCCAGCAGACGGTACGGACCGGCGTGCTCCGCCTCGGTGTCCGGCATCAGCGGGGTCCCCGCACGACGTCAGGGGCCGAACTGGCGTAGCTGATGACGCACGTGGCCCAGGTTCTGGTCGAACTGCGGGAAGTTGAACGGCCGCAGCTCCGGTGCCTGGCTGAGGGAGAAGGACACGAGGAAGAAGACGAGCAGGCCGACGACGCCCGCGATGATCATCGCGCGGTCGCGCTGGGGCGCGACCGCGCCCCAGATGCGGCTGAGCTGGCGGCGGGCGGGATCGCTGCCCGGCCCGAGGCACTGCACGATGATGAACGCCGCGGCGCTGTAGGACAGCCCCCGCGCCATCGTCATGTCCGTCTTGGACGCCATCGCGATGATCAGCACGATCAGGGCGGCGAAGATGCCGACCGGGCTGATCAGCGCCATCATCAGACCCACGCGGACCACCGAGAACGGCGATCTGACGATCACTCCGGCGACGTCGGCCGGCCGTGGCCCCCGGCGCGTGCGTTTGGAGGTCAGGGTCTGGTGGGCCCGGTCGGCCACCTTCAGCACCAGCAGGACGATCAATACGACGATCACCGCGATCGACGGCAGCGCCATGGCCAGTCCGACCGCGCCGGCGAGCAGCAGGAAGCTGAGGAGCCGGTAGAGCCCGTACGGCTTGGGTCCGTCCGGCTTCGGTGCCGGCTCCGGTGGCCGCTCGCGCGTGGGCGCGGGCCGCTGCGGCGGGTACGGCTGCCGGCCGTACATCGGCGGGGGCGGTGGCGGCGGAGCCACCGGCGGCAGTTGGCCACGGAAGTCGCGGGGGCTGGCGAGCGGCGGCGCCGCCACGGCGGTGAGCGGCTTGGTGTGCGGCGCGGCGGCCGGGGTGTCGAACGTCGTGCGCTCGACGTCGAGGCGCGAGGTCAGGCCGACGAGCGCCTGCGCGGTGGGGCGTTCGACCGGGTTGCGCGCCATCGCCGCGCGCACGAGCGGCAGGAGGGCGGCCGGCACGCCGTCCAGGTCGGGCCGGCCCTCCATGATCTTGTAGAAGATCGACTCGAAGGTGCCCGACCCGAAGGGCGCCCGGCCCGTGGCCGCGAAGGCGAGGGTGCTGGCCCAGGAGTGAACGTCGGCGGGCGCCGCGGCGTCCTCACCCTCGATGATCTCCGGGGCGAGATAGCCGGGCGTGCCGATGACCAGGCCGGTCGCGGTGAGGCGGGTGGCGTCGACGCCCTGGGAGATGCCGAAGTCGATGACGACCGGCTCGCCGTTGTCGAGGAACATGACGTTGCCGGGCTTGAGGTCACGGTGAATGATCCCGGCGGCGTGGATCGTGGCGAGGGCCTCGGCCAGCCCGGTGGCCAGCCGCTGCAGCTCGCGCATCCCCAGCGGACCGCGGTCGCGCACGGTCTGCTCCAGGGTGCGGCCCGGGACGTACTGCGTGACGACGTACGGCGGCTCGGCCGTCACGTCGGCGTCGACGATCTCCGCGACGTGCGGGCTGTGCACCCGCCTCATCGAGTCGACCTCGCGGGCCAGCCTGCGCAGCGCGGTCTGGTCGGAGGCGACGCCCGGACGCAGCACTTTGATGGCGACCCGCCGCCCCTGAGGATCGGTCGCCAGGTGCACGACCCCCATGCCGCCTTCCCCGATCTTCTCGAGCAAGCGGTATCGGCCGATATTGTCCCCGGACGTGTCTGCCCCCTCCATAGTTCCGCCACGATACCTGTGCATGTGGGGTCAAGCGGGTGTCAATCGGGACATCCTCACGAAGCCCTTCTGGGTTCACCCAGGGTAAGCCGGGCGGCCAGCCACGCCGCGGAGGGCCGGGTGGCCGGGTCGCGGCGCAGGGCGAAACCCAGCAGCGACAGGACCGGCTCGGGCACGCCGTCGAGATCGGCCGCGCCGCGCAGGACCCGGAAGCACACGCCGTGCAGCGACCCGGCGCCGAACGGCGCGCGGCCCGTGGCGGCGAAGGCGACCGTGGCCGCCCAGGAGAACACGTCGGAGGCCGCGGTCGACCGCCCGCCGTCGATGAGCTCCGGCGCGACGTAGCCGGGCGTGCCGGTCAGCACGCCGGGCTGGGTGGCCTGGTCCGCGCTCGCCTCCTGCGCGATGCCGAAGTCGATGATCTTGGGGCTGCCCCCGAGGACCATGACGTTGCCCGGCTTGAGATCCCGGTGCAGCACACCGGCCCCGTGGATCGCCGCGAGACCCTGCGCGAGCCGGCCCGCGAACACACTCAGCGTCTCCCCCCGCATCGGGCCGAACCGCGCCACGAGGTCGCGCAGCGGCACCCCGGCGACGTACTCCGTCACGATGAACGGCCGCTCCCCCGCGAGGCACGCGTCGTACACCTCGGCGACGTACGGGCTGCGCACGCGTGCCATCGCCTGCGCCTCCCGGCCGAGCCGGCGGCGGATGGTCGGGTCACCGGCCAGCTCGCGGCGCGGTTCCTTCACCGCGACGACCCGTTCGAACCGGTCCACCGCGCGGTGCACGATGGACGTGGCGCCCTCCCCGACCGGCTCAAGCAGATCGTAGGAGCCGAGTGACCGAACCCCCATGACGTTCATGACCGGTTCGACGCGAGATCACGGGCGCGGGTTCCGAGTAATGTCCGTCTCATGGATGATCTGCCGCCGCGGCTCCGCGCGGTCTGCGACCTTCTCATGCCCGGAGTGCGTGAGGGGGCAGGGCGGCACGAGTACGACGGCCGGCTCCCGGACTACTCCATCGCCGGGGTACGGGACGCGCTGACCCGCGTCGGCGGTGGCGAGCGTCTCGAGGACCCGCACGACGAGGCGCACCTGCGCGTGTTCGAGACGTCTCTGCGGACGGTGTACGGGGAGCTGGAGTTGCACCGCCGCAACCCGCTCGACCACCTGGACGCGCTGGACCTGGCCTGCTACGACCGCGACTACGCACCCGCGGCGGAGCGCGAGGAGGCGCTGATGCGCCACCTCGCGGGCTGGCCGGAGGCGGCCGACACCGCCGTCCGCACCCTCGACCGGGTGCCGGCGCCGGTCGCCAGGGCGCTGCTCGGTCCCGTACGCGGCCTGTCCGCCGGGATCCCCGCGGGCTCCGGCGAGACCGGCGACAAGGCGCGGGCGGCCCACGCGCGGCTCGTCGCGCACATCGAGCACCTCGCCGAACACGGCGACCCTGACGCCGCACTCGGCAAAAACGCGCTGGCCCGGCTGATGGGCGCCGGTGAGGGCCTCGACCTCGACCTCGGCACGCTCGCGGCCCAGGCCGACCGCGAACGTGACCGGCTGATCGAGCGGCTGACCGACGCCTGCGCACGCCTCGACACCTCGACGCCGCCGCTGGAGCTGTGCCGCGCGCTCGTACGCGACCATCCCGACATCGACGGGGTGATGGAGGCGTCCCGGCACTGGACCGAACGCGTCCTGGAGTTCACCCGCGAACGCGACCTCGTGCCGTACCACGACGGCGAGTGCCTGGTCGGGCTGTCACCGGAGTCGCGCCGCTGGGGGATGGCGATGATGTCGTGGGCGGCGCCGGGCGAGCCGGACGCCCCGTCCTGGTACCACATCACACCGCCGGAACCCTCCTGGCCGGAGCAGGACATCGAGGACTGGCTGGAGGTCTTCAGCGCGACCACGCTCCCCGGCGTCACGGCGCACGAGGTCGCCCCCGGCCACTTCTCCCACGGCCGGGCCCTGCGTCACGCGCCGACGGCCGTACGCCGGACGCTGTACTCCTGGGCGTTCGTCGAGGGATGGGCGCACTACGCGGAGGAGCTCTGCGTCGACGAGGGCTTCATGGCCGACGACCCGAGGTTCGAGATCGGGGTGTGGCTGGAGGCGCTCGTCCGCGTGACGCGGCTCGCCTGCGCGATCGGCGTGCACAGCGGCGAGATGACGGTCGAGGACGGCACGCGCCGTTTCACCGCCGACACCCACCTCGCGGGCTCGGCCGCACGCGCGGAGGCCGCACGTGCCGTGTTCGACCCGACCTACGGCCGGTACACGCACGGCAAGCTGGAGATCCTCCGCCTGCGCGAACGCGCCCGCGAGGAGTGGGGCGACGGCTACTCGCTTCAGCGCTTCCACCGCGCGATGTTCGAACTCGGCGCCCCTCCCCTCGGCCTGCTGGACACCGCCCTCGGCCACCGGCCCTAGGGTGGATCAGAAGCCGCTCCAGCGGGAGATCTCGCGGCGGCGTAGCAGGACGCCCGCGGTGAGCAGCGCGGCGCCGGAGGCCAGGCCCGGGCAGCAGGTACGGCAGGAACCCCGCCACGGACCCACCGGGCCGGTCGGCGAGGAACAGGCACCGCGAACGCGGCCATCCCGCCTACGAAGACGGCGCCGATCACCGTGCCGAGCCGGGCCATCAGCATGATCGCCGCCGGGCCGCCGCGCCACACCCGCCATGCCCACAGCGCGAAGATCAGCGACCGGAGCGCGACCGCCAGGCCCGCGAAGCGGCTGAAGGAGCTCACCTCGACGCTGCACCGCCTGGAGAAGTGCTCGGACACGGACTGCCACTGAGCCCACGGCCGGAGACGGGTGGGCCCCACCCGTCTCCGGATCAGTGGTTCGCCCGGGTCAGCGCCTCGGCCGCGATCGCGAGCGCGGCCGTGCGCGTGGACTCGGCCAGCAGCGAGGGCACGAGCAGGCCGCCCGACGCCAGATGACGGTCGTAGGGCAGGTACGCGACGCCGACCCCGTTGTCGCGCAGGAGCGCGGCGGCCTCGTCGAGGTCGGGCCGGGCGTGCGGGGCGTGCGTCGCGAAGACGGTCATGCTGCGGGGCACGAGCCGGTCCAGCCCGTGGCGTCCCATCCAGTCCAGCGCCCGGCCGATGCCGACGACGCCCTCGGTGGTGGCCGGCGTGGCGTGGACGCACGCGTGGGCGCCGGCGAGGATGCCCTGCGGCAGCTCACCGACCATCCCCGCGCCGCAGTCGACCACGACGACGGTGAAGAACCGGGTCAGCACCGAGGTCGCGGCCTCGTACGTCGCCAGGTCCAGCGCCTCGTCGGCCATCTCGCCGCGGACGCCGGGCAACACCCACAGGCCCGAGTCCGTCCGGGTCAGATGCGGCCCGACCTCGTCGAAGGAGTCCGGCCGGCGCCCGGCCAGCTCCCGCAACGAGGGCGCCGCGGTGACCCCCACACGCGCCGCCATGGACCCGAGACCAGGATCGGCGTCGACCAGCAGCACCCGGTCCTGCCGGTGCCGGGCCAGCGCGGACGCGAGCAGCACGGCGACCGTCGTCTTGCCGGCTCCGCCGCGCACACTGGTCACCACGATCCGCCGGGGCGTCGTCACCGGCTGTCGCAGACCGGTCCCCACCGCGGTCCAGTCGTGCACCTCCTGAGCGGCGGACACACCGATCGCGCGCCGTACGCCGCGGCCCATCCGGCGCAGCAGCGGATCACCGTGCATGCCCCGACCCGGCTCCGGCGGCTGGGCGGGGGGCCGCACGGGGGCTTGGGCGGGGGGCCGCACCGGGGCTTGCACGGGCGGGAACACGCTGGGCCGTGGAATGTCGAGGCGTGTGGTCTCGTACATGCTCGGTGTGTCGTACGGCGGCCCCGCGGGCTCGGCCGGCGCGACGGTCGGGGCGGCGTACGGCAGCCGGCCGTTCGTCTCCGTGGAGGGCTCCAGGCCGGACACGGGCGTCAGGTCAGGCCGTGCCGCCTGGTCGGCCGGTGCGGCGCCCGGGGTGAGACCGCCGTCGGGCGCCGGCGGGACGCCGGAGCCGGAGAACGCGGTCATGCCCGGCTGGAGGTGGAGTTCTTGGAGCACCGCCGCCTGCCAGTCCTCAGTGGCCTTGACGGGCGGCGCCGTGTCGGTCACGCCGGCCGCCCCGGCCGGCGACGGAAACCGACCGCGACCCGGCGCGCGAGATCCCGCACAGGTCACCCCTCCGCAGCCGAGGACACGTTCATCATCACCCTGTCGTCTTGCGTTCGTGAAATCAATGCGATGAACAGGTCATCGGGCCGCAGGCAGCACGGCAGGACGGCGCGCGGTCAACATCAACTCACTGCCCGAGCCCGTGAGGTCAATCCGATGAACAGGTCATGCGGCAGGCGGCCTCCACCACCAGTGGTGGGACGGGATCCCGGCGGGCAGCGCGGCCGCCGCTACGGGGTCCACGTCGTTCAGCGCGTCGCGGAGTTCTTCGTCGATCTCCTCGACCTCGTCCATGTCGACGAGGGCGAAGGCGGTACTGCCGAGGAAGCCCTCGAACAGGGACTCCAGCGCCGAGCGGTACAGGCAGGCGGGCCACAGGCCGTAGGCCCGCACCGCCAGTGCGTACGACAAGGCGTTCCCGACGTAGGCGGACAGCTCGCCGCTGCGCGCGGCGACCACCTCGGCGATCCGGAGGCGCTGGTCCTCGGTGGTCGCCGGGTCGAAGTCGGCGACCGTGGCTCCGAGGATCATCGCCATGACGCGGTCGAAGGGCATGCCGGAAGCAGCGTCGCTCTCCGCCTGGGCGAGATACTCGTCGGCGGAACCACCGAACACCCAGACCGGCCGATCGGTGATCTCCCCCGGCCATCCGAACGACTCCAGCCACGCCTGGCCGTCGGCGTCGATCTCCACGACCGCTTCGAGCAGCACGGTCGTACGAGCGACCTCGGCCGCCACACGCCGGAACACCAGCCTGCCGGCCGACGGGGTCAGCGCTTCGCCGTGCGCGACGGTCGCCGAGGCGGCCGCGTGGTACGGGCCGATCGGCGAACCGCTCCCGCGCTCGGCCACCGGCAGCTCGCGCAGACGCCGCAGCGAGAGTGTGGCCGCCTCCACGGGCGACCGGAACGCCAGCCGATCCGCCTGCGTTCGCAGAACCCCGACCGCGTCCGCGCCCGGTGCGACGGTCACGCCCGTACGGCCCATCGCGGCGATCTCGGCCAGGTCGGCCGCCAGCTGGTCACGCACGATCCCCGGATCCGCCAGCAACCGCTCCGCGGCGATCTGCTCCGCCTCACGCCCGTCAGTCATGGCTTCATACTCCCCGTATTCGTTCGCCGGCGGCACCGCTCGAGAACCGGCCTCGTCCCGCCTGTCATCACCAGTCGAGCTCTCCGCCGTAGAGCCGGAATCGCCGCTCCCGATCGCTCATGTCCGTACGCTTCGGCGCCCGCCACCACCAGTGCGACTCCGGCACCCACGACGGGATGTCCTGAATCGGCGGAGCATCTTCGGCCGCATCCGCCAGTGTCTCGTCGATCTCCTCCAGGTCGTCCCGGGCGAGATCGTCAAAGAGCTGGTCGGCGGGAAACTCGTCCTTCAGTATCTGCAACGCCGACCGCCCCAGAGACGCGGATTCGTACCCGTCCGTGCGGCCTCGTTCCGCCCGCTCCAGCACCTGGTTCCGATACGAGACCAGGTGCACCGGATTGCGGCCACTCTTCAGCAACTCCACGACCCGCTCCCGGAAACGCTCCAGCGCGTTGGCGTCCGGGCCATCCTCGCCGGCAGCCGCCTCCTGCAGTCCGGGTATGGCGTCGAGCGCGTCGCGTACCAAGGCCTTGCCGTTCGGGGGACCGGGCACCGCGCGTTCTAGCGCGGACAGGATTCCCCGCATCAGCGCGTCGGCCTTCGGCTCGGCTTCCCCGGTCACTTCAGCTTGGCCTTAGCCACGCCATATGTCTTCAAGATCAGTCTCCCATCCGGCTTTTCGAGGACGATGGCCTGCATGAGCTTGGGCTTACCCACACCATCCATCACCTGCCGGCGGAAGATCAGCTCTTGGCCACCGCCGTCGGCCGGCAGACGATCCACGATGTCACCATCGTGGATGGTCCGCTCCGCACTGTTGAAATAGTCGCGGGTGGGGTTGCCGGTCACCTCATCAGGAACGATGTCCTTAAGGTGCTTGATGACATGGTAGGCGGCTGATGTGTCAGAACCCATGTCGATATCGCCGGCCTTGGCGCGGACAGCGCCATCCAGATCGGGTCCTGACAGGTGGGGATCGACCGAAGCCGGGTGGGGGCGGATGGCGTGAACCTGATCGATGTCCGCTTTCAGCTGCGCCCTGAGATCCGTCGGGTTGAGCCGTTCGAGGGCCTCCTGGGCAGGGCTCTTGTTCACGAGCTTCAAGGTCTTGTCGGTGACCTGATCACGAATCTGGTCCCTCAGGACGTCAAAACGGGCTTTGAAGTACTCGTATCTCTGGGCGAACGTTTCCGGGTTGGTGACGCGGCCTTCGTCAAAGGCGAAGTCCACCGCCTTCGGGTGCGCGATGTCCTGAATTTTCCCAGAGAACTTCTGGCTCAGCGCTGAACCGATCCGCAGCCACTGGCGGCTGTCCCTCGGAAGATCACCACGAAGGCGTTCGATCTGCTCGTCGGTCAGCCCGCCGTCCCGGAGGCCCTGCTCAAGGTCGTTCGCCTTGCCGAGCTTCTTGGCCTCTTCGGGATCGGGCGTGTTCGGGTCGTGACCCTTGTTCGGGTCGTGGCCCTGGTTGGGGTCGGTGTGGCCACCGTTGGGGTCGGTGTGGCCGTCCTTCGGGTCGGTGTGACCGTCGTTGCCGCCACCGTCATTCCCGCTGCCGTCCTTTCCACCGCCGTCGTCATGCCCGCCACCGCCGTCGTTCCCGCCATGGTCGCCGGTCCCGCCGTGGTCGCCGGGGTGGTCGTCGCCGCCGACGTGGACGGGGTCGCGCTCCGTGATGTTCGGGTCGTTCAGGTCCGTGTCCGGGGTGTGGAACTTGTCGGCATCGTCCAGCGTCTTGCCGAGGCCCGTCAGGTCGCCGACCTTCAGCTTGATGTTGTCCAGCGACGATTTCAGGTCCGCGAGACTGGGCAGCTTGAAGGCGCTCTTGAAGCCGGACATGAACTCACGGCCCAGGATGCTGACCTTGGCCGCGGTGCTCGCGCCCTCGACGGCCTCCAGGGTGCGGCCGGCCTTGCCGGCCTTCATTAGGCCCTTGACGACGCCGGCGCCGACGAAGCACGAGCCGATGTTGAGGATGCTCTGGGTGATGACGTAACCGGCGCCGTTGCCGCCGTCCCATTCGCGGTAGGGGACGAAGCCGTTGACGAGGTTCAGCCAGTTGTCGCCGAGGTTGCCCCAGCCCTTCCAGCCCCAGCCGTCAGGGCCGTGGAAGCCGACCAGGCCGGCGATGCCCCCCGCGAGGGCGTCCCAGTTGGCACCGAGATTGTCCCAGCCCTTCCAGCCCCAGCCCTCCGCGCCGTACAGGCCGACCAGCGAGGCGAGGTCCTGGACGATGCCGACGCCGAAGTCCTTGATGCCGTTCCAGACGTCTTCGTACCAGGGCGCGTCGTACTTCTGCGGCTTGGCCCACGGGGTCTCGATGTCGTTGATCGCCTTGGACAGCCCGTAGATCTGCTCACCATTGCGGAGCAGCACTTTGTCGGCCGTCGGGTCGCCGCCGATGAAGTGCGTTCCGCCGAACAGGCCGGTGATCTTGTTGGCGCAGTCGCGCTCGGCGGCCTGGTAGGCGACGAGCTTGCCGAGGATGTCGTTGTTGAGGTTGTTGTGCTCCTTGACCTTGTCCTCGTCCTCGCGCCAGTCGTCGTCTCCGTCGATCTTCTTGCGGAACGCCTGGGCCTTGGACTTGAGACCCTTGAGGTCCGCCACCAGCGTCTTCGCCGTCTCGGCGAACGTGACCAGTGCGTCACCCGCGGTGTGCGTCGGGGCCTTCATGCTGTCGCCGGCGGCGGCCACCGGCTTGGTCTTGGCGAACAGCGACGCGGCCTCGGGCGAATGGTAGAACTGCTTCAGGCCCTGCCAGTCGGAGTCGATGTCGTGGCCCGTTTGAGCGATGTTCGTGCCATCGGTCTTGATGGCGCGTCCCGCCGTGTCCACGTCCTCCGGGTGCACATCCGGAATCGGAATGGCATTTGGATCGATCACATCACTCAACGTCAAACCCCCAGCACTTTCGACTGCCGGCCCGAGCCACCCTGGTGACCGACGTGACCGGACCCCGATCCCCCCGTTCACCAGCGTCTTTACTGCGCCTGCACCGCCTTCTTCTCGGCTTCGGCGGCCATTTCGAGGTCTCCCTGGATATAGGCCTTCGTCGCGTCGACCGCGCCTTTGATACAACTCCCGCTCTTGCTCGCCATGCCCTTGAGGCCGGGCGAGTAGTGCTCGACGAACTCCTTCAGTGCGGTGCCGATCGGAGAGCTCGCCGCCGCGGTCCCGGCGTTCTCGATGTGGTTGCCGAAGTCCTTGAGGTGGTGTTCGAGGGTGTCCCCGCCGCCGTGCCCGTCGGTGACGTGGCCGGCGACCTTGGTCATCACGCTCTTGACCCCGGCGGGGTCGATGTGCCAGCCGCTCATGGCTCTGTCCCCGTTCCCGTAGGCCACGCGTGGCCGGCGTCGCCGGCCACGGGCGGCTCGATCTCCGTCGCCCCGCCGAACCGCGCGGCGCGGAAGCTCGCCGGCGGCCGAGCGGGCAGACCGCGGTCGTGCCGCATGATCTGCGCCCGCGCGCTCACCGCCGCCAGGTCCGCCACCTCGGCCACGCATTCGCTGATCTGCTGCGCCTCTGCCCGGACGCCGGTGAGCAGCCGTGACGTTCCGGCCCTCAATCCCTGAATCGGATCGTCCGATGCCTGAGTTTCGGTCAGAGGATTCTCGATATCGGCGTAGTGATCCGCCAGAGGGCCACCTCTGGACTGCTCCACTATCTCGAACTTCATGACCTGGCCTAACGTCCCGCAGATGCTCCGTATCGACCCTTGGATGCACCGGGAACCGCATCGGTTCCGGCAAAGTCAGAGTAGAAGAGATTATTCTAAGACGCACATAGTGGACCAACGGGGATTCCGGAGAGGATCGCGGAACCACAGAGGCACCGAGCACATCTGTGTACCTGTGGAGAGCCGACCGACAATCCTTTCCGGCGGCACGGCACGGCAATCGACGATTCGAGCGGGCAGGTGAGGACATGGGGCGGTGGGATCATGGCCAGGACACACTGGTCACCCTCGGGAGGGGTACCCAAGGCTCGGCGCAGGAGCTGGGGACCCTCGTCAAGCAGCTGATCGCGGCGGCGGAGCCGCTGTCGGGGAAGTTCAACGGTTCCGGCAAGGCGGCCTTCGACAACTTCAAGGCCCACGCCGACCAGATCACGGTGGATCTCAGCGCCGGCCTGGGCTCGGTTCACACCGGCCAGATCGGCATGGAGAAGGCGTTCTCCATGGGTGACCAGACGATGGCCGACGATGCGCAGTCGCGGATGAGCTCGGCCAACTTCGACGCCGCCAAGTTCAAGACCGGCGCCTGAGCGACGGGGAGAGGCCAACACCATGAGCACCGACGGACGGCGCAGCTACGACACCGATGCCTCCGGGGAGGCGCAGACCAACATCCACGCCATCATCGGACGGCTGGAGACTCTGATCGGCCAGCACGACACCGACGTCTCGACCGCGATGTCCGACTTCGAGGCCACCGGTGTCTCGGACCAGTACAGCGCCAAGGAGCTCAAGTGGCACAACGCCGCCAATGAGGTCCGAGAGATCATCCGGCTGGTGAAGGGCACGCTCGAGTCCAACGACGGCACCGCGCAGACCACGCTGAGCAAGGCGGGCGCGGCGGTCGAGGCGATCTGACGCCAGGGCCGACGCGTACGGGGGGAGCCGGCTGTGACCGGCTCCCCGTACCGGCTCACCGTGCCGAGCCGGCCAGAGGGGGACCCGAGTGGCCCGAGACTATGACACGCAACTCCTGGAGTCGGTGGCGGTACGACGCCGCCGGCTCCGCGACGCTGTCCTCTTCGGACAGCAGCGCACGCGCCGGACCTTCGACGAGGGCATCAACAAGATCCTCGTTGGTCTGTGCGTCGCCGCGGTCGTGTGCGCGGGCTGCGTCGGCTGGTCCCTCGTCAAGACCCAGTTGCTGAAGCAGAAGACCCAGCAGGCGCAGCAGTCGGTGCCGGCGGGCACGCCGACGACCACGGCGCCGGGCACCACCGAGGTGCCGATCCCGGCGGGCTGGGTCGGCGCCCAGGTGACGTTGCCCATGCTGCGCGACGCGCTCGGCCGGGCGGGCGTTCCGGCCACGCTCTACGTCCTGCCCGGACAGCCACGCCCCGCCGCCACGCCGGGCTACTACCTGCTCGCCAAGACGCCGAGTGGGTTCACGGCCGGCACCGTCGAGGGCCGGCAGGGCCGGATGGGCGCGGAGTTCGGCACCGAGGACGAGGCGTGCCGGTGGATGTACGGCGAACTCGTCTTCAAGGAGAACCCCCCGGTGCGGCTGACCGCCCAGCAGGAGCAGCAGGCGGGAGCGCTCACCGCCTCCCTCGTCCAGGACGTCGAGGCCAAGGTCGCGCAGAGCGGGGGCGCTCCCCTGGGTTACGCCCTCGCATCTGGCCGCCTGGTGGACGCGTTCGGCCAGGAGAGCAGGTCGGCGCTGTATCCGGACGGCACCCCCTTCGCCCGCCGCGGGCTGCCCTCCTCCGTACGCGCCACCGTCGATCCGAAGGTGCCCAAGAACTACCACCGCTACCGGGTGCTCAAGCAGTTCCAGGTCAACGCGTCGAGCGTGCCCGCCGGAAAGGGCGGTACGGGCGGCGGTGTCCGTTTCACCGTCAGCGCCGGGCTGTTCTCCGAGCCGCCCGCGCTGCCGACCGTCCGCTGGCTGCTGCGCAACGGCTACCTGGGGCGGGTCGCGGTGGCGACGGTGCCCAAGTGAGGCCCGCGACGCACGAAGAGATCAAGGGAGGTGTCGTGGCTTCGTGGAGCCGCGTCACGATCATCGGTGACCAGCGGAGGGTGGACGCGGTCCTGCCGTCGCAGGAGCCGATCGGCGCACTCATGCCCGACGTGCTGCAACTGGTCGGCGACCAGGTGGAGAACCCACCACGGCTGCGCCACCTGGTCACCACGACCGGCGAGGTGCTCGCCGGCGAGGCGACGCTCGCCGACCGGCGTGTCCCCGACGGTTCGGTGCTGCGGCTGATCAGGGCCGACGAACCGCTGCCCGCGCCCGTCGTGCACGAGGTCCCCGAGGTCGTGGGCGACGCATCGGACGTTCACGCTTGGCGCTGGGGGTCGCGCACCCGGCGGTGGACCGCCACGTTCAGCACGCTGGCGCTGAGCCTGGCCGTCGGCGTGCTCGTCGAGCGCCGGTTCCCCGCGGCGGCCGGACTGTCGGTCGTGGCGGCGGCCGCTTTCGTGCTGCTCGTCACCGGGATGGCCACCGGCGTGCGCCGGCGGGAGCCGCTCGGGACGGCGCTCACGCTCGGCGGCGGAGGCCTGGCCGGGCTGGCGGTGTGGTTCGCGGCCGACGTCTACGACTGGCAGTCCTGGGTCCGCTGGGGTGGCATGGCGATCACCGCGGCCCTGCTGACCGTCGGGCTGGGGCTGACCTCGCCGCTGCGCAGGGGCGGCACGATCGGCGGCGGTGTGGCGCTGGCCCTCGCCGCGGCCGGCACGGTCAGCGCCGCGCTCGGGCTCGGCGGCACCCGGGTCTCGGCGGTCCTCGCGGTCGCGTCCGTGGTCGCGCTGAGCCTGCTGCTGCGCCTGGCACTGATGCTGTCGGGCCTCACCGCACTGGACGACCGGCGCAGCGCGGGCGACACGGTGACGCGCACCGACGTGGCCACCGTGCTGGCGGCCGCGCACCGCAGCATGGTGATCGCGACCGTCGCGGTGGCCGCCGCGGTGGCCGTGGCGGGGTACGGCCCGGTCCTCGCGTTCGATGGCTGGACCGCCGCGCTCTCGGCGCTGCTGGCCACCGTGGTCGCCAGCAGGGCGCGCACGTTCCCGCTGGCCGTCGAGAAGATCGCGCTGTTCGGCGCCGCTCTGTGGACTCTGGTCTGTCTCGCCTGGGCGTGGGCCGGTACCGCCTCCTGGGCGGTGGTGCCGGCGATCGGCGTGCTGCTGCTGGCGCTGGTCCCGCCGATCGTCGTGCTGTCCACCGAACCCCCCGAGCACGTACGGGCCCGGCTGCGCCGGATCGCGAACCGCGTCGAGGCGATCGCGGTCGTGGCGCTACTGCCCGTGGCCCTCGGCGCCTTCGGCACCTTCGAGCGCCTCCTGGACACGTTCTGACCGCGCTACGGCCGGCGCCGCACCGCGGAGCGGACGGCCGCCGCCAGCCTGCGCCAGACGCTCCCCGGCCGGCCGGGGCCGTCCGCCCGGGGAATGCGCCCGATGAGGGGGCCGAGCTCGGGCGGCGGCGTGCGCGGATCGGGCACGGCCAGCAGGTGGCCGTCGACCCACCAGAAGATCCCGCGAGAGCACGGGTCGCCGCCGCCGTCGTACATCTCGGCGACGACGTCGGCGAACACCGGCAGCACGTCGAAGACGGCGGTGGAGGCCACCGGATACAGCAGCACCTTGTTGTGGTCCGGCACCCCGACCAGCGCGCCGTACGGGCAGCGCCGGGGCAGATGGCTCGCCAGGTCGGTGAGCGCCACGGAGACGTACCGGCTCCCGGGCTTGGTGACGAGGCGCACCGACTCGGTCAGGGTGAGCGGGCGCTCGGTGACGGTGAGGCCGATCAGCTCGTCGCGGTGCGTGTTGTCGATGGCGAGGGTGCCGAGCTTGCCGAGCTGGAGCCGAGCGGCCCGCTCCTTGGTCAGCGGCCCGCCGTACGCCGGGTGGTCGATCACCACCATGGCGTCGAAGAACGGCCCGAAGTCGGTCACCACGAACCCCTCGCGCGTCGGCTCGGAGGTCTTGGGCACGATCCGCAGCCGCAGCAGCTTGCGGACGTCCCCGAGCAGCTCGATCTCGCCGATGGCCAGCGTGGCCTGGTCGCTCACGTCGCGCAGCCATTCCTCGACCAGCCGCGGCCACAGGTGCTGGGGGGCCCGCGCGCAGTGGCCGACGATGGTGGTGGTCACCGCGCGGGGTTCGGCACGGCCGACCGGCAGGACGAGCTCGGCCGCGTCCGCGTCGAACCGCGCGCCGGGCACGAGCACCGGCAGCAGGTCCTGGATGAGGGCGTGGACGTTCGCCGCGACGTCCGCCGGGGCGCCGCTCATCGGGCGGGGACTCCTGTCACGGCCACTCCCTCCCCCTCACCTCTCCGGGTCCCCCGAAACAGGGACCGTGAAGGCGATGCTCGTCGTCTCAGGGTGTATGTGCCGATTCTCGATGTCGAGGAGGCCTGGTGACGACTCGCATCGTCCATCGACCGGCGCGCACCGTCCACCCGCCCGCCGGGCCGGGCACCCGGCAGGTCGAGGCACCGCCCACACTTCCCGACGGGCAGGGCGGCGGCAACCAGCTCATGAGCATCCTGCCGATGGTCGGCATGATGGGTTCGCTGACCATGATGACGGTGCTGCGCAACCCGGCCTTCATGGGCCTCGGCGCGGTGATGCTCGTCGTCGCCGTGCTGGCCGGTGCCGGCATGCTGCTGTCCCGCCGCGGCCAGACCGGCCGGCAGCGCCGCGCCCAGCGCGAGCGCTACCTGGACTACCTCGAGGAGCTCCGCGAGTCGCTCAGCCGGTCCGAGCGGGAGATGCGGGTGCGGGCGCGGCTGCTCGACCCGCCCACGGAGGCGCTGTACGACATCGTGCGCGATCCCACCCGCCTGTGGGAGCGCCGGCGCCGCCACACCGACTTCCTGAGAGTGCGGATCGGCACCGGCTCGATGCCCGGTGACCCGCTGACGCTCGGCGAGCACGGCAGTGCCCTCGCCCCGACCGACCCCTTCATGGCGTCGGAGGCGCAGGCGGCGATCCGCCGGTACGAACGCATGCCCGACATGCCGTTGACCGTGCCGCTGGACATCGCCGGCAACGTGAGCGTGATCGGCGCGCGCGAGGACGTCATGCGGCTGATGCGGTCACTGCTGTCGCAGCTCGCGGTCTTCCACTCCCCCACCGACGTCGCACTCGCCGTCATGCACGGCGGCGACCGGTCCCCCCACTGGCACTGGCTCAAGTGGCTGCCACACGTCCTCGATCCGCTGCGGCGCGACGGCGCCGTGAACGCCCGGCTCATCGCGCCGACGCCGCTGCGGCTCGGCGCGCTCCTCGCCGACGACCTGCGTCAGCGCGCCGACCTGGCCACCGAGGTCCGCCGTGGGGTGGGCAACCGCGACGCCCTCCGGCTGGTGCGCCGGCTGGTGGTCGTGCACGACACCCATGGCATGGTCGCCGACGAGCTGGTGCGGCCCGACGAGGCCCTGACCCCGGAGGAACTCGCCGCGACCGTCATCCACCTGGTCGCCGACCAGGTGGATGAGCCCGGCGAGGTGAGCGTCCGGATGACGGTGTCGGGTGACCAGGTGGTGGTGGAGGACCTGCGCGGCGAGGAGCCGACGACGCTGACCGGCACCGTCGACGACGTGAGCGCCGCCACGATGAGCGGGCTGGCGCGCATGCTCGCCCCGATCCGGCTGTCGCGCGAGTCGCTCTTGGAGGAGGTCGACGCGGGCAGCGTCGAGTTCACCTCGCTGATGAACGTCGAGGACGCGGGCGACCTGGACGTACGGCGGCTGTGGGCGCCGCGCAGCGAGCGCGCCTTTCTGCGCGTGCCGATCGGAATGGACGAGACCGGCCAGCCGGTCATCCTCGACCTGAAGGAGTCGGCGCAGCTCGGCATGGGCCCGCACGGCCTGTGCGTGGGCGCCACCGGCTCCGGCAAGAGCGAGATGCTCCGCACGCTGGTGCTCGCGCTCGCCTCCTCGCATCCTCCGGATCGGGTCAGCATGATGCTGGTGGACTACAAGGGCGGTGCCACGTTCGCGCCGTTCGAGAGCCTGCCGCACGTGACCGGTGTCATCACCAACCTGGAGGATGACGCCGGGCTGATCGAGCGGGTCTACTCCAGCCTCGCGGGCGAGGTGCAGCGGCGCCAGCAGGTGCTCAAGGACGCGGGCAACATCGCCAACATCGGTGACTACACCTACCGACGCCGCCACGACCCGGACCTGCCACCGCTGCCCCACCTGCTCGTGATCATCGATGAGTTCGGCGAGCTGCTCACCGCCCGGCCGGACTTCATCGAGCTCTTCCTGTCGATCGGGCGGATCGGGCGCAGCATCGGGGTGCACCTGCTGCTGTCGAGCCAGCGCATCGAGGGCGGCAAGCTGCGCGGCCTGGACAGCTACCTGTCCTACCGGCTGGGGCTGCGCACCTTCTCCGAGGAGGAGAGCCGCACCATCCTCGACACGCCGGACGCCTTCCACCTGCCCACGCTGCCCGGCTTCGGCTACCTCAAGGTCGACACGACCATCTACCAGCGGTTCAAGGCGGGGTACGTCTCCGGGCCGTACCGCGGCCCGGTGGCGGTCGCGGAGGCGACCGACGTCGCCGCCCCTGTGCTGCCCTACACGGCGTACAACACCGCCGGGTCGCCGCAGCGACCGCAGACGACCGACGTCGACGGGGCCGACCTGCCCGAGCGCACCGTCGGACCCACGCTCCTGGACGTGATGGTGGACCAGCTGCGGCGGCACGGGGAGCGCGTGCAGACCATCTGGCTGCCGCCGCTGCCCGTCGCGACCACCCTCGACACGCTGACCGGCCCGGTGCGCGTCACCGACGGCGGGATGTGGCTGCCGCTGCGGGTGCCGTGGCTCCACGTCCCGGTCGGCGTGCTCGACGACCCCAAACGGCAGTGGCAGGGGCTGTGGCAGCTCGACCTCACCGCGGCCGGCGGCCACATGGCGCTGATCGGCGGGCCGCAGACCGGCAAGACCACGCTGCTGCGCACGCTCGTGCTCTCACTGGCGCTCACCCACACGCCGGCCCAGGCATCGGTCTACGCGGTGGACCTGATCGGTGGCGGGCTGCAGGCGCTGTCGGGGCTGCCCAACGTCGGGGGCGTCGCCGGACGCGCCGATCCCGAGCGGGTGCGCCGTACGGTCGAAGAGGTCGCCGGGATGCTGGAGTTCCGCCAGGAGGTCTTCCGTCTCCGCGGCATCGACTCGATCCAGCGGCTGCGCGCCATGCACGGCGCGGGCGAGCTTCCCGAACTCCCCTGCGCCGACGTGATCCTGGTGATCGACGGCTTCGGCGCGATCAGGAGCGACTTCGAGGAGCTCGACGACACGGTCAGCGACCTCCTCCAGCGCGGCGGCGGGTACGGCATCCACGTCGTGGCGGGCATGCTCCGCTGGAACGACGTGCGGATGGCCATGCAGTCCAACTTCGGCCAGCGGGTCGAGCTGCGGCTGAACGATCCCTCCGACTCCTCCATCGACCGCAAGCTCGCCGAGACCATCAGCGCCAAGGAGCCCGGCCGGGCGCTCACGGACGGCAAGCTGTTCGCACACGTGGCACTGCCGCGGATCGACCGGCAGCCGGACGCGGGCGACCTCGGCAAGGTCGTCGAGACGACCGCACGGGCGATCCGCGGCGCGTGGCACGGCCCGGTCGCGCCCCCGGTGCGTGTCCTGCCGTACGAGCTGGCGCCCCGCGTGCTGCCGGCTCCGGCCGCCGAGCCCCGGCGAGTCCCGATCGGCATCGACGAGCGCGCCTCCGAGCCGGTGCTGCTCGACCTGTTCGACCACGACCAGAACCTCCTGGTGCTCGGCGACGGCAAGTGCGGCAAGACCAACCTTCTGCGTCTGATCGCGGGCGGCCTCATCGACCGCTACTCCCCGGAGGAGGTCGTGTTCGCGGTCATGGATCCCCGGCGGCGGCTGCGCGGTGTGGTGCCGGAGCCGTACCTGGGCGGTTACGCGAGCAACACCCGGGTGTGCGCGGGCCTCGCCTCCGGGGTGGCCAAGGAGCTCGAGGGCCGCATGCCCGACGAGGGCGACCAGGCCGATCTCGCCGAGGAGAGCGGCTTTGACGGACCACATGTCGTCGTGCTCGTCGACGACTACGACCTGCTCACTGCGGCGGGGCAGCAGCCGCTGGCGCCGTTCGTGCCGTTCGTGCCGGCCGGGCGTGACATCGGGCTGCACTTCGTGGTGACCCACCGGGTCGCCGGGGCGAGCCGTGGCCTGTACGACCCGTTGCTGCAGGCGATCCGCGAGATCGGTGCGAGTGCCCTGCTGATGTCCGGCGAACGCTCCGAGGGGCAACTGTTCCCCCGGGTGTACGCCGCGCAGCAGCCGCCGGGCCGCGGCAAGTGGATCCGCCGCGGCGAGCCGGCCCATCTGATCCAGACCGCGCTGCTCGAGGCTCCGGCCCCCGCGGCGCGCGCCACCTGAGAGGGGAACAGGTGACCTACGACGTCGTCGCCCTGGTACGGAACGCACCGCAGGTACGGTCCATGGTCGACAGCATGGCCGCGACCGACGACACCCTCCGCGTGCGCGGCACCGCGGACGGGGCGATCATCCAGCTGTGCGACGAGCGCGGCCAGGCGCTGCTGAGCATCGAGGCGCCGCAGTTCGTGCGAGTCGACGGCGAGGTGGAACGCCTGCTCGGCGCCGAGGTCGCCGCGAAGGTGCCCACGCCGGTCTGGTGGGTGGAGGCACGCGCGGCCGGCGGGGACGAGCGGTCCGCGGCGCTCGCCCGCAGGTTCGCGGCGGAACTGGTCGGCCGGCTCGGCGGAACGATGTGGACAGGTGCGGGCGAGGGGATGGCGCGGTGAACGGTTCCGACCAGACCACGGGCACGCCCGAGGAGGAGGCCGACGTCTTCCTCCATCCGACGGTGGACGCCGTCACCGACGAGGTCGCCGTCGTCGTCCAGGACCGCCCGGTGGTGCCGCTCACGGCCTGGCTGGTCGACGCGGCGTCCGCGTGCGCCCGGGCGAAGCAGGGGCTGCAGGTGCTCACCCGGGCCGACGCCCGGATCACGCCGGCCCTGCGCACCACGCTGTCCGGTCCCCGCTGCCGCTGGGTGGTGCGCGAGCCGGACGACACCGGCTTCTTCGACGGGCTCTCCGGTGTGCCGCTCGCCTGGGACGGCTCGTCGTTCGCGATCGCGCCCGAGGCGGCCGAGGCCGGCCCGTCGCCGACCTTCGCGCGGCCGGTGCCGGACCTGGGCTCGCACCTGCTCCTCGACGTGAAGCTGCTGCACGGGGCAGCCCTCGACCTGGTCCTCGGCGACGCCGTCGAGACGCTCGCGCGGGTGCTGTGCGGCGGCGAGCCGGCCGGCTGGGGAATCGCCGAACCGGCCGTCAACCCGTGGGAACGCGCCGAGATCACCGACCTGTGCCAGCGCCGGTCCCCCCGGTCGACCTGGCTGATGTTCACCGGATCCGGCGAGCGGCGGTTCATCGGCGGCGTCCTGGTGTCCCGGGTGACCTCGGGCGTCAAGGAGGAGATCACTTTCGTCGTCGGCCACCGCCCGGGTGAGGAGCCGCGCCTCGACCGGCTGGAGGAGCTCGCGGCCGGGTTCGCCGACGCGGGGCTGCTGCTGTCGATGAGCGTGCAGCGCACCCCCGGGCGTACGGACCTGACCTACCCGGCCCGTTGGTGCGGCGCCCCCGTACCCGTCGGCCTCGCGGTCGGCGCCGAGGGAGTACGCGAGATCGGCCTCGACCACGCCCTCGCCGCACCCGCCGAAGGGCACCCCATCGGGCCGGAGCGCGCACCGGCCGTGTGGTACCCGCTCGGCGACGGGCTGGATCCGTCCGCGTGGTCGGACTTCACCGGCCTGCTGAAGCACCTGCGGCCGGAGGGCATGGGACCGGACGCCTGACGCGGGTCAGCGCGCCAGATCCGGCAGGACCTCGGCCGTTTCGATCCCGGCCAGCGCCGCCCCGGGCACGACGAGCTTCGAGCGCCGCACCCCGCTGCCGACCACCACGTACGGCTGTTCGGTGACGGCCTTGTCCACCAGCACCGGCCAGGTGGCCGGGAGCCCGAACGGGGTGATGCCGCCGTACTCCATCGCCGTCTCGGCCACCGTCTGGTCCTGCGGGGCGAACGACGCCTTGCGCGCGTCGAGATGCTTGCGGACCACGCCGTTGACGTCGGCCCGCGTGGTCGCCAGCACCACGCAGGCGGCCAGTCGTACGTCTCCGCCCCGCTTCGCCGCGACGATCACGCAGTTGGCCGACGCCTCGAGCGGCACGGCGTACCGCTCGCAGAACGCCGCCGTGTCGGCCAGCTCGGGATCGATCTCGGCGACCTGGAAGGAGCCCTCACCCTTCCAGGCGCGCAGTGCCTCCACGACGGGCGCGGCGAGCAGTTCCGTACGGTCGAGGGCGGCCTCGAGTGTCAGTCCCCACATACCCCGCACCCTAGCCACAGCGGCTACAGCGCGGAGATCGAGGCGGGCGCACGCTCGGACCGGCTGAGGCCGCGGAGCACGCTGGTCGCGCCGTGCCGGCGGATCGCGATGCGCGAGAGCAGGTCGACGACGATCTCGGCCGCTTCGGCGGGGAGCGCCGGCGTCGGCACCCCCACGCTGTACGCCAGGTCGTCGCTGTGCACCGCGATCTCGAGGAGCCGGCTCGCGACGAAATCGTCCAGGCTGAGCGACCAGGGCCCCCAGCCCGAGCGGCGTACCGACCGCGACGGCACGCCCGGAAGCACCGCGCGCAGCCCCCGTACGGTGGTGGCGACCTCCGCCGCGAGCGCCGCGGGACCGTCGGCGGCGTCCTTCTCACCCTTCGTCCGTATGCCCTGGTTGAACTCGTCGTCCAGGTCCGAGCCGATCCAGCTCGCCCGCGCGTAGTACTCGTGGATCGAGATGGTCTCCTCGGTGGGCTCGGGGCCATCGAGCACCTGGGGGACGAAGAAGACCTGCCCGGCCAGATGCCCGGCGAGGCCCTGGACGCTGAGCTTCGCGAGCGCGCTCGGCTCTTGCCACGCGGCGGCCACCTCCGGGGCGGCGAGCAGCTCCGCCGCCGCCGCGGCCGCCGTGAGGTAGTGGTCCCTGATCTGGGTCATGCCGGTGTCTCCCAAGGTGTGTCAGCCGTACTGCGCGCCGGTGCAGCCGACGCTGCCGCCGATGGTCGCGAGGATGCCCAGCACGGACATGATCTGCGTGTAGTCGTCACTGGTGAACTCCACCGAACGGGATCCCGCACGCTTCACGCCGGGGATCATCGCGCAGGACTCCGCCATCGACGTGGACGCCCAGTCGATGCCGAGCGTGTACGGCGGGGGCACGACGTGCGGGCGGAAGCGGCCGAGGTCGCGCAACGCGCGGGCGGACGCCGCGCGGATCAGGGCCTGCGCCCGCGCGGGTGGCAGCACCTCCGCCGAGTAGCGGTCGATGCCCTTCTTCACCTCGACGGTCTCCACGTCGCCGAGCAGCTCCCGCGCCTCGGCGCAGGCCGCCTCGTCGCCGGTGACCAGCGCGACCGGCACGCCCATCGACCCGGCGAGGCCGGCGATGAGCCCGATCTCGCCGCAGACCTCCCCGTTGAGGTAGAGGTTCTGGATCTCGTAACCCATCCAGGTGTGGTTGAGCACGCCGTGCGCCACGCCCGCCCGGGCGTGGTAGCCGACGAACATGGCCGCGTCGTGCGACGGGCCGATGCCCTGGCCCATCCGCAACGGGCGGTAGGGGCCACGGATCAGGCTGCACCGCTCGTCGATGAGGTCGGCGCGGATGTTCTTGGTGCTGCCGTGCGCGTCGGTGACGAGGACGTCGGCGGCCCCGCCCTCGTAGGCCCCGGCGACCGCGGCGTTCGCGTCAGCGGTCATCAGCTCACAGCCGCGCTCGTAGCCGCGTCCGCCGGCGCGCATCTCCTCCGGGTCGGTGAGCCCGGAGATGCCTTCCATGTCAACGGAAACGAACACCCTCATGCGGTGACCCCCTCGCGATACGGCAGGTTCGACCGTATCGCGAGGGGCCGACGGGTCAGCCGGTGACGGTCACCGCCAGCTTCCCGGTGATGCCGCCGCTGACGACCGAGATCGTGGCGGTGCCAGGCCGGTGTGCGGTGAGCGCGCCGGTGACCCGGTCGACCGAGACGACCCGCGTGTCGCTGGAGGTCCACACGTGTGACGCCGGGTCGGCGATGGGCAGGGTCAGCGGCGGCACGTTGTCGCCGCCCACGGCCGTGCCGGTCGCGGCCAGAGACGCCGTGCCACCCGCCTTCAGCGACGCAGGTCCGGTCACCGCGATGGAGGCGAGCACCGGTTCGACGGTGAACCGGAAGGAGCCCGACGGCGTGACGTGAATCAGGCCGAAGTGGTAGAAACCGCCCTTGTCCGCAGAGGCGTAAGCGGGCATGCCCAGGTCGGCGAAGGTGAGCTGCGGCACCCCGTCGGCCGACGGCTGTCCGAGCGGGTCGAGGATCTGCTCGGCGAAGCCGCGGGCGTGCCCGTACAGCATGACCACGTGCGTTCCGCGGTGGGTCTGCTGGTACCGCTGGATCAGCCGGAGGTACATCCGGGCCTCCCAGCGGTCGCCGAACTGGCTGTTCGCCTCCGGGTGCGGGTCGTACGCGGGTTCGTGCGTCACGACGGCCAGCGCCGTCGACCGGTTCGCGGTGAGCCGCTTCACGAGCCAGGGGTACTGCGGCTCGTTCGGCGACTGGTACGCGTCGGAGGACAGCAGCCCGCCGTGGGCGTTGTCGGTGACGATGACGTTCGCGGCCCCGGCGGTGTAGGCGTAGTGCGTGTCGCCGAAGGCCTGGGCGAAGTTCGCGTTCTCCGGCAGCACGCCCTGGCTGATCTCGTGGTTCCCGACGGCGTCGCGGTACGGCACGCCGAGGGCGTCCATCTTCTGCTTCGCGTAGGCCAGGTCGGCGGGCTGCCCGTCGTCGGCCATGTCGCCGAGGAACTGCGCGCGTGAGGGCTTCAACGCCGGCATCCGCTTGGCGATGGCGTCCATGATGGCGCTGCTCGCCGAGCCGGGATCCGAGGCGACCAGGTGGGCGTCGTCCCCGGTGAGCAGCGTGGTGCCGCCCCGGCCGAAGGCGTCCGTGCTCTCCTCGTACGAGAGCCAGGAGGGGTTCTTCGGGATCGGGCCGTACGGCGGCGCGGTCGCGGGGCGCGGTGAGTAGAGGGCCTGCAGGCCGCTGACGTTCAGCATGCCGCTCATCGTCGTCGGGGCGTTGATGCCGAGGAAGTCGATGAAGCTGATCTTCAGCGGGAACTTCAGGCCGGGCGGCAGCTGGGCGACGACGAGACGCCAGTCCTTCCAGGTGACGGTCGTCGGATAGAGGGTCGTGGTGAGGCCGTCCGCGCCGATGTAGGACTCGGCGAGGTTGATGCCGCTGCCATCACCCTTGACCCACAGGCCGATACCCGTCGGGTTCTTGCTCTCCCCGTCGGGCTTGGCCTGCAATGTGGCCTTCGGGGACAGTACGAGCTGCTTCACGCCCTGTCCGCCGGGCACGTTGTAGGTCAGCTGGAGGGAGCCGGACGCGTCCGACCCGGGCGGCACGACGCCGCCGGCGAAGCTCATGTCGGCGGGCTGGCCGGTCGTGTTGCGCAGGTTCCAGCCGGTGACGTCACTCATGTCGTCGATGGGCGCGGACACGCTGCCGACCGCGACGGTCGTGCTCGCCTCGGCGCCTCCCGCCGTCGCGGTGACCGTGGCGAGGCCGGAGCCGGTGGCGGCCGCGGTGAACAGGCCGTGCGCGTCGACGGTGCCGAGGTTCGCCGGGCTGACCGTCCAGTGGGCCGTCTCGGTCGGGATCGGGATGGAGCCGTTCCCGGTGAGGGTGAACTGCTGGGTGGCTCCGTTGACGGCGTCGGGCCGGTCCGGGCTGATCGCCACGGAGTCGAGCCGGGGCAGAACGTGCAGCGGCTCGGTCGTGGTGACATGGCCGTCGCGCGCCACGATGACGCCGTTCCCGGCACGGTTCACGGTCAGCCGGCCGTTCTGCCAGGTGCCCAGCGACGACGGCTCGACCCTGACCTCGGGGGTCCCGGCGGCCGGGTTCCGGGCGGCGTCCGTCGCGTACACCGGGACGTTGGCCGTGGCACCCGGCACGGTCGTGACCGGCCCGCCGTCGTTGATGACGACCTTGCGCGCCTGGCCCGCGGCCTTGGCCGTCGTGTAGAGGAACAGGCCGTTCGCGACGGCGCGCTCGTGGCCGTCGGACGGGGCGTTCATGACGGACGGCTTCGTGTCGCCCGGCTTGCGGGCGACCATCTCGCTGGAGCCGCCGCCGTCGAACAGGATGGCGTTGTCGGCGCCGTGCGCGAGCAGGTAGCCGGTCGCCTCGTTCGGCGTGACACCGGACGCGACCGACTCCCCCGTTCGCCCGTCGAGGACCACGAACGTCGCGTGCCGGCCGTCCTTGCTCAGGCCGATCGCCGTCTCGGGGTTGCGGCCGGGGTTGGCGCCCCCGGGCGGGGTCCCGGCCGGGTCCTTGTAGGCCTTGCCGTCCTTGACCAGCACGGTCGCGCCGCTGATCATCTGGGCCAGCTCGGGGGTCTTCTCGCTGACCTTCAGCGTGTCGCCGGAGTGCACGGTGGAGGAGAGCCACTGGCCGCCGGCTCCCGCGCCGGCCAGGCCCTCCTGTCCGGCGGCGAGTCTCGGGATCGACGTGACGCCGGTCGTGACGGAGTCGACGGTCAGCGTGTCGCCGGCGGCATGCCCGGTCACCAGCGTCGCCGCCGGTACGGCGGTCGGGCCGCCGAGGTCCGGCGTCAGCTTGCTCACCCCGCCCGCGCCGACGTCGGTGACGGTGTTCACCGACGTGACGGCGTGGCTCGCCGAACCGTCGCTGACGGTGCCGCTGTAGGACTGCGGGCCGATGACCATGCTGCCGTCGGGCCTGACGCCGAGCTGGGCGTTGAAACCGGGCTGCGGGCTCTTGAGCAGCCGCCCGCCGGCGATGACGCCACCGGTCGGGCGCCCGGTGGCGTTGATGTCGAAGTAGTCGCCGTTGATCCCGGCGACGGCGCCCGTGCGGTTCGCCATCGAGGTGAGGGTCTCGTCGGAGGGGTAGGTGATCTGGTCACCCGCCTCGACCGCGCCGACCCGTACGTTGGGGTCGCCCAGGTCCACGTCGAGCACCTGGGTGTGCTGGCGCCCGCCGACGGCGTCGTAGGTCTCGGAGAAGACGTCGACGCCGTGGGTGACCGGAACCCGCGTGGTCTGGCTCTGGTCGACGACGACGGGCCAGAAGTCCGGAGTCGGTGGAAGCCAGGACCCGGCCGCCGCGTGGGCGTGACCAGGGGGTCCGATGGCCGTCAGGGCCGCCGTGAGGACGGCGGCCAGTGTGATCCTGCCGAGACGGTTCGCCGCGAACACGGCGCCTCCCTTGTAAAGCCGCAATATGGCTCACAAACCACAGCAGGCAATGATTTACGGGAGACGACCAGTGATCGGCAAGTTTCCTACGAACGGGTGACCGCCCGTGGTCAGCCCTCTTGCCAGGGGCGGCTTTCGGTGATCAGGCGCCCGCGACGAGGCGCCGCAGGGCCTCGGCGGCGCGGGCGTTCGCCTCGGCCTCGACCACGAGCTCGCGGGCGAGGGCCTGCACCCACACGTCGAGCGTCACCTGGTCGCGGGACAGCACAACACCGCGTACCTCGTGGTGGATCTCCGCGACCGGCCGTCCGCCCCCTGAGAGGAAGAGGGTGCGCTCGCCCAGCCGCACCACGATGCGGCTCGGACGGCCCTCGCGGCCCTTGAGGCGGTCGGCGAGGCCGCGCTCGTACTCCACCGTCACGCTGCCCGGCGGCAGGACGTCGGCCAGAGTGACCGTGAGCACGCGCGCGTAGGTGGCGACGTCGGCCGCGTCCTGCCGCAACGCGGCGGCCACCATGTCGAAGTCCATGAGACCAAGTGAATCAGCGGTCGAGCCCGAGCACCATCTGCGGCTTGGCGATCACGTGATCGGCGCGCAGCGGGCGTACGGCGGTGCCGATGGCGAAGAACTCCATCGTGTGGCCGCCCCACTGATGATGGAACTGGTCCAGGAAGACGCCCACGATGCCCTCGGCGTGCAGCGCCTGCCCTTCGGCCTGCATGCGGCTCATGGCCAGCTCCCGAGCGTCGTACAGGGCCTGGGTGAACTCCGGGATCTCGACGTTCTGCCCCATGTTGCCGAGCACCGACCCGAGTCGGCGGTGCGCGACGTGGTAGACGCAAGTGCCCATCACCATGCCGACCGGCGCATAGCCCGCCTGGATGAGGGTCCAGAAGTCCTGGCCGTTCAGGTCGGAGGTGAAGGGCTGGTTCTTGTTGTTGCGCCAGTTCTGCGAGGTGTCGTCGGCCTTCACGGCGGTGCCGATGGCGATGAACTCGGCGATGTCGCTGCCGAAGTCACGGAACTCCACGCGCAGGCGTACGCCCACGATGCCGTCCGCGCCGAGCTGGTCCGCCTCGGCCTCCATGCGGGTCATCGCCAGTTCGCGTGCGTGGTACATCGCCCCCGAGAGCTGGTCCAGCTCCATGTTCTTGCTCCACCGGCCGACCTGGATGCCGACGTGGTAGATCGAGCTGCCCAGCACCAGGCCGAGCGGCCGGAAGCCGGCCTCACGCACCAGCAGGAACTCGTTGACGGACAGATCGCTGGTGAACAGTGAGCCGGGGGCGCCCGGCCGCAGCTCGGCGAGGCGCGCCATCGCGTCGGCGGGGACTCCCTGGGCAACGGGATCTGTCATCTGTCTACAACCTCATGATCGTCAGCGAGCTGGGCGGATGGTGGGCCGTGCGGAACTCGGCGATCGCGGTGCCGAGGATCGTCGTCTCGACGACGTGGTCGTGCTGCTTGTCGTTGTAGGAGCACTCTCGCTCGCGTACGCGCAGGTCGACGTCGGAGACCACGACACCGTCGGCACCGGTGCGGGCGGTGTCGGTGAGAAAGTGCGCGCGGGCCTCGTGCCGGGTGAGGGAGACGAGCTCGGTCCAGCCCGGCACCTCCTGCGCCGGGGCGAACGCACCGGTGGTGAAGGTCGTCCGCCAGTCGTCATGGCGTACGCCCACCGAGGCGCCCATCACCAGATCGACCGGCACCCAGCCGGTCTCGATCAGCTTGGCGAAGTCCTGGCCGCTCAGGTGGGACAGGAAGACGCGGCCCGGCCGGACGTTCCCAACGGCGCGCACCGCGGTGCCGATGGCCTGGAACTCCAGGTGGTGCGAGGCGCCCTGGAACGGGGCGATGGTGAGCTCGACCGCGACGACGCCGTCGCCGCCGAGGGCCGCGCACTCGGCGGCGATGCGGGCCATCGCGGTGTGGCGGGCGCGGTAGAGCGTGTCGACGTACGTGGCGTATCCGCCCCACGCGCCCGGCATGCCGGACGTCACGGTACGGGCGCCGCCGCCGCCGAACAGGCCGCCGCGGTAACCACAGTCGATCGACGCGCGGTACCACCAGCCGAGGTTGTGCACCGTGCTGCCCATCACCTGGCCGACCGGCTCGAACCCGCGGGTGCGCAACCCGGCGAACTCACTGACGCTCAGGCTGGAGGCCCACGTGCCCGCCTGCCTGGCCTGTTCCAGCCGGGCCTGAGCCGCGGGCGGCAGTTGCTGGGCCACGTTCACCCCCCTATCTCCGGTACGGATCCAAGACGTGTGACGCGTGAGCCCGGTCAGAGGTTCCGGTCAGCGGCCGGTGAACTTCGCCCTTCCAGGTCCCTCCTCGACGAAGCTGCGCATTCCGATCTTCTGGTCCTCGGTGGCGAACAGGCCCGCGAAGTGCAGCCGTTCGATCTCCAGGCCGGTGGCGAGGTCGACCTCGAGGCCGGCGTCGACGGCCTCCTTCGCGGCGCGCAGCGCGACCGCGGGCCCCTTCGCGTACCGGGCCGCCATCTCCCGGGCCGCGTCGTACACCGTGTCGTCCGGCACGACCTTGTCGACGAGCCCGATGGCGAGCGCCTCGTCCGCGTTGACGTGCCGGCCGGTGAAGATGAGGTCCTTGGCACGGGACGGGCCGATCAGCCGCGGCAGCCGCTGCGTGCCGCCGGCGCCCGGGATGACGCCGAGCTGGATCTCCGGCTGGCCGACCTTGGCGGACTCCCCCGCCACGCGGAAGTCGGCGCACAGCGCGAGCTCGAGCCCGCCGCCGAGCGCGTACCCGGTGATCGCGGCCACGACCGGCGCGCCGATCGCCGCGACGGTGTTCAGGGCGCCCTGCAGGGCCCGGCAGTGCTCGGCCATGTCCGCGTACGACATCTCGGCCATTTCCTTGATGTCCGCGCCGGCCGCGAAGACACGCTCGCCGCCGTAGAGGATCACGGCGCGTACGGCGGGGTCGGCGTCGGCCTCCCGCGCCGCCTCGGCGAGCTCGGTCCGCAGCCCGGCGTTGATGGCGTTCATCTTCGGCCGGTCCAGCCGGATCGTGGCGACCGCGTCCTGAACCTCCAGCTGCACGAACTCGCCCACGGCCCCTCCAGATGATCGACTGCGCTGCCTCGCGAGCCTAACGCGCGCCGGGCACCGGGCGTAGCGGCAGGTCAAGCCGGGTCGGGTCGCAAAGTCACCTCTTCCGTCAAGGGCGTCGCGGTCGCTACTGTTCAGCCGCTCATCCGTTTGATCATGAATGGAACCTCCATGTCCGGCGAGCCCGAACCTCCCGTCTTCGACGACGACTTCGTCAGAGGCGCCTCGTTCACCGAACCCGCCGCCCGGGAGCGTGCACGGCGCCCCGGATGGCTGAAGCGCCGGCGGATGGCGCGTGCGGCCCGGCGCCGCGGCAGGTCCGGAATGAAGACGGCCGGCACCGTGCTCGTCGTCGTGCTGGCGCTGGCGCTGGTCGGCGGGATGGCCTGGAAGATCCGCGGCAGCAGGACCTTCTCCCCGGAGACCGCATCGGTGAACAAGGGCGCGGTCCCCGCCCTGAGCGCCGCCGACCCGTTCGCGGGCTCGCCCGCCGCGGCCTACGCCGACGGCGCCGCCGGGATCACCTCACCGCCCGCGACCTCGGTCGGCGGCTTCAAGTCTCGTGACGTGGTGGCCGCCTACGCCAGGACCGAACGGCTGCTCACCGCCACCGCGCTGGACCGGCCGACGCTCCTCGGCGGCAGCCCCGACGCCTTCGCACGGGCCGTCGGGCCGGACGAGCGGTCCTTCTTCGTGGACAACCTGAACAACCCCGATGTCGACAAGCGGACCCGCTCTTGGCTCGTCACCTTCGCACCCCACACCGCCGAGCTCGTCGGCACGACCATCAAGGTCCACGGCCACATGGCGGCGCGTCCCGCCACGCATGACGGCGTACGCGGCGTGGGCGTCGGGTTCGACTACCTGTTCGTCTATCCCGTCCAGCGGCCCGGCACGCCCGGCACGCTCGAACGGCTGGTGGCCCGGGTGAGCGGTGAGGCCTTCTACTACCTGCGAAGCGGGGTCATGCACACGTCGACCCAGGACTGGTCGGTCGCGCCCACCCCCGCGCGGTGCGACGTCCGCGACGGGTTCGTTCATCCCGCCTACGATGACTCTCCCGCGGAGAACAAGGCGGCGGCAGGGCAGCCCGTGGATCCGTACGACCAGTCACACCCCGCCCGCGAGGACGGAAAGTGCCACCGGATGACCGGGACCTGATCCGCGGTGAGTCCGGCTCCCGGCACTGACGTACCTGCCTGGTAGTTTCGCCGAGTCCGCAACGTGGGGAGCTCGGGTGCTGGTCGCGCACGCCATCTGGCACGGCGGTGCGCTGTGCCTGTGGGCGGAGGATCCGGCGCTGCCCGCCACCACCCGCGTGCGCGTCACCCCCAAGCCCCACCCGTTCGCGGCCGCCGACTTCACCGGTGGCTCCTACGCGGCCCTGACCGCCGGGGCCATGCGCGTCGAGCTGACGCTCCTGCTGCCGGGCTCCGCCGCCGGCCCGCTGCCCTCTCCGGAGCTGGCGCGCGAGCCGTCGGGCGGCCGCCCCGCGGCGCATCCCTGGCGGGTGCCGGCGCTGGCCCTCGACCCGTTCGCGGCGATGGCGCTGCTCGCCTCGGCCGGCGACGCCGACAACGTTGTACGCGGCGCCGACCTTCGGTTCTTCGCGCTCGTCGCCGACGAGGCGATGCATCTGGCCGGGCGCGGCCGGGTGCTGCCCGCGCTCGTACGCGAGGACGGCGACCTGACCGCCCGCTGGCGGCCGGTGATCACCGGTGTCGACGCCGACCGCTTCGGCGAGCTCGCCCGCGCCATGCCGCCGGCCTGCCGTTCCGCCGACGGAGGGCGCCCGGCGGCGGAGGTGCTGCTGGAGGCCCTGACCGGCCTGGCGGACGCGACCGTACGCGGCATCGTCCCGCACCCGCTTCTGTCCGAGCGCACCGGCCGGGTGCCCGACCGGCTTCCCCTCGCCGAGCGCTGGGCCGCCGCGCTGACCGGCCCGGACCCCTTCGTGGCCCGCGAGCCCGGCGACGACCCGGACACGCTCGCCGTCGCGCTCGACGACTGGGCCGCGGCCGCGCGGCGCCCGTCGGGCCCCCTGCGCGTGTGCTTCCGGCTCACGGAGCCGCCCGAGGACGACCCGGGCGGCCCCTGGACGGTGCAGTTCGCGCTGCAGGGCACCGACGACCCGAGCCTCTACGTCCCCGCCGCCGCGATCTGGACCGGCGAGGTCACCTCCGTCGCGGACGCCGAGGAGACCCTGCTCGCCGGCCTGGGCCGCGCGCTGCGGCTCTACCCGCAGATCACCGAGGCGCTGCGCGTCGCGACACCGACCAGCGTCACCACCGACGCCGAAGGCGCCTTCGCGTTCCTGCGCCAGGCGGCGCCGCTGCTGTCGGCGGCCGGCTTCGGCGTGCAGCTCCCGCAGTGGGCCGGCCGCGCCCGCCTGGGCATGAAGCTGACGACCCGCACCCAGACCGAGTCCGGCGCCACGGTCTCCTCCGGCTTCGGCCTCGGCGACCTCGTCGGCTTCCGGTGGGATCTCGCGGTCGAGGGCGAGGACATCACCGAGGAGGAGCTGGCCGAGCTGGCCCGGCTCAAGGCGCCCCTGGTCCGGCTGCGCGGACGCTGGGTCGAGCTGGACGACGCACAGCTCGCGGCGGCGCTGGAGTTCATGAGCCGCGGCCGGACCGGTGAGATGACCGCGGCCCAGGCCGTACGCGCCGCGATCCACGCGGGCGACGACATCCTGCCGCTGCTGGAGGTCGACGCCGACGGCGCCCTCGGCGACCTGCTGTCCGGCGAGGCCGACCGCCGCCTTGAGCCGATCGCCACCCCGGAGACCTTCGAGGGCACCCTGCGGCCATACCAGGAACGCGGCCTGGCCTGGCTGTCCTTCCTCGACGGCCTCGGCCTGGGCGCGGTGCTCGCGGACGACATGGGGCTCGGGAAGTGCATTCATCCCGAAACACCCGTGTTCGTCAATGGCGCCCTCATCAAGTCCAAGGATGTCTGGGCACGTTTCGCGGGAGCGGTCGAGTTCGACGGGGAAGGCGAATGGGCGAGGCCCACAGAGGCGTTGACCACGAGCTCCGTTGACCGTACTGGCAGCGTGATCTCGGCGCGCATCTCACGGCTCTACCGGCAACACGTTCGAGAACCGCTCCGCGAGATAACCCTGTCGGACGGCACGTCCATCACAGTGACCCGGCGCCATCGAATGCTGGGACGCGACGGCTGGACGGCCCAGATCCGGCCAGGTGATCGCGTCTGTGTACCCACTCACCTCGTCCACAAGGGCCGACCGGCCGATCCTGATTTGACCGTACTCCTCGCCTGGCAGATCAGCGAAGGACACGAAGGCAACCGGTGGACGGCACGAATCAGCCAAAAGGACATACACCTTCTAGAGGACCTCTACGAACGGATCATGCGCGTCGGTCGACGCTATGATCTCAAGATCAACGAGCCGACCGTGACACCTGCGAACAAGCATCAATCGTGTGCGGTATTGAGAATAAGCAGCAAATCATACGCCTACTTCCTCGAAGAGCTTGGATATCGCTGGGGACGGGTGTCGGCTCACAAGAAAATTCCTGATTTTATCGTCTCTGCGGACGACGCTACCCTGCACCTTTTCCTGCGCCATTACTTCGCGGCGGAGTCTTCGGTCGACCTGAGAATGCGCACAGTCGAGATCTCCTCCGCATCCCTATTCTTGATGCAGCAGCTTTCCGCCATGCTGAGGCGCTTCGGAGTATGGCTTCGCATCACGACCAAGATGAAGCACGCCACTAACGGTGCACGAATCAAGCGGCCGTACTACAGGGGACTCATCGGCGGTCCGAGCGCACGCCTCTTTCGCCTGCACGTGGGCATCGCCGATCCAGCGAAACAGGCAAAGCTGGAGGCGATCTGCGAGTCCCCGTCGAACACGAACGTCGAAGGCACACCCGGCAGCGACCTCATGGCCGCTGTTTCGGCGATGGACTGCATGCTCGATGGCCGGGCCCTCGCGGAGTACTCCGCTCTTCCGAAGAGCAAGTGGACCGCCGGGACGGTCGCCGCATACCGGCAAATGGATCGCGCGGGCCTGTCCGATATTCGCGGAGCGTTGAATGATCGGGCGACCCGTCAGGCCTTCTATGCCACGGTCGTCTCCGTAGAGGACGTCGACTACGAAGGCTGGGTCTATGACTTCGAGGTGCCCGAGCACCATAACTACGTCGCGGCGGGCACGTTCTGCCACAACACCGCGCAGACGCTCGCGCTGCTGGAGCAGGGGCGCGTGTCCGGCCGGCCGGTGGGGCCGACGCTGCTGATCGGGCCCATGTCGCTCGTCGGCAACTGGCAGCGGGAGGCGGCGCGGTTCACGCCGAAACTACGGGTCTACGTCCACCACGGCGGCGCGCGGCAACGGGGCGAGGAGCTGGCCAAGGCGGTCGGCAACGCCGATCTGGTGCTCACGACCTACGGCACCGCGGCCCGTGACCGAGACGCCCTCGCCGCGATCGAATGGGACCGCGTGGTCTGCGACGAGGCCCAGGCGCTCAAGAACAGTGCCACGCGGCAGGCGCAGGCGGTGCGGAGCATTCCGGCGCGTGGGCGGATCGCGCTCACCGGCACCCCGGTGGAGAACCACCTGACCGAGCTGTGGTCGATCATGGAGTTCGCCAACCCGGGGCTGCTCGGTCCCCGTCAGGCGTTCCGCGAGCGGTTCGCCACGCCCATCGAGGCCCACGGTGACGAGGAGGCCGCGGCGGCGCTCGGCCGGGCCACCGGCCCGTTCATCCTGCGGCGCCTCAAGACCGACAAGACGATCATCACCGACCTGCCGGAAAAGCAGGAGATCAAGGTCTGGTGCAACCTCACGCCCGAGCAGGCCTCGCTCTACCAGGCGACGGTCGAGGACATGCTCGATCGCATCGCGAACAGCGCGGGCATGGAGCGGCGCGGTCTCGTCCTGGCCACCATGGCCAAGCTGAAGCAGGTCTGCAACCACCCCGCCCACCTGCTCAAGGACGGCTCGCGGCTGCCCGGGCGCTCGGGAAAACTGGAGCGCCTGGAGGAGATCTGCGCCGAGGTGGTGGCCGAAGGGGAAAAGGCCCTGGTCTTCACGCAATACTCCGAGTTCGGGGCGATGCTCCAGCCGCATCTCGAAGCCCGGCTCGACCGGCCGGTGCTGTGGCTGCACGGCGGCACCACCAAGCGGCGCCGCGACGAGCTGGTCCGCAGGTTCCAGGAGGACACCGAGCCCGGCGTCTTCCTGCTGTCGCTGAAGGCCGCCGGCACCGGCCTCAACCTCACCGCGGCCAACCACGTCGTCCACGTCGACCGCTGGTGGAACCCCGCCGTGGAGGACCAGGCGACCGACCGGGCGTTCCGCATCGGCCAGACCAAGAACGTCCAGGTCCGCAAGTTCATCTGCGTGGGCACCATGGAGGAGCGCGTCGACGAGATGATCGAACGCAAGAAGGCCCTGGCCGAGCGCATCGTCGGCACCGGCGAGAGCTGGCTCACCGAGCTGTCCGTCGCCGAGCTGCGCGATGTGGTCCGGCTGGGCTCGGAGGCGGTGAGCGCCTGATGTACGGTCCTCCGCGCCCGGTCGAGGGCGGCCTGCGCGCCCGCGGTGAGCGCGGCACGATCGGCGAGGAATGGTGGTCGCGCCGCTTCATCGACGTGCTGGAGTCCTTCGCCGACACGGGGCGGCTGGGCCGCGGCCGCGCCTACGCCCGCAAGGGCCAGGTGGTCGACCTGAAGGTCGAGGCGTACGAAGTGACCGCGCGTGTCCAGGGGTCGGAGGCCGACCCCTACGACGTGGCGATCGGCATCGACGTCATCGACGAGCCGACATGGGCGGCCATCGAGGAGGTGCTGGCGTCGCAGGCGGTCTTCCGCGCGCGGCTGCTGGCCGGTGAGATGCCGCCGGAGATCGAGGAGGTCTTCGCGGCGTTCGGCATCCCGCTGTTCCCCGGGGCGTCCGGTGATCTGCACATCATGTGCAGCTGCCCCGACTGGGGCGAGCCTTGCAAGCACGCCGCGGCCGTGCTCTACCTGCTGGCCGAGGCCTTCGACGACGACCCGTTCCTGATCCTCGCCTGGAACGGCCGCACCAAGGAGCGGCTGCTGGCCGGCCTGCGCCGCCTGGAGTCGGCCGACGCCGCCGCGGCCGCCGACCCGCTGGAGATCGAGGAGACACCGATCACCGAGCGCCTGGAGGACTTCTGGGCACCGGCCGCCGTCCGCGACCGTCCGCCTGCTCCCCCGATGCCGCCGGGCCTGCTGCTGAAGCTCCTCGACCCGCCGAAGGTCAAGGTGCGCCGCAGGGATCTCACCGAGGTCCTCCGGCCGGCGTACGAGGCCCTGCCGGAGCTCTACTCCTGATCGGCTCTGCCGGGAGCACCCCCGCCGGCGAGCCGCGCGGTCAGGCCTTCTAGGAGGGTCCGGAGCAGTTCGGTGAGGTGTTCTCGTTCCCCGGGGGGTGAGGTCGTCGATGAGATCCTGCTCGTGCCGTAGCAGTTCGTCGACGCTGGAAAGAGCCGAGGGTGGCCCCGAACCGGTCGGGACCACCCTCGTGCGGAGACCTCAGCGAAGGTCGCCGTTGGTCATTCCGGTCGGGGCCGGCGGCAGGGCCACCAGGCCCATCTCGGCCCTGGAGGCGAACATCTCGTGCTTGGGCACGACCCGGACGCTGTAGCCGAACGCGCCGGCCCGGTCGAGGGGGACCTCTCCCGCGTAGCGCAGCCGGCCGTCGTCGATGTTCTCGAGCTGCGTCAGCTCCAGGTAGGACGGGTCGACCAGGGTGTCGGTCTCGCCGACCCGGCCGTACACGACCTCGACCGCGACGTCGGAGGGTTCGAGGCCGCCCAGCTCGACAGTGGCGCGCACGGCGAGAGTGGCGCCCAGCTGCGGGCTCTGCCCGGCACCGCTGGACTCCACGTGCTCGACCGTGACGCCCGACCACAGCTTGGCCACCCGCAGCTTCCAGCCCGCGAGGGTCTTCGCGGCGGTGTGCTCGTCGGCCGCCAGAGCGCGGCCGGCGATCGCGGCGGGCGCGTACAGGTCGAGGACGTAGTCGCGCAGCATGCGGCCGGCGAGGACCTTCGGGCCCAGGGTGGCCAGCGTGTGCTTGACCATCTCCAGCCAGCGGCGCGGCAGGCCGTCGGTGGCCCGGTCGTAGAACAGCGCCGCGACGTGGTCCTCGATCAGCTCGTAGAGCGCGTGGCCTTCGACGTCGTCGCGGCGGTCCGGGTCGGCGGCGCGGTCGGCCGAGGGGATCGCCCAGCCGTTGTTGCCGTCGAACCACTCGTCCCACCAGCCGTCGCGGATCGACAGGTTGAGCCCGCCGTTCAGCGCCGCCTTCATGCCCGACGTGCCGCACGCCTCCAGCGGGCGCAGCGGGTTGTTCATCCACACGTCGCAGCCCTGGACCAGCGACTGGCCGAGCGCCATGTCGTAGTCGGGCAGGAAGACGATGCGGTGCCGTACGGCCGGGTCGTCGGTGAACCGGACGATGTCCTGGATCAGCCGCTTGCCGCCCTCGTCGGCCGGGTGGGCCTTGCCCGCGATGATGATCTGCACCGGCCGCTCGGGGTCGAGCAGGATCGACTTGAGCCGCTCGGGGTCGCGCAGCATCAGCGTGAGCCGCTTGTACGACGGCACGCGGCGGGCGAAGCCGATGGTCAGCACGTCCGGGTCGAGCACGTCGTCGATCCAGGTCAGCTCGGCGTCGCTCGCGCCGCGCTGGTGCCAGGACTCCCGCAGGCGCCGGCGGGCGTCGAGCACGAGCCGCTCGCGCAGCGTACGGCGGATGCGCCAGATCTCCGGCTCGGCGACCTTGGCGACGGCGTCCCAGCCCTTGCCGTCCTCGACGACCCCGGGCAGCTCGCGCCGGGCGAGCTCGATGACCTCCGGAGCCACCCAGGTCTCGGCGTGCACACCGTTGGTGATCGAGCCGATCGGCACCTCTTCGGTGTCGAAGCCCGGCCACAGGCCGCCGAACATCTGGCGGCTGACGGCGCCGTGCAGCACCGAGACGCCGTTCACGCGCTGCGCGAGGCGCATGCCCATGACGGCCATGTTGAAGACGTCGGGGTCGCCCTCGTCGTAGGTCTCCGCGCCGAGCGCCAGGATCCGCTCGGTCGAGACGCTGGACGCCTCGTTGTCCGTGCCGAAGTACTTTTTGATCAGCTCACGGGGGAACCGGTCGATGCCGGCCGGTACGGGCGTGTGCGTGGTGAACACCGTGCCGCCACGGGCCGCCTCGACCGCCTCGTCGAAGGTCAGGCCCTGGTCGTCGATGTACTCCCGGATGCGCTCCAGGCCGAGGAAGCCGGCGTGGCCCTCGTTGGTGTGGAACAC
>JAOPYG010000479.1 GCA_025964685.1 Actinoallomurus sp. | reverse complement strand
GACCCGCGCACGCGGCTGGCGCTGGCCGTGCACTACGGGCGGATGCCACGGGACGCCGGCTTCGGCAACGGCCGGGCGGCCCGCCTCGTCTTCGAGGAGATGATCGACCGGCAGGCGTTCCGGCTCGCCTCCATGACCGACCCGGCCGAGAGCGACCTGTCCCTGCTGCTGCCGGAGGATGTCAGCGACGAGGCCGCGGGATCGGGCGTGGCCGCCGCGGATCGGGAGACGCTCCTGGCCCGGCTGTCGGACATGATCGGCCTGGACGCGGTGAAGCGCGAGGTCAAGGACATGGTCGACCTGCTCACGACGGCCAAGCAGCGAGAGGCCGCCGGGTTGCCCGCGCCCCGAATCAGCCGGCACCTGGTCTTCACCGGGCCGCCCGGCACCGGCAAGACCACCGTCGCGCGGCTCTACGCCGAGCTGTTGCACGCCCTCGGCGTGCTGCCACGGGACCACCTGGTGGAGGTGGCGCGCGCGGACCTCGTGGGCCGCTATGTGGGCCACACGGCACAGCGCACGAAGGAGTTGTTCGAGAGCGCGCTGGGCGGCGTCCTGTTCATCGACGAGGCCTACACCCTGACCCCCGAGGGTTCGTCCAACGACTTCGGTCGTGAGGCGGTGGAGACCCTGCTGAAGCTGATGGAGGACCACCGCGACGAGGTCGTCGTCATCGTCGCCGGATACACCGACGAGATGCGGCGTTTCCTGGCCTCCAACCCCGGTCTCGCCTCACGTTTCTCGCGTCATGTGGAGTTCGCCGACTACACGACCGAAGAACTCGTCGCCATCATGCGGACGCAGGCCATCGCCTCCGGATACGAGTGCGCACCCGAGACGATCGCGGCGCTGCGGGAGCACGTGGACGCTCTGCCCCGCGACCGGTCCTTCGGCAACGCACGTCTCGCCCGGCAGCTGCTGGAGACGATGATGACCCACCAGGCGCGTCGGCTCGGCGGGGTCCGGTCGCCCGGCGTGGCGGACCTGCGCCTGCTGCTGCCCGAGGACCTGCCGTCCGCGAGCACCCCCAGCCCGTACTGAGGGCGCGACCGCGCTCGGCAAGTCGGCGGCAAGGACTCACCAAGAGCGCGGCCCGATCGTGGGACCTTACCCGCGGCCGAGGTGAAGTAGCGCCGTGGCCGGTTCCGATAACGAATGAGGTCGCCTCCCATGACGCGCAGCCGACTGCTGGACCGGCCACCGGTCGCCGCCCGGAGAGTCTCCGCGCCGCGACGGCACGAGGTCCCGCGCGCCCCGGTTCCGCAGCGCGACACCGCGGGAGACGACGCGTTCTCGCGCACGCTCTACGAGCGGCACGGCACGGTGCTGCTCAGTTTCGCCGTCCAGCTCTGCAACGGGGACCGGTACCGTGCCGAGGACATCGTTCAGGAGACCGCCGTACGGGCCTGGCAGCACAGAGGAATCCTGGACCCGACGACGGACCGGGTACGCACCTGGCTGTTCACCGTGGCGCACCGGCTCGTGATCGACCATCACCGCGCCCGGCAGGCCCGGCCGCAGGAGGTCGGCGACGAGCCCGCCGAGACCGTCGTGCCCGATCCGGCCGACCAGGTCGTCACGTTGCGGGCGGTGCTCGAGACCATGACCGAGCTCACCGAGCAGCAGCGGGAGATCTTGATCTACACCTACTACATCGGCTACAGCGTGGAGCAGACGGCGAACGCGCTCGGCATCGCCCCGGGGACCGTCAAGTCCCGCGCCCACTACGCCATGCGCACGCTGCGCGCGTCGCTACGCGCCAAGGCGGTGATGGACTGAGCGGCGCTCAGTCCACCACCGCCGTCTGCACCTGCGAGACCTTGCGCCGGGCGATCCGTGTCGCCCGGCCGGGCGCCAGGATGCGTCCTTTGACGTTGCCGAAGAGAAAGCCTTCGTCCGGCGGGCAGGACATCAGCAGGGACGGCGTGTTGACCTCCTGGAGCCGGCGCAAGAGCGCCTCGTTGAGCCCGCGTCCGGCACCCGCGGCCGAGCGGGCGACGATCATGTGCAGACCGACCTCGTAGCCGAGCGCCAAATGGCCGAGGAGCGGTTCGAACGGGTGATGCATCGGACCCGCGCCGACCATGTCGTAGTCGTCGACCAGGATGAACAGCCGTGGTCCGTTCCACCAGTCGCACAGGCGCATCCGGGCCGGCGCGATCTCCGGTCCCGGCACGCGGGCCTTGATCGCGCGCCCGGCGCCGTCCACCAGCTCCTTCAGTGCGTCCATCCCGATGGCATGCCCGAGGCGGTAGGCGTCGGGCACCGCTTCGATGAGCTCGCGGCGGTAGTCCACCACCATGATGCGCGCCTCCTCGGGCGTGTACCGCTCGGTGATGGCCTTGGCGACCAGGCGCAGCAGGTTCGTCTTCCCGCACTCGGTGTCGCCTACGACGACCATGTGCGGGCTCTCCCCGAAGTCGTGCCACACCGGGGACAGCCGGTCCTCCTCCAGCCCGATCGGCACCCGGAAGTCGCCCTCCGGCGCGGGCAGGTCGCGCGTGCTGAGCCGGGCCGGCAGCATCCGCACCTGGGGGGCGGGCGGGCCGGTCCAGCTTTCGCGCACCGCGGCGACCATCCCGGCGATGCCGTCGGCGAGGTCCGCCGAGCCCTCCACCGAGTCGATGCGTGGCAGCGCCGTCAGGAAGTGAAGCTTGCTGTCGCGAGTGATGCCGCGCCCGGGGACGCGTGGCACGCTCGCCGCCTGGCGAGCGTTGATCTCAGAATCCATCGGATCGCCCATCCGCAGCTCCAGATGGGTGGCGGCCTGGTCGCGCACGGCCGCTGAGAGCTCCACCCAGCGAGCGGTGGTGACGATGAGGTGGATGCCGTAGTTGAGGCCGCGCGCGGCGATCGCGTTGAACGTCGGGACGTAGCGGTCGAAGTCCTGGCGCACCGTGGACCATCCGTCCACGATCAGGAAGACGTCGCCATGCGGCTGGTCGGGGAACTGCCCGGCCGCCCGGCGGCGCCGGTAGGTCGCCATGGAGTCGATGCCGTGAGTGAGGAAGAACTGCTCGCGGTCGGCGAGCAGTGTGGTGACCTCGGCGATGGTGCGGCCGACCCGCTCCTGGTCCAGACGCGCGGCGACCCCGGCGACGTGTGGCAACCCGCTCAGGCCGGCCAGCGTGCCGCCGCCGAAGTCCAGGCAGTAGAACTGCACCTCGCGTGGAGTGTGGGTGAGTGCCAGGGCGGTGATCAGGGTGCGGACCAGGGTGCTCTTGCCACTCTGCGGGCCGCCGGCCATGGCGACGTGCCCTCCGGCTCCGGACAGGTCCACCACCAGCAGGTCACGGAGCTGCTCGAAGGGCCGGTCGATGATGCCTACCGGCACCGTGAGCCCGCCGCGGCCCTCCCAGTCGACCGTCGTCAGGCCAAGGGCGACGTCGGGTGCGAGGGGTGGGAGGACCTGGTCGAGGGTGGCGGGCAGGTCCAGCGGCGGCAGCCATACCTGGTGCGCAGGCGGCCCGGCGTCGCGCATCCGATCGACCGCGACCGACAGCAGGGTCTCACCGGTGTCCTCCGGCTCCTCCTGCTCGTTGTCGTCCGGGGCGGGCGGCTCCACCGGAGCGACCCTGGCCGCGGACCACGGCACCACCTGGCTGGCCACCCTCGCCTGGTCGGCCTTGCCGCGCCGCCGGTAGGAGCCGGAGGAGTACGCGGCGCGGAACCTGGTCAGCGCCTCCACGCCGGTCTTGAGGAAACCACTGCCGGGCTGGGGAGGCAGCTGGTGGGCGTCGGGCACGCCCAGCACACCGCGGCTCTCCATGGCCGAGAAGGTGCGCAGACCGATGCGGTAGGACAGGTGGCTCTCCAACTGGTGCATCCGGCCCTCGTCGAGCCGCTGAGAGGCGAGCAGCAGATGCACGCCCAAGCTGCGCCCCAGGCGCCCGATCATGACGAACAGCTCCATGAAGTCGCGGTGCGCGGCGAGCAGCTCGCTGAACTCGTCGACCACCACGAACAGGCTGGGCAACGGTTCCAGGGGGGTGCCGGCGGCGCGTGCCTTCTCGTACTCCAGGACGGAGGTGTAGTTCCCGGCGGCGCGCAGCAGTTCCTGGCGGCGCATGAGCTCGCCGTGCAGCGCGTCGCGCATGCGGGAGACCAGGGACGCCTCGTCGGCCAGGTTGGTGATCACCGCGGAGACGTGTGGCAGCTCGTCCAGGCCGAGGAAGGTCGCGCCGCCCTTGAAGTCGACCAGGACGAAGTTGAGCGTCTCGGAGGAGTTGGTCAGGGCCATCGCCAGCACGAGTGTGCGCAGCAGCTCGCTTTTTCCCGATCCGGTGGCGCCGATCAGCATGCCGTGCGGGCCGGTCCCGCCCTGGGCGGACTCCTTGATGTCCAGCTCCACCAGCGTCCCGTCGGAGCCGACCGCGATCGGCACCCGCAGCCGCTCCGCAGCGGTGCGCTTGCGCCACAGCGTCTCCGGATCGTGGCGGTACAGGTCGGTGATGCCCAGAAGGGTGCCCAGGTCGATGGTGGTGGAGAGCGGCTCGGAGGTCTCGCCGCCGACGCCCACCCGGTAGGGGGCGAGCCGTCTGGCCAGTGCGGCCGCGCTCCGCGGACCCAGGGCGTCGGGGCGGCCGAGCAGGGTCATCTGTTCCTTGCGGTCGCGGTCGGTGCGAACGAGCTGGACCTTGCCGTCGCGTATGTCGAGACGGAGGGTGGTGCGGCCGGGGCGCCAGGTCAGCGCGCCGGTCAGGTCGAGCACGGTGACGTTGCGCAGACCGGGGCCGTCCAGCGCGTGCCCGCCGGGGATCGTGCCCCCGTCCACCACGATGAGGGTGTACGGCTCCTCCCGGCCGGTCATCGCTTCCGGATCGAACGCCGGACGCTCCCAGAACTCGGCACCGAGCAGGCCCTCCAGCTCCGGGAAGTCGGAGGCGATCATCCGTACGGGCCCGGCGCCGTCGCTGTCGTGCGGATTCAGGTTGTGCGGCAACCACTTGACCCACTCCCACTCCGCTTGAAGCTTCGGGGAGACGCACAGCGCGATCCACAGGTCGTCGGGGGAGTGGAAGACGGCGAGCTGGGCGATCACGGCGCGCACGACGCCGCGGATCTGCTCCTCCTCGCCGCGCAACAACAACCGCGCCCAGGCCCGCAGATAGACGGCGGTGGGCTGGTCGGGCACGGTGGCGTAGGCGCGGATGAAGCTGCGCAGCGCGTGCGCGGTGAGCGGTTCGAGGTCCTCGACGGGTTTGGTGGAGACCGGCGCCAGCCGCAGGCCCAGCGTCTGCTCGCCGACGGCCAGTCGCGCCTCGCCGAAGTCCGGGTCCGAGGGACGGCGCTCCCACATCCGGGTGGTGCCGACCATGGACCACAGCGTCTGCGGCGCCGGATGCCGCCACGACAGGGAGCGCTGCTGGTCGCGTACCGCTCCGCGCACCCTGCGCCGGGTCTGTGAGAGGTAACGCAGGTAGTCGCGGCGCGCGCCCTTGAGGCGCTGCTTGCGCTCGCCGCTGCGGCGCATCACCTGGCCCACCAGCATCGCGCCGGCGGAACCGACCATCAGAGCGAGGGCGATCGGCATCATTCCGTTGGAGGCTCCGCCCCCGCGCGACATGTACATCATCATCATGCCGGCCGTCATGAGCGCCATCGGCAGGTAGGTCCACACCGCGGAGGAGTCCGGCACGACCTCGGGCAGCGTGGGCGGCTCCTTGAGGTTGATCTCCCCTTCGGGCATCTCGGGGGCGCGCCGGCGCACCGGCCTGCGGAAAAGAACGAAACTCAACGGACGGCCTCCTGGGGACACGTGACGACACACCGCGCACGGCAGGGCGATGATCGCCGGTGGCGGTCGGCGGTGACGGAGAGCAGCGAAGGAGACCGGCAGAGCAAGCCGGGTACGTCGCCACGAATCGTACAGCGGTCACGCGCTCGCCGACCCGGACTGTGCATCGGTTCACGTTCTCCTCGGTCCGCCTCAAAAAGGAGTGAACCAAGAGGCGGCTAGGTCCGTATGCCGAAAAGGAGAGCACTGAGCAGACCAGCGACGCGGAGTATCCCCATTCACCATGTGCCCGATCCTCCGTGCACCGAAAGGTGAGCGGAGCGGGCTGAAAGACGAGCCAGCCCCATGAGTAACAGCCCGGTGGCGGGCCTGTGCCGACTGACGGTACGCGCTCCCGCCAAGACCATTGATCTGGCGGTCCCCACCGACGTCCCGGTCGCCGACCTGCTTCCCGCCGTGCTCGGTTACGGCGGGGACGACCTCGGGGAGTCCGGGCTCGAACACGAAGGCTGGATACTCCAGCGGCTGGGTGGCGCGCCGCTCGATCAGGAGGCGACCCTCGAGTCGCTCGACCTGCACGATGGCGACACCGTCTATCTCAGGCCCCGTACCGAAGTCCTGCCCGAGGTGCGCCTGGACGATCTGGTGGACGGCATCTCGACCACCATGAGGGAGCGCTCGCACGGCTGGACCCCGCAGGCGAGCCGGCGGCTCTTGCGGGGCCTGGTGCTGGTCACCCTCATCGCCGTCCTGCTGGTGCTCGCGCTGCCGGGTGGCTCCGGCCCGCAACGCGCGGTGACCGCTGGAGCCGCCGCACTGCTGTTGCTGGCCGGGGCGGCGACCGCGAGCCGCGCGGTGGGAGACGCCGCCACGGCCGCGGTCCTTGGTGCCATGGTCGGCCCGTTCCTGGTACTGGCCGCCTGGCTGCTGCCCGGCGGCCGGCTGACCGGAGCGCATGCGTACCAGACGCTGGGGGCCCGGCTGCTGGCCGCGTCCGCGGCGGAGGCGGGCGGAGCGGTGCTCGCGCTGGCCGTGGTGGCGGCGTACACCGCGTTCTTCGTCGGCCAGACCCTGTTCGCGGTGGCGGGTGCGCTGGGCGGTGCCCTCATGATGGTCGTGGGTTTCCCACCGGCGAACGCGGCCGTGGTGGTCGCGCTGGTGGCGGTCGTGTTCGGGGCGTTCGTGCCGTCGTTGTCGTTCCGGCTGTCGGGGTTGCGCATGCCGTCGCTGCCGACCAACGCCGAGCAGCTTCAGGAGGGCATCGAACCACGCTCGCCGGAGAGCGTCGCCGCCCGCGCGGTGTTCGCGGACCACTGGATGACGGCGCTGTACGCCACGGCGGGGTTGACCTGCGTCGCTTGCCTGACCGCACTGACCCATCACGACGACCTCGCGCAGCTTCTGACGGCGGCCGCACTCTCACTGCTGCTCCTGTTGCACAGCTATGGACTGGGCAATCTCTGGCAGCGTCTCTCCATGGCCCTGCCCGGCGTGTGGGGAGTGATCACGGTGATCGCCGTCGCGGCCGCGGCGACCGGGCCGGCCGGTCGCGTCCTCCTGGCGGTCGGGCTGATGACGGTCACCACGGCCCTCATCGTCGCCGGGTGGACGGTGCCCGGCCGCCGGCTCGTGCCGTACTGGGGGCGAGCCGCCG
>JAOPYG010000444.1 GCA_025964685.1 Actinoallomurus sp. | reverse complement strand
CGACTAGACGCTCGACCAGTTCGACCCGTCGGCGGAGGTCTGGATCTGGAAGGCGGTCGCGTACGCGGCCTCCCACTGGAGCACCACCTGGCTGATCGCGGAACTCGAGCCCAGGTCGACGCGGACCCACTGCGGGTCGGCGGCCGCGCTCGACCAGCGGGTGCCCGCGTCACCGTCGGTGGCCGACGACGCCGGAGTGCCGGCGTTCTCGGTCGATGAGGCGGTGGTCGGTCTGCCCTGGGACAGCAGGACCGGCGCGGCGTGGCCGGGTGGAGCGGCGGCGGTGGAGGCGGCGATCAGCCCGGCGACGGCCACGAGGACCACCAGCAGTGACCGCATCGAATCGAGGGTGCGCCTGGCGGGACGTACGCGCGACATGGAGACTCCTCGGCCGGTGGGCGGACACCGGCGGAATCGAGAGCGAGCGGGGCGGGGCGGGAGCTCTCGAATACTGAGAGCGCTCTCAGGCTCAGAGTGACCCGCGCCACAGAACGCTGTCAAGGTGCTCCCTGACTCCGGATCTGACCGATTTTGCGCCGGAAACCTTGACAAAACCCCGCAAGAGATAGATAAGTATGTGCAAAATTCGAACAGCCCGATCGGAGTCACGGTGAGAAGACACCTGCTAGCGGCCATCGCCGTCATCGGGACGCTGATCGGGGGCCTGGGCGTCGCGACCGTACCCGCTCAGGCGACGGCCCGGCCGTGGAAGAACGCGGCCCTGGCTCCAGTGGACCGGGCGAACGCCCTGCTGGCGCAGATGACCCTGGCGGAGAAGATCACCATGATGCACCAGGGCGCCGCCTGTGACTACGGCGCCTGCGTCGACGGCAACGCGCGCCTCGGCATCCCGCAGCTACGGCTCCAGGACGGGCCGGCCGGCGTCGCCGACGGCGCCACGGGCGTCACCCAGCTGCCCGCCCCGGTGGCCGGCGCCGCCACCTGGGACACCGACCTGATGGGCGAGTACGGCAAGGTCATCGGCGCCGAGGAGTGGGACAAGGGCGCCAACACCGTGCTCGGCCCGACGATCAACATCGACCGCGACCCGCGCTGGGGCCGATCGTTCGAATCCCTCAGCGAGGACCCGTACCTCGCCGCGCAGCTCGGCGCCGCCGAGATCCAGGGGATCCAGGCCCAGGGCCCGATGGCGCAGGTGAAGCACTACGCCGTCTACAACCAGGAGACCTACCGCAACACCCCGCAGGACAACGCCGTCGTCGCCGACCGGACCGAGCGCGAGATCTACCTGCCCGCCTTCGAGGCCGCCATCAAGCAGGGCAAGGCCGACTCGGTGATGTGCTCGTACGCGCCGGTCAACGGCACCTTCGCCTGTGAGAACGGCCAGCTGCTCAACTCGATCCTGAAGCAGCAGTGGGGGTTCGGCGGGTTCGTCACCTCCGACTGGGGCGGCACGCACTCGACGGTGGCCTCGGCCAACAACGGGCTGGACCAGGAGATGACGGGCAGCGCCTACTACGGCGACGCCCTGACGGCCGCGGTGAACAGCGGGCAGGTCTCCCAGGCGACCATCGATGACCACGTTCGGCGGATCCTCACCTCGATGTTCGCCCGTGGCCTGTTCGACTCGCCGCCGACCGGCACCATGGGCGCGACCGTCACCTCCGCCGCGCACGTCTCGACCGCGACCAAGGTCGCCCAAGAGGGCAGCGTCCTGCTGAAGAACAGCGGCCCGGCGCTGCCGATGTCCTCGACCTCGTCCGTCGCGGTGATCGGCGACGACGCCGGAGCGAACGCCATGACCGCCGGGGGCGGCAGCGCCCACGTGAACCCCTCGACCCTGGCCTCGGTCGTCACGCCGTACGAGGGCATCAAGGCTCGGGCGAGCGGCGCCAACGTCACCTACGCCCAGGGTGTCGCGTCCCCGAACGGCCAGGTCGTGGACTCCTCCTACCTCACCCCGGCGTCCGGCTCCGGCAGCGGGCTGACCGGCCAGTACTACAACAACACCGCCATGACGGGGACTCCCGTCGTCACGAGGACCGACCCGAACGTCAACTTCCTGTGGGGCGGCCAGCCGCCGATGTCGGGCATGCCGGGGAACGGCTGGTCGGCGAAGTGGACCGGCACGCTCAAGCCACCGACCACCGGCACGTACCAGTTCGCCCTGACCAGCGACGACGGCAGCCGGTTGTTCATCAACGGCCAGCAGGTCATCGGCAACTGGGCGAACCAGCCGCCCACGACCAAGACCGCCAGCGTCTCCCTCACGGCCGGGCAGCCCGTCAGCATCGAGGTCGACTACTTCCAGGACGGCGGCGGCAGCCAGGTCGGCCTCGGCTGGCAGATCCCCAACCAGAACCTCCACGACCAGGCCGTAGCGGCCGCGAGGGCCGCGCAGATCGCGGTGGTGTTCGTCTCGAACGGTGAGGGTGAGGGCGGCGACCTGAACAACATCGACCTGTCCGGCGACCAGAACCAGCTCGTCACGGACGTGGCCGCCGCCAACCCGAACACCGTGGTCGTGGTCAACAGCGGCTCCGCCGTCACCATGCCCTGGGCGAACGCGGTCAAGGGCATCATCGAGAACTGGTACCCGGGCCAGGTCGACGGCACCGCCATCGCGGCACTGCTGTACGGCGACGTGAACTTCTCCGGCAAGCTCCCGGTCACCTTCCCGCAGAGCCTGGCCGACGTACCGGCCAGTACCCCGGCGCAGTGGCCCGGCCAGAACGGCAGCGTGCAGTACTCCGAGGGCCTCAATGTCGGCTACCGCTGGTACGACGCAAAGAACAAGACCCCGATGTTCCCCTTCGGGTACGGGCTGTCCTACACGACCTTCGCGTACAAGAACCTCACGGTCGGGACCCCCGACTCGTCCGGCAACGTCGCGGTGGGCTTCGACGTCACCAACAGCGGCGCCAAGGCAGGGGCCGAGGTCGCCCAGGTCTATGTCGGCCAGCCGGCGTCGTCCGGCGAGCCGCCCAAGAACCTGCGCGGCTTCAGCAGGGTCACCCTCGATCCCGGCCAGACCAAGCACGTCACGGCCACGCTGGACGCGCGCAGCTTCCAGTACTGGAACAACGGCGGCTGGACGACCGCGAGCGGCACCGACCAGATCTTCGTGGGGGCGTCCTCCCGCGACATCCGCCTCACCGGCCAGGTCGGCGCGCCGTCGGCGAACCACGTGATCAGCCTGCGAGCCCACGCGAACAGCCAGTACGTGACGGCGGACAACGCCGGCGCCGCCCCGCTGATCGCCAACCGGGGGGCGATCGGCCCGTGGGAGCAGTTCGACGAGGTCGACCAGGGGGGCGGCGCGGTCGCGCTGCGCTCCCACGCCAACAACCAGTACGTCACCGCAGGCGGTTCACCGCTGATCGCCAACGCCACGAGCGCGGGCGCGGCGCAGACGTTCAACCTCGTACACAACTCCGACGGCAGCGTCAGCCTGCGAGCCCACGCGAACAACGACTACGTCACCGCCGAGAACGGCGGCGCCGCCGCGCTGATCGCCAACCGTACGGCGATCGGGCCCTGGGAAGAGTTCGACCTCATCAACGACTGAGAGGGATACACGTGACCATCTCACGCCGGAGGTTCATGACCTCCGCGATGGCCGGTTCGGTCCTCGCCGCCGCGTCGGGCTCGGAGCTCGTGTCCGCGCTGGCCAGCCCGGCGAGCGCGGCGAGCCCCGTCGGCGACGTCGTCGGCAAGATCACCGTGGGCTACCAGGGCTGGTTCGCGTGCGCCGGTGACGGCGCGCCGATCAACGGCTGGTGGCACTGGAGCCAGAACTGGGGGCAGCCGCCCTCCCCGAGCAACAACGGCATCAAGGCATGGCCCGACATGCGGGAGTACGCCCGCGGCTACCAGACGGCGTACGCGAACCTGAACAACGGGCAGCCGGCGACGCTGTTCTCCTCGTATGACCAGCAGACGGTCGACACGCAGTTCGGCTGGATGCGCGACAACGGCTGCGACACCGCCGCCCTGCAGCGTTTCAACCCGACCGGCGGCGAGGGCCCGACCCGCGACGCCATGGCCACGAAGGTGCGCGGCGCGGCCGAGCGGACCGGCCGCAAGTTCTACATCATGTACGACGTCAGCGGCTGGACGAACATGCAGCCGGAGATCAAGTCGGACTGGACGAACAAGATGAAGGCGCACACCGCCTCTTCGGCCTATGCCAAGCAGAACGGCAAGCCGGTGGTGTGCATCTGGGGCTTCGGCTTCAACGACGACAACCATCCGTTCAGCGCCGCCGCGTGCCTCGACGTCATCAACTGGTTCAAAGGACAGGGCTGTTACGTCATCGGCGGCGTGCCACGCGAGTGGCGTACCGGCGACGGCGGCTCGCGCGCCGGATACGCCGACGTCTACCACGCGCTCAACATGATCTCGCCGTGGATGGTGGGCGCCATCGGTGACGCGGCCGGGTCCGATTCGGTCTACCAGAACATCAACGTGCCCGACCAGGCGGACTGCAACGCCCACGGCATCGACTACCAGCCGTGCGTGCTGCCCGGTGACGTGTCGGCGCGCCAGCGCAAGCACGGCGACTTCATGTGGCGGCAGTTCTACAACATGGTCCGGGTCGGCGCGCAGGGCATCTACATCTCGATGTTCGACGAGTACAACGAGGGCAACCAGATCGCCAAGACCGCCGAGAACACCTCGATGGTGCCGTCCGGGTCCGGCCTGCTCGCGCTGGACGAGGACGGGACGGCCTGCTCCTCGGACTACTACCTGCGGCTGACCGCCGACGGCGGCCGGATGCTCAAGGGCCAGCTCGCCCTCACGCCGAACCGGCCGACGCAGCCCGTGGTCAGCGGCAACGGCGGCGGTGGCGGTGGCAACCTCGCGGCGGGCAAGGTGACGTCGGAGAGCAGCCACACGCAGAACTACGGCTCGGCCAACGTCGTGGACGGTGACGCGGGCAGCTACTGGGAGAGCGCGAACAACGCCTTCCCGCAGTGGGTGCAGGTGGACCTGGGCTCGGCGGTCAGCGTGGGCCGGGTCGTGCTGCGGCTTCCTCCGTCCTGGGGGGCGCGCAGCCAGACGCTGTCGGTGCAGGGCAGCTCCACCGGCTCGTCGTTCACCACCGTCGCCGGGCCGTCCGCGCGGACGTTCGACCCGGGCTCCGGCAACACCGTGACGGTCACCTTGTCCCCCACGACCACCCGCTACGTCCGGATCGCCATCACCGCCAACACGGGCTGGCCGGCCGGCCAGATCTCCGGGCTGGAGGTCTACGCGACCTGATCTCGGCCGCCCGGGCGTACGGGCGAATCCCTCCTCCGGCGGGGCGTCTCCCCCCGCCGGAGGAGGTCTCAGGTACGCCACGGTCCGCATCGTGGACGCATGATCCTGAAGACCGTCCTGTACGCGCCGATGCTGTGGGGGCCGCTCCCGCTGGTCACCGGCCACTACGCACGGCGATGCGGGCCGCACCCACCGGGCGACGGTTCGCGGGAGCTTGCCGATCTTTGGGCTGGTACGGCAGTTTGGTGCGATACATGGCGCGCGGCGCACCGGCCGACCGGCGGAAAGGCACCGGCATGCCCCATCCAGAGCAGACCACCCAGCATCATCCGGTCGTCGTGGCGCACAACGCGCACCGGGCCGCCGACATCCAGTTGCGGGTCGCCGACGCGATCACCGCCTTCGCGGGATCCATGCCGTTCGTCTATATCCACGCCATCGTCTTCGCCGGCTGGATGCTCCTCATCGAGTCCAGTCCGTGGCCCTCACTCACCCTCATCGTCTCGCTCGAGGCGATCTTCCTGTCCACCTTCGTGATGATCGGGCAGAACCGGCAGGCAGCCTTCCAGCAGGCCAAGGCCGACCACGACTTCGTCGAACAGGAGATGGAACTCAAGACGAACACCGAACTGACCCGGGAGATCCACGCCCTGACCACGGAACTCCACCGGCGTCTGGTGACAGAGGCGGACCGGCGATAGACCCGCCGGCAACGACGCAAGGGCCTGTCTCGTACCATCGGTGCCTCCCGAAGCGCTCGCCTCCCCCGCGACAGGGCCGGCCGCGGTCCGGCCCTGGGGATGAGCAACACTCGAAGCTGGATCTGCGGGGCACCGTGCCGCTCGGGGACCCGGCATCGGACACGACCGTCGCATGACGGGAAAGGCGGATGGCATGAGCGTTCCCGCGATCGGGCTGCTGCATCCGGGCCGGATGGGCGCGGCGGTCGGCCACCGGCTGACCGCGGCGGGTCACCGGGTCAGCTGGTGCGCGGACGGCCGGAGTCCCGCGACGGCCGCCCGTGCGGAGGAGGCCGGTCTCGACCGGGTCGCCGACCTCGCCGAGCTCACGGCCGCCAGTGATGTGATCATCTCCCTGTGCCCGCCGGCGGCGGCCGAACGGCTGGCCGCGAGCGTGGCGGAGACGGGGTTCGGCGGGACGTTCGTCGAGGCCAACGCGGTCAGCCCGGCACGCGTCCGCAACATCGCCGGGCTGTTCACGGCCGCACGCGTGGTCGACGGGTGCGTGATCGGCCCTCCGCCGTCGGACGGCGCGACGGCCCGCCTCTACCTGTCAGGGCCCGGCCCGGAGGCCGCCCGGGTCGCCGGCCTGTTCGCCGGGAGCGCCGTCGAGGCGATCGTGGTCGACGGCGGCATCGGCCTGGCGTCCGCGCTCAAGATGGCGTACGGGTCCTACAACAAGGCCGCGAGCGCGCTCGCCGCGGTCTCCCACGCCCTGGCCGGCACCTACGGGGTCGGCGACCACCTTCTCGCCGAGGCACGGCGGGGCGCGGCCGATCACCTCTCCGCCCCCGAACGGCTGTCCGGTGTCGCGGCCCGCGCCTGGCGGTGGGCGCCCGAGATGGAGGAGGCCGCCGCGACGATGGCCGAGGCGAACCTTCCCGACGAGCTCCCGCTCGCCGCCGCGGCGGTCTTCCGGCGCTGGGACGACGACCGGGACGACTTCACCATCGCCCTCCCCGACGTCCTCGATCACCTGCACGAGCGGTAGGACGCGGGGTCACCGCGCCCGGCAGGGCGGGCGGTACGGCCGGTCGGGAAGGTAGTGGTCCCATTCGGCCCTGGTGATGGGCGTCCCGGCGACGGAACAGAGACGCGCGGCGACCTGTCCCGCGTCGGTGTTCCACAGGCGCACCGTCCTGCCGACACCGGCGGTGACGAGGATGGAGCGGCCGGTGTCGAACACGTCGGTGTAGAGGGCGTCGGGCGATCCGCTGATCGTGGCGAGGCCACGCGGATGACGCGGATCGGCCACGTCCCACAGCCAGGCGCTCCCGTCTCCCGCGGTGGCCGCCAGGAGCCGGCCGGTGCCGTCGAAGACGACGGACCATACGTAGTTGTCGGGGCCGGTCAGCGGCACGGGTGACCGGCGCGGGTGACGCCGGTCGGTGACGTCCCACAGCACGACCTTGTTGTCCGCGCCCCCGCTGGCCATCGTCCTCCCGTCAGGGCTGAACGCGACGCTGAACACGTACCGGGAATGGCCGGTGAGCGGAGGTCCCAGGGGCGTCGGCCGGTGTGGGTCGGTGACGTCCCAGAGGTAGACGCGCGAGTCGGCGCTGCCGACCGCGAGGGTCCGGCCGTCCGGGCTGAACGCCGGCGCGTACGCGTAGTTCGCCGGGCCGGTCAGCGGCGGCGAGACGCGGACCGGATGACCCGGGTCACCGATGTCCCAGAGCCATACCTTCTTGTCGTTGCTGGAGGCGGCCACCAGGCGGCCGTCCGGGCGGAACGCGAGTCCCTGGATGGTCCCCGCCGGACCGGTCAGCCGGGTCCGCAACGGCGTGGGCCTCGCCGGGTCCGCGACGTTCCACAGCTGCGAGCCGCCGTCGACGCCACCGACGACCAGGGTCCTGGCGTCCGGGCTGAGCGCGCTGGCCCCCGAGGCGCGGCCGACGCGTACGGCATCGCGGATCGGCGGTCCAAGTGGTGCGGGGTGACGGGGGTCGGCGAGACTCCAGAGCTGAGCGGTGCCGCCGGACGAGGCGGTGGCCAGGACGTGACCGCGTGAGCCGACGGTCGTGGAGAAGACATCGCCGGCGGGCGCCTCGACGACCGGACCGGGCAGGTCCCAGATCCGGGTGGCACCGTCGGAGGCACTGGTGGCCAGCGAGCCGGCGCCGAGGAAGACGACGCCGGTCACCGCTCCCGGGTGGGGCAGCGAGGCGGTTCTCGCGTGCGTGACGGCGTCCCAGATCCAGACCTGCCCGTCCGAGCTGGCCGCCGCCAGGGTGCGGCCGCCGGGGGCGAAGGCGAGGGAGTTGATCCACCCCTTGGGGCCGCCCATGGGGGCGCCGCGGCTGACCGGCGCGGCGCGATCGGTCACATTCCACAGCCGTACGGTGTCATCGGCGCCGCCCGCCGCGAGAGTGCGCCCGTCCGGGCTGAACGTCACCGCGAAGATCGACTTCGCCGACGCGGTCAGCGCAGCCCCGAGGGGCCGCGGACGGTCGCCGAGGTCCCACAGCCGCACCCCGCCCTCCGCCGAACCCGCCGCCAGCGTGCGCCCGTCCGGGCTGAAGGCGACCGACTGCACGGCACCGCCGGGCCCCGCCAGTGGTCGCGCGAGCGGCACGGGCCGGGCCGCGTCGCTCAGGTCCCACAGGTAGAGGTGCTCATCGGCGCTGCCCGCGGCGACGGTGCGGCCGTCCGGGCTGAAGGCCACGGAGTACACGGTGCCGCGCGGCCCTGGGAGCGAACCCCCGTCCCTCACGGTGTCGCCGTCGAGCCGCCAGAGGTGTACGGCACCGCCACCACCGCCGCTGAGCAGCAGCCGCCCGTCGGGGCTGAACGCCACCGTGAAGACCGTGTCGCGGTGTCCGCGCAGCGGAGCCCCGATCGCGATGGGGCGGCTCCGATCGCGCATGTTCCACAGGCGTACGGTCCGGTCGGTCCCGCCGGTCGCCATCCGCCGGCCGTCGCGCGTGAACGCGACGCTCTGCAGGATGCCGGACGAGCCGAGCACCCGCGTCACCGCGGGGCCGGCGTAGGACTCCAGCAGGCTGGATCTGGCCTCCTGGGTCGGCGCCACCTGGTAGGCGGCCAGGGACAACTGTCCGGCGAGGTCGACGTCCTTCACGCGCAGTTTTTCCGCCTCGACGGCGACCCGGCGGGAGATCGCGATGTCCCGCTGTTCGTCGGCGCGTCCCCGCTGGCGAAAGGCGATGACCGCCAGCGCGCTCGCCACCAGGGACAGGGATAACAGTGCGGCCAGCAGCTGCTGGCGGCGGCGGCTCCGGCGGCGCGCCGACCGCTGCTCCGCGCGTTCGTGCTCGACGCCGGCGGCGAGGAAGTCGCGTTCGAGGGCGTTCATGTCTGCGGCATGGCGCGTGTCCTCGGCCCATTCGGCCGCCTCGGCGAGGCGGACCGTCCGCAGGAGGGTGCTGGGATCCTGCCCGGAGTCGCGCCACACCTCCGCGGCGAAGCTCAGCCGGCGATGGGTGCGCAGGCCGACCCGGTCCGCGTCGAGCCAGGCGCGCAGCCGCGGCCAGGCGGCCAGCAGCGCCTCGTGGATGAGAGCGAACTCATCCGTCGCCACGGTGATGAGCCGCTGGTCGATGAGATGGTCGAGGACTTCGATCACCTCGTCGCCGGGCGGCAACTCCCCGAGCGTCACCCGGCGCCGCGTGTCGCCGGTGTCGTCGGCGACGTGCACCAGCCGCAGGAAGATCTGCCGGGCGATCCGCTTCTGCGCGGGGCTCAGCGTGGCGTACGCCGACTCGGCGGTGCGGGCCACCGCTCCCCCGATGCCGCCGCTCTCCCGGTAGTCGGCGATGGTGAGCCGGCGCCGGTGGCGGCGTAACCAGGTCGCCAACAGGGCGTGGGACAGCAGCGGGAGCGCGCCGGCGTCGTGCGCCTCTTCGGCGTCCCGGTCGCGCGAGGACGCGCGAAGGTCCTGGAGCAGGAGCTCGACGAGGCCGGGCTCCAGTGTCAGCCCTGCCTTCTGCGCCGGCGTCACGATCGCCGTGCGCAGCTCCGTCTCACTCATCGGCCCCACGACCAGCTGCGAGGTCTGGAGGATCCGGGCCAGCTCGCGGTGGCGCAGCGCGCGTGCGTAGAAGTCGGCGCGCAGCCCGATCACGACGATGGCGGCCGACCGCGCGATCGCCTGGAGCGCGGAGAGGAACGCGGTGCGCTCGGCGTCCGTGCAGCCGCCGGTGAACACCTCCTCGAACTGGTCCACGACGATGACGAGCCGCCGGTCCGCGGCCTCGCCGGAGTCCCCGGCCGACGCGGCCCGCGCCGCGAGCCCCGCGGCGCGTGACGGGTCCCCGCGCACCCCGTCGACCACGTCATCCGGCTCTCCGGCCAGGGTCGCGAGCGTGGACGCGAGCGCGCCGATGGGGTCCGTGCCCGGGCTCAGGAGCAGTGACGGCCAGGGCAGCGCGGGGATCAGGCCCGCCCGCAACAGAGACGACTTACCCGAGCCCGACGGACCGGTGACGGCGAGGATGCCCTGGCCCCGGCGTTCGAGCACGCGGGCGACCAGGGCCGCGGTCAGCGTCTCCCGGCCGAAGAACCATTCGGCGTCCTCCGGTTGGAAGCTCGCCAGCCCCAGGTACGGCGCGCGGGTCTCGGCCGACCGCCGGCCCGGACTGCGCCGTACGCGGCGAAGCGCCTCCAGCCACCGCGCGACGGACTCCGGATCGGTCACTCCGCAGGCGCGCAGGATGCCGGGCAGCCCGGCGGCCTTCAGCGACGGCAGATGCCGGCCGGCGAAGTAGTCACCCATCGTGCTGTCGGGCAGGCCCGCGGCCTTGGCGACGTCCCGTACGGACAGCCCGGCCAGTTCGCGTAATCGTGTCAGCTCGTCCGCGAAGTCACGTCGCGTGACGATCCGCGCCGGATCCGCCGGGCCGGCCCCCGACCGCGCCTCACCACCGTCACCCATGGTGACGGACAGGTCGCGGCATGAGTTCTGATCTGTACGGCTTTGTACGGGTAATGAGCGACCCGCTTGTTCGGCGAGACATCCGGCGTTCTCCTGCATGTATCGGACCGGAACACGGGGGTGGGCGTTCCAGCTCGTCACCGGCGCGGGGCGGCCCGCTCCGAGGCGTAACCAAGTCCATCGCATCACGCGGCTTCGTTACGTGGCGGGTGACACAGCGCCGGAGTCTGGCCTGTTCTGGTCGCAGGAGTGGCGCGCGAATCGGGAGTGGCCATGCGACGGGACGACGACGACCCGCGGTATCGCGGAGACGGCAACGCGCTCGAACAAGGAGGCACATGGTTCAACGGACCGGTGCGAGCCCAGGGCGACCTCGTCGCCGGAGTGAAGGTGGTCCAGCAGGCCGCGCAGCGGCTGACGCCCCCGATCTGGCAGCTGCCGATGGCGCCGGACACGTTCGTGGGCCGGGACGCGGAACTGTCGGCGATGGACGCCGCACTGCGGTCGGCCCGCTCCTCGGTCGCCCTCGTGGAGGTCCACGGCATGGCCGGCGTCGGCAAGACCTCGCTGGCCGTCCAATGGGCGCACCGGACGGCGGCCGGCTTCCCCGACGGCCAGATCTTCCTCGATCTGCAGGGGCCTTCGGCCAGGCGGGCGGTCGCGCCCAGCCGCATGCTCTTCTGGCTACTACAGGCACTCGGCATGGCCACCGTCGACATCCCGGGCGACGAGGCGCCGCGAGCCGCGCTCTACCGCTCACTCCTCGCGGATCGAAAGGTCCTCGTAGTGCTCGACAACGCCGCGAGCATCGAACAGATCATCCCGCTGCTGCCCGGCGGCGCGGGCTGCCTCGTCGTGGTCACCAGCCGTACTCACCTGGAAGGGCTGGTGGCGCGCTACGGGGCGATCTCCGTACCCGTCCACCCGCTGTCCCTCGACGACTCCCGCGAGCTCGCCGGGCATCTCATCGGCGCCGAACGCGGCGAGGCCGAGCCGCGGGCCGCGACCGCGCTCGCCGAGTCGTGCGCACGGCTGCCGCTGGCCATCCGGATCGCGGCCGCCGGGCTGGCGACGGGTCCCTTCCACTCGGTGGCCGAACTGGTCGAGGAGCTGACCGGCGCCCGGCTCGACACCCTGGAGATCGACGGTGACCCCAGCCTCGCGGTCCGCTCGGCCTTCGACGTGTCCTATGACAACCTGGACGCCCGGCAGCGGCGCGCCTTCCGGATGCTCGGCCTGATACCGGGTCCGGACTTCAGCGTGGATTGCGTCGCCACGCTGCTCGCCATCTCCGCCCCCACGGCGCGACGCCTCGCCCGTCAGCTCCTCCGCCGGCATCTCGTCGAACAGCGCACTCCTGGCCGCCTGAGGCTGCACGAACTGCTCGGTGAGTACGCCAGGGAACGGCTGGCCATCGAGGACGACGGGGAGAGCGGCGCGGCGATCCGGCGGCTGCAGAGCTGGTACCTGAACTCCGCGCGCGCCGCCGCGGCCGCGCTCGCCGCGCCGGTGAACGACGCCGCCGCCATCGGCCCGGCAGGAGGCATCGAGGCGTGTCTGGCGTGGCTCGACGCCGAACGCGCCGGTCTGGTGGCCGCCACCCGCCAGGCCGCCGAGATGGGCGAGTGGGCCCTCGCCTGGGAACTGGCCGACGCCCTGTTCCCCTTCCTGCGGCGCGACAGGCACAACAGCGACAACATCGAGATCCACGAGCTCGGCCTCGCCGCGGCACGGTCGGCCGGCGACCGCCGGTCCGAGGCCCTGATGCTCGACCATCTCGCCGTCGTGCGCTGTGACCTGGGAAGATACGCCGACGCGAGCCGTGACGCCCAGGCCGCGTATGAGACCTTCACCGCGCTGGGCGAACACCGTCGAGCCGGCTGGGCGCTCAACACGATGTCGCGCGTCGAACGCTCGCGGAGCCGCTATGACGAGGCGCTGGAGTACGGCACCAAGGCCCTGCGGATCTTCATCGCGAGCGCCGACCGGCACGGCGTCGCGGAAGGGCTGGAGAAGATCGCCCAGGTCCACTGGCGGCGCGCCCGCTATCGCGTCGCGCTGCGCCACGCCCGTGAGTCCCTGCGCATCCACCGCGCGCTCGCCAACGGGCCCGGTGAGGCCGACGCACTCGAGACGGTCTCGCGGGCACTGCGCCGCCTCGGCCGCTGCGACCGCGCGCTCCACTACGCGGAGCGCGCACTGGCCGTACGCGAGCGGATCGGTGACCGGCGTGGCCAGGGCGAGTCACTGGACACCCTGTCCCGCATCCTGCGGCGGATGGGACGCTCGGCGGACGCGCTGCGCCACGCGGCGGACGCCGTGCGGATCCGCGAGGACATCCGCGACCTCGCCGGGCTGGCCATGAGCCTCTGCAGCCGCGCGCACATCCTCCGCAAGCTGGGCGACTACCCGGCCGCGCTGGGCAGTGCCTTCGACGCCCTGCGCATCTCCCAGGACATCACCGACCAGCACCGCGAGGGTGAGTCACTGGCGACGATCGCCACGATCCAGCACGACTCGGGAAAGTACGACGAGGCGATCGGCCACGCGCGGCGCGCCCTGGCGATCCGGCGGCGGATCGGCGACAAGTGCGGCGTGGCGTCGACGCTCAACGTCATCGCCCTCATCGAGCGGCGGCTCGGGCGGCACACGGACGCCCGCCGGGACGCCGAGCACGCCCTGGCCCTGCAGGAGCAGCTGAAGGACCGGTACGGGCTGGGAGAGTCGCTGAACAACCTCGCCGAGATCGAACACAGCGCCGGTGAGTACGCCGCGGCCCTGGCGCATGCCCGCGCCGCGCTCGCCGTCCGCCACAGGAGCGGCGACCGGTTCGGCGTCGGGGAGAGCCAGAGCACCATCGCCCGGATCCAGTGCCGGACGGGCGACCACCGGAACGCGATGGGGAACGCCACCAGGGCGCTCCGGAACCAGCGCGAGATCAGCGACCGTTCCGGCCAGGGAGTGACCCTGGACGTCATGGCCCAGATCCACATCCGCAGGGCGGAGTACCGGGAGGCCGCCGAGCGGGTGGAGGAGTCGCTGTGGATCCGCCGCGAGACCGGCGATCGCCGCGGGATCGCGGAGAGCACCGCGATGATGGCGCTGCTCCTGTGGCACCAGGGCTCACACGACAAGGCGCGCGCCCGGGCGGAGGAGGCCCTGGCCATCCAGCGCGACATCGGCGACCTCGGCGGAATCAGCCACACCCTCTACGTCCTCGCCCGCGTCCACTCCCGGTCGGCACGCTATGACCGGGCGCGTTCGTGCGCGCTGGAGTCGCTCGCGATCTGCAGGCGGATCGGTGACCGGCACGGCGAGAGCGATGACCTGCTCACCCTGGCGCACATCAACCGTAGGCAGGCGGAGTACGCCGAAGCCCTGCGCATCGCACGGGACGCGTTGCGCGTCAAAAGGGAGATCGAGGACCGGGCGGGCGAGGCCGAGTCGCTCACGCTGATCGGGCGGGTCCGCTGGCACCTCGGCCACCACGACGACGCCCTCGGTGACCTGGGCCGGGCGCTCGGCATCCAGCGAGCCGCCGGTGACTCCTCCTGCGAGGCCGAGACCCTTCACGCGATCGGGCTCGTGCACTGCGGGTCGGCCCGCTACGCGACGGCGTCGAGCCGGCTGAAGGCGGCGCTGCGCATCCAACGCAGCATCGGTGACCTGGCCGCGGAGGGCCGGACCCTCGACGCGCTCGCCACCGTCTCGCGCTACCAGGCTGCGTACATGACGGCGGTGCGCCACGCGCGCAAGGCGATCCGGATCCAGCAGGCGATCGGCGACCGGGGCGCGGAGAGCGCGGCGTGGGACAACCTCGCCCGGATCCACTATCTGCTCGCCCGCTACGACAAGGCACTCGACTTCGCCGAGCGTGCGCTGCGCATCCGTACCGGGCTCGACGACCGGCGCGGTCAGGCCGAGACCCTCAACACCCTGTCGCACGCCCACCGCCGGCTGGGCCGGAACCAGCGTGCGGTCGCACTCGCCGAACAGGCCCTGGACCTGCATCGGCGGATCGGCCATCGGCACGGTGAGGCGGAAAGCCTGTGCACGCTCGCCCACGCACGCTGGCGGCTCGGCGACGAGGAGAGCGCACTCGCCGACGCCGCGGAGTCACTGCGCATTCGCCGGGAGACCGGCGACCGGCACGGCCAGGGCGAGGTCCTCGATCTGCTGGCGCGGATCCACCGGTTCCACCGGCGGTACCCGCGGGCACTCGACCATGCCGTCCAGGCGCTGGCCCTGCGCCGTGAGATCGGCGACCGGCACGGCGAAGGCGACTGTCTCAACACCATGGCGCGCCTGATGCGGCGGATGGGCGATCTCGACCGCGCGCACGACTACGCCCGGCAGGCACTCGCCGTACGTGAGCGGATCGGCGACCGGCGCGGTGCCGCCGACACGCTCGACAACATCTCCCGCATCCATATCGAGGCCGGGGAGCACGAGCGTGCCCTCGGCCCCGCAGGCGAGGCGCTGGGCATCCAGAGCGACATCGGCGACCAGTGGGGGCGGGGACTCAGCCTGATCCTCCTCGGCGAGGTCCACCTCGCGCTCTCCCGGCGCGACGCGGCCAGGGAGTACTTCGCCCAGGCGATCACCGTCTGCGGGAGCACCGGAAACCGGGAGGGCATGGAGAAGGCCCAGCGCCTGCTCGACTCCACGCCGGGCGTCGCATACGTCGAACTGGGGACACGGTGACGCGGCGGCCGGCAGGCGGCGAACCACATGACGGAGGTGAGCCGAGTGCTCGATGACCGGCACCGCGGGGTGTCCTCGCACCCTGCCCTGACACTCGCGGCCGGACGGCGCCCGGACACCCGGCGTCATCCGCAGGAGGCGCCGGCCTGGTCCTCGCTCAACTGCTCGGTCCTCTACACCGACGTGGCCGCCTTCAGCGCGCCCTGCCGGACCGAGGCGGACCGCCGGCTGGTCCGCGACCGCCTGTACGCGATGCTGCGCGCCGCGTTCGAGAGGTCCGGCGTGTCCTGGGCAGCCTGCTACCACGAGGACCGCGGCGACGGCGTCCTGGTGATCGTGCCTCCCGACGTGCCGACACGGGCGGTCGCCGATCCCCTGCTCGCCGTCCTGGCCGCCGAACTACGACGCCACAACCGGCGGGCCACCGAGTCCGTGCGCATCGGACTCCGCGCCGCACTGCACGTCGGCCCGGTGACCCGCGACGCCGAAGGACTCAACGGAGACGCCATCATCCACACCGCGCGCATGCTGGACGCCCCGCCGCTGCGCGAGGCGCTGCGGGCGTCCGGCGCCGACCTGGCGTTCATGACGTCGGAGCACGTGTTCACCACGGCACTGAGCAGCGACACGGGCCTGCTCGATCCCACGACGTTCACCCGGGTGAGTTTCCGCGTGAAGGAGTCGCAGATCACCGCCTGGATGCACGTGGCGGGACACCAGGCCATCATCGCGGCCCCACAGCCCGCCCTGCCCCCTCCCAGCACTGCCACGCCACCCCCGATCACCCGCTTCGACGGTCAGGTCCACATCGACGGCGACCTCGTCATCGGCAGCAAGTTCGTCGACCGCCCGTGACCGGGCCTTCGGCGTAGGGTCGGCCGAGCATCCGCGCTTCCGGTCATCGATCGGCCTGATCGGGGTAAGAGGGGTTGTGGTCTTTCGACGGGAGAAGATGTGGAACATCCCAAAACCGCGTTCGTGCTGGGTGGCGGCGGTCTGCTGGGCGCTCACGAAGTGGGCATGCTCCGGGCGCTCGCCGAGGCGGGCGTCCGGCCCGATCTGGTCGTCGGCACGTCGGTGGGCGCGTTCAACGGCGCCTTCGTGGCATCCGATCCCGCGGACGCGGCCGACCTGCTGACCCAGGCGTGGCAGGGGGACGGTGCGGGTTCGGTGTTCGCCGGCTCGTTCCTGAGCCGCGTGTCGACGCTGCTCCGCTCCGGCACCCATCTGCACTCCACGGGCCTGCTGGCCACGGCGCTGGAGGCGCTGATCCCCGCCGACCGGATCGAGGACCTGGCGGTGCCCTTCCACTGCGTGGCCGCCAACATCGAGCGCGCCGAGGCGCGGTGGTTCACCCGCGGCCCGATCGTCCCGGCGGTGCTGGCGTCCTGCGCGGTCCCCGGGATCCTCCCGCCGGTCCGCATCGGCGACGAGCACTTCTACGACGGCGGGCTGGTGCACAGCATCCCGATCGGCCGCGCGCTGCGTGAGGGCGCACGGACGATCTACGTGCTGCAGGTCGGCCGCGTGGAGGTCCCCCTCACCGCCCCGACCAGGCCCTGGCAGGTCGGGCTGGTCGCCTTCGAGATCGCCCGGCGGCACCGGTTCGCCGAGGAGATGGCGGAGCTGCCCGACGACGTGACCGTCCACGTCCTCCCCACCGGAGCGACCGGACAGGGTACGGGCCTGTCCCAACTGCGTTACCGGGACTCTTCGCGCGTCGGGGCCAACATCGACCGGGCCTACGCGGCGAGCAGCGCTTACCTCGCGGGTGAGTGATCCGCGGGGAGCGGCCTCGTGATCCCGCCGCGTTTCCTCAGGCGCCTGATCCTTGTCCCGCTGCTGATCGCGATCGCTGTCGTGGTGGTGGCGGCGTCGCCGCTGCTCCTCCTCGCCGGCGTCGTCTTCTCGCGTGGACGCCACCGTTTCCTGCGGGTCGCGGCGGTCGCGGTGTCGTGGCTCGCGATGGAGTGCGCCGTACTCGCGGCCTCTCTCGTCCTGTGGGTCACCGGTGGACGCCGCACGACCGGCCGGGAACGGCACTACGCCCTCTGCGGATGGTTCGTCAGCCGGATCTACGCGGTCGCGTCACGGGTGCTCGGTCTGGTCGTCGAGATCCAGGAACCGCTGAACGCGGCGGCGGAGCGCCCGGTGATCGTGCTGAGCAGGCATGCCGGACCCGGTGACTCATTCCTGATCGTCCACTTCCTCCTCAACGTCTACGGGCGCCGGCCGCGCATCGTCATGAAGGCGGCCCTGCAGCTCGACCCCGCGCTCGACGTGGTGTTCAACCGGCTGCCCAACGCCTTCGTGCCCGCCGGCGGCGCGCCACGTGAGCGGATCGTCACCGAGATCGGCCGGCTGGCCACCGGAATCGGCCCACGGGACGCGATGCTGATCTTCCCAGAGGGCGGGAACTTCACGCCGCGCCGCCGCGTACGGGCGATCCGCAGGCTGCGCCGGCAGGGCCGCCCAGACGAGGCGGAACGCGCACGGAAGATGGCGAACGTCCTACCGCCGCACCCGGCCGGAACGCTCGCCGCCATCGACGCCGCACCGGGCGCCGACATCGTCTTCGTCGCCCACACCGGGGTCGACGACATGATGACCGTCCGCGACATCTGGCGGCGGATCCCCCTGGAGCGGCCGCTGCGGGCCCGGTGGTGGAGGGTTCCCTTCGAGGAGATCCCGGAGGAGGATCGGGAGCCGTGGCTCTATGACTGGTGGGAAACGATCGACGCCTGGATTGCGGAGAATCGCCCGGAAATATCCGGTTAGGTCACCGGGGGAATAGTCCTACGACGCGGATTAGCGCAGTGTTAGTGGTACTTCTACCGGGCTAGCCCGGTACTGATCGCTCGCATTCACCGGCAGGCTACTGCCAGGCAAACCGGGAACTGTCAGACGGCGGTATGGCAGAAGGGGAGTTGTCATGACGGCCGCGGCTCCGTCCACGATGACCGGGCGGTCACGACCGGCGGTCCGGGCCGCCGGTGGACAGCGGTGGAAGCCGGTGGCGGTACAGGCAGCGCTGGTGTTGGCGGTGCTGGTGCCCGGGATCGCCGAGGGTGGGCTCTGGGTCCGGCACCCACTGACGACCGTGGTGAATCTCGTGGTCTCCGCAGGGGCCATCGGAGCGGGGGCGCTCCTGGCAGGGGATGCGGAACAGCGAGTCACGGGTTACGTCTTGATCGCGTCAGGGGTGGCGCGTCCGCTGCGGTGGGCGGATGAGTGGGTGTCGGGCCCAGGGCCCTTGTACTCCGCGGTGTTCGGCTATCTGTCGATCGTTCTCACCGCGTGGGCGCTCCTGCGCTACCCCTCGTCGGCCATGGGGCGGCGGCGGCGCCGGTTCATGGTGGTCATGACCGCGTGGCTGATCGGTGTCCCGGCGATCCAGGTGTGCGTCGGGCGACCGCAGTGGGTCGGCGAGACGAACGCCACGTCGGCGACGTGGTGGCCGTACCTCTGGCCGAACTCCGCGGTCTTCGACGTGGTCTCCAACGTGCTGATCGCCGGCTGCGCGCTGCTGGCGATCGGCTTCCTCGCCCTGATGTTGTGGACCGTGCGTGTCGGCGGCCGGCGTGAGCGCGCGGTACGCCTGCCGGTCGCCGCCGCCGGCATGCTCGCGGCCGTCGTCTCGGGTGTTGTCGTCGTCATCACCTCGGTGATCGGTCCGCACGAGGAGGTCTTCGCGATCCAGGGCATGGCCCAGCTGGGCGTGCCGATCGCGTTCCTGGTCTCCTTCGCGCAGCAGCGGCTGACCCGGCTCTCGACGCTGGTGTCGGTGCTCGACAACGCCGAGCCCACGACCCGCCTGCTGCGCCAGCTCCTGCGGCACAACCTGCGCGACCCGAACCTGGACCTGCTCGTGTGGTCCGACGCCGACAAGGGCTATCTCACCGTGGACGGGGCGCCCCCCGACGCCGGGCCCCGGCCACCGAACCGCCGGGCCATCAAGGTGACCGGGCGCGAAGGCAGGCCGCTGGCACTGCTGGTCGTCGACGCCGACGCGGCCGGCGACGACGGCCTGACCGACGCCGCGGTGGCGATCAGCAAGCTAGCCCTGGAGAACCTCATGCTGTCGCGCCGTCTGCTGACCGCCGACTACGACGCGCGCCAGCTGCTCGTGGCCGACCTGCACGACGGGGCACAGAAGGACCTGTGCGCGCTGAGGGTCGCCCTGTCGAAGGTCGGCTACGCCGAACCCGCGCAGTTGCCCGAACTCCTGGACACGGCCGACAAGCTCGTGTCCAACGCGCTCCAGGAGCTCCGCGACCTGGCACACGGCGTCTACCCGCACACCCTGACCCACGCGGGGCTGGCGGCGGCGATCGAGGAGACCGCCGACGGCCTGGACCTCATCGTGCACCTCACCGCGCCCGACCACCGCCTGCCGGCCACGGTGGAGAAGACCGTCTACTTCTTCGTCAGTGAGGCGCTGACGAACGCGCACAAGCACGCGGGCACCATCCACCTTCAGGTCGGCATCCGGCAGTCCGGAGGAGTCGTCACCGCCGAGGTCCTCGACGACGGCACCGGCGGAGCGGACGGCGACGGTCCCGGTCTCGGACGCCTGCGCGACCGCATCGAGGCGCACGGCGGCCGCCTGCACGTCTCCAGCCCGCGCGGCACCGGCACCCACGTGGTCGCGAGGATCCCGTGCGTGTGATCATCGCCGACGACGTGCCCATGCTGCGCGACCTCTACCGGCAGAGCATCCAGGCCTTCGGCGTCGACGTGCTCGCCGAGGCCGCCACCACCACCGAGCTGCTGGTCCACGTGTGCAACCACCGCCCCGACGCTGTGCTCGTGGACATCAACTTCGGCGGTCACCAAGGGCGGCCGCAGGACGATGACGGCCTGCACGCCGCCGAACGGCTGCGCGAGGGCCACCCGCGGCTGGGCATCGTGATGTTCTCCGTGCACATGACCCCGGCCTACCTCCGCCGCATCACGGCGATCGGCGACGGCACCCACATCGGCTACCTGGGCAAGGAACGCATCAAGGACGCGTACACGATCGTCGACGCGCTCGCCCGCGTCACCGCGGGCGAGACGGTGATCGACGGTGCCCTCGCCGGCCAGATGCTGCGTACGCGACGTGTCCAGGACCCCATCGGCCGGCTCACCGGACGGCAGAGGCAGGCTCTCGAACTCCTCGCCCAGGGACGGACCAACAAGGCGATCGCCGACGAGATGAAGGTGGCGGTCCCCACCGTCGAGGCGTACCTGAGCGAGGTCTTCAAGACCCTCGACATCCCCGCCTCACCCGATGACCACAAGCGCGTCCTGGCCGTCCTGGCCTGGCTGCGCAGCGCGGGAGCCCGGCCCTCGGGCACACGCGCGGACCAGGGCTAGGGGGTCTCCGATGGCAGCGGCGATCGGGATCGATCTGGGCACCACCCACTGCGCCATGGCGGCCGTACGCTCCGGCGACCGGCCCGAGGTCCTGTGGAACCGGGAGGGCGACCTCCTCACGCCGTCCGTCGTCGTGTTCCAGGGACCCGGCCGGATCCTCGTCGGCAAGACCGCCAAACACGCGACGAAGGACCTCCCGGGCGACTGTGTGGAGTCGGTCAAGCGCCACCTGGACGACCCCGGCTGGAGCTTCGCCGACTCCCATGGCGGCACGCACAGTGCCGTGGAGATCACCGCCCTGATCCTGCGGCGGCTCGCCGAGGACGCCACGGAGACGCTCGGGCACCGGGTGGCCGACGCCGTGATCGCCGTTCCGGCCTACTTCGACGACGCCGGCCGTGACGCGACCGGACGCGCGGCGGAGCTCGCGGGTCTCAACGTGCTCCGGCTGGTCGACGAGCCCGCGGCTGCGGGCATCGCCTTCAGCACCTCGGGGTCCGGCAGCCTCCTGGTGTACGACCTGGGCGGCGGGACGTTCGACGTGACCGTCATGAACGTCGAGGGCGCCGACCCGCGGGTCATGGCCACCTCCGGCGACCGTGACCTGGGCGGCCTCGACTTCGACGAGCGTCTGATGCGGCACGTGGCCGCCGAGGTGAGGAAACAGACGGGACCGGACCTGTTCGACGGCGGCCGGCGCCAGGCGGAGCTGCGGGAGAAATGCGAGCAGGCCAGGCACGCGCTCAGCCGCGCCTTCCAGACCCGGGTCTTCTTCGGCGGCGGGGACCGCAGCCACACCGTCGAGGTGAGCCGCGAACGCTTCGAGCGGATGACCAAGGGCCTGCTCGAACGCACCGCGGTCGGCACCGAGGAGGTCCTCGGCGAGGCCGGCCTCGCCTGGGCCCAGATCGACCGCATCCTGCTCGTCGGCGGATCCACCCGGATGCCGATGGTCCGCCGGATGATCGAACGGCGGTTCGGGAGCATGCCGGACACCAGCGTGAACCCCGACGAGGCGGTCGCACTGGGAGCCGCACTCCTCGCCGCCCAGGGGGCGAACCGGAGGCGCGGCCCGGCGGCGGTGACTCCGCCCTCGGCCGTCCGCTCCGCCGGCCGTGAGAAGCCCAGGACCGGGACCGAGGCCCACCGTCGCCGGCCCCGCGCGGTGCGGCGGCGTGACGGAGAGCTTCACTGAATCGCACCGGCGGCGGAGCCATGATCCCCGATGATGACGGCATGGACGTACGCGCTTTGGATCGTGGATCGTGGTGGCCCGCCGTTTCCCTCGCGTTGAAGGCCGCGCTGGCGGGGCTGCTGCTGTTCGCGCTGGCCCACCAGAACTGGGACCGGTTCGCGGCCAAGGCGATGGGCATTCGCGCGATGACCTATCCGGTGGCGGCGCTGATCGTCCCGCTGGTCTGGGTGGTGTGGACCCGTCTGCGCGGGCGGGTCCGTTACCCCTGGGACGTGGACGCGCTGATCGTCGCGCCGTTCGTCATCGACGTGGCCGGCAACGCCGCGAACCTCTACGACACGCTCTCCTGGTTCGACGACTTCTGCCACTTCACCAACTGGGCACTGATCGGCGCCGCCTTCGGCGCGGCGCTGCGGCGCGGTCCGGTAGTCCCGCGGTGGATGCTCGCGCTCACCTGTGCCGGGATCGGTGCCATCGCGGCGATCCTGTGGGAGCTCGCCGAGTACGCCACGTTCATCCTCAACACGTCCGAGGTCATCGGGATCTACCGGGACACCATCGGCGACGAGGTGCTGGGCCTGTCCGGCGCGACCCTCGCCGGAATCGTCACCGCGCTGCGCCGACCGCTGCGGCCCGCCACCCCCGCGATCATCGAGCCGCCGGCGGACGTACGACCGTCGGTGCCGTGACCGCCCCTCGTCAGGTGAACGCGGGGGCCGGCGACGGCTTCCGACGCGCGAGTTCGGAGCGGTACTCACGGCCGATCCGGTCGGAGTTGTCGCGGAGATAGTCGGTCAGCGCGGTCGGGCACGTGGCCTCACCCTCGACCATGATGAGTTCGGCCATGAGCCCGTCGATCTCATCGCGGGTGAGCACGACGTCCCGGGTCAGCAGCGACAAGCCGCGCAGTGCCATCGACACGACGGCCGGCGGCAGGTGCACGGGCCGGAACACCGTGCCGACGGCGTCGGCGATGGCCGCGACCAGATCCTTGAAGGCGAACGACTCGGGCCCGACCGCGTCGACGACGGTGTCGGTTCGGCTCTCCCCCAGCCCGACGCAGAGGTCGGCGAGGTCCTCGACGTAGACCGGGCGCAGCCGGTAGCACCCGTCGCCCGGGATGGCGAACACGTAGAACTGGCGCAGCAGCCACGCGATGTTGTTGAGCAGGATGTCGTCGCCGCCGAAGATGACGCCGGGCCGGACGATGGCATAGGACATGCCGCCGGCCGTGACCAGGTCCTCCACCTCGGCCTTGCCACGGTAGTAGGCGTAGAAGGAGCCGGCGTCCGGGTTGGTGATGCTGAGGTGGACCACGCGCTCGACTCCGGCACGGGCGGCGGCTCGCAGGAGCTTGGCGCTGTTGGTGACGGCCTGGAGATGGCTGGTGCCGCTCGGCTCGTACCGGGTCCAGTAGGTGTTGTAGAAGGTGGTGACTCCGTCGAAGGCCGCCTCCAGTGCGCCCTCCTCGTCGAAGGCGAACGGGAAGACCTCGATGTCGGCGTCGGCCGGCGGGTGGTCGGTCAGGGTGCGCACCGTGTGGCCCGCCGTCTCCAGCCGGCGCCTGAGATAGGTTCCGGAGTATCCGTACGCCCCTGTCACAAGGTCCGTCTGGCTCATGATGCTTCCCCTCGCCGCGACCGGCTCCCTCACCACGACTACCATACATACGTATGAGTGAGGACACCCGCGCCCGGTTGCTTCGGGCGACGATGGAGGTGCTCGCCCGCCACGGCGTCGCGCAGACGACGTCGCGGGAGATCGCCGCGGCGGCGGGGGTGAACCTGCAGGCGATCACCTATCACTTCGGCTCCAAGGACGAGCTCGTCGCGCAGGCTCTGATCAACGCCGTACGGACCTGGATCGAGCCGGCGCGTGCCGCGCTGACCGGCATCGCCGGCGATCCGCTGCGCGGGCTGCTCGACACGGTCTCCGCACTCCAGGAGGCACTCGACCGGGCGCACGAGCACTTCCCGACCTACATCGAGGCGCTCGCCACCGCCTCGCGCGACGAGGCGGTCCGCGGTCGGATCGCCGGACTGCTCGCCGAACTCCGCGACGCGGTCGCGGCGAGCATCCGCGAACTGCGCGACATCGGCTACATCGCCGCATGGGTGGAACCCGAACCGATGGCGGCGCTCATCGTCGCGGCCGGCGACGGATTCGTACTCCACTCGACCCTGGACCCCGATGGCCACGCCCCGGAGCCGATTCTGCGGCAAGTGATCCAATTGCTGCTGGCCGCCGCCCCCGGGAGCCGGGAGTGAAATTCTTCACGCACCGGCAATGCGATCAGCAGAAAGCAACCTCGCTTTCCGAACGGCCGAATACACGTCTTGCTTGAATAACGCGGGTGAACCGGTCTCCGCGCCGTCCCGTCCCATATCCGGTGGGGTGTTTCATGGGGGAGGCGAGCGGGTTGCACGTCGATGACACGCGACGCTGACCGGCACCGGCGTGCTCATCGGCTCCCCGGCCTACATCGCACCCGAACGACGCCCCCGATATCTCGACCCGATCTTCAACGGCTTTCACACCACCTGAGGCGGGGCGGTGAAAGACCGGCCCGCTCCCCCATCGGCGGGAGAGCGGGTCGTGGCCCGTCCGGCTACGCGCCGTCGATGGTCGCTCTCAGTTGTCGCAGGCCGACCTGATGCGATCGCCGGCGCTCATCAGGCCGGTGCCGTTCGGCAGCTGGGGCACGCCGCGGCCGTCGCGGTCCGTCGCCGTCAGCTGCTGGCCGAGCTGCTCGAGTGCGGACGCGGCGTCGTTCGCCGCGGTCTCGACGTCGGTGTCGCCGGAGTCCCGCCCCTCCTGCCTCATCGCCGTGGCGCTGTTGTAGTAGTTGCGCGCCAGCCCGTTGGGATCATTGTTCTGCGACACGCCACTCTGGCTGACCTGCGAGATCGTGTCCTGGAGCTTGTCGCAGGCGGCTTTCTTGTCATCGTTGCCGCAGGCGGCCGCGGACGTCGCAAGCGTCGCGACGAGCGCACATGCTCCGGCAATCCGTATCGGTTTTCTGTGCATCGAACTCGACTCCTCTCGGGGGCTGGCGACGAGCTGTACCGACGCCCGTCGCGTTGCCGGGTCAAGATCTTTCGTGCACCTCCTTTGCTACGGAAACATCATGCATCACTGTACGTGTTCGGCCCATCACTTTAAGGTTAGGTCTCTCGATCCCGTGCCCGTACGCCGCGAATGGTCCGTCGTGGCCGTTCAGCGGCACACCGGCGCCGTTCTTCGGGCATCTTCGAAACGGTGATGTCACTCCGTGACGGCGGGGACGGCCTCGGGTGCGGTGTGCCCCCGGCCGGCCGGCGGCGGGTCGCGCCGCAGGGAGGCGACCATTCCCACGATCGTCATGGCGGCCAGGACGAGCAGGGCCGCGCGGCAACCGGTCGTGAAGTCCTCCAGCATGCCTCCGGGCAGCGAGGACAGCGTCCCGGCATAGGCGGCCTTCTTCGCGGAGGCCGCCAGCGGGCTCGTGATGATCGCGAGGGACAGCGCGACGCTCACGACGTACCCGCTGTTCTGCATCATCGACCGGATGCCGTTGGCGATGCCACGCCGTCGCGCCGGGATGCTCGCCATGATCGAGCTGGTGTTCGGCGTCAGGAACAGCCCGGAACCGGCCCCGATGACGAGCAGGGTCAGCGCCATCACCGCGTACGGGAGATGGGGGCGCAGCACCGCCGCGAGCCCGGCCAGCCCGGCTCCCGTCAGCGCGAGGCCGCCGGTGGACAGCACTCGGGCGCTGTAGCGGTGTGTCAGAGCGCCGGCGACCGGCGAGGCGAGCATCATGCCGATGGCGACGGGGACCACGCGCAGGCCCGCCTGGAAGGGGTCGAGCCCGTCGGCGGCCTGCAGGTACAGCGAGACGAGCAGGACCACCGCGAAGCGCGCCATGGACAGCAGGAACGCGGACAGATAGGCCATGGAACGTTCCTTGTCGGCGAACATCCTCAAGTCCACCAGCGGGTAACGACGCCGCGCCTGCACGAGCAGGAAGACCGGGGCGGTCACGACGAAGACGACGGCTCCCAGGACCACCGGCGTACTCGTCCAGCCCAGCGCGCCGCCCTCGGAGAGCACGAGCACCAGGGCGCCCAGCACGGCGAAGGACAGCACCGCGCCGACGAAGTCGAAGGGTTCGCGCGGCTCGTCCGAGCGCGGCGAGCGGCGCAGGCTGATCATCGCCCAGACCAGCCCGACCGCGCCGGTCGGCACGTTGAACCAGAACACCGCGCGCCAGCCGAGGGTCGTCGCGAGCAGGCCGCCGAGCAGCGGCCCGATCACCTGCGCCGCCGACACGATGGTGACGTTGAGCCCCAGGCCGAGGCTGAGCATCTCGGGCGGGAACGCGTCGGTCAGCAGGGCCGTGGTGTTGGTCACGATCGAGGCGGCCCCGACCGCCTGCACGGCGCGCATCGCGTCGAGCTCCACGGCGTTCGTCGCGAAGCCGCAGGCGAGACCGGCGACGGTGAACACGGCCAGCCCGACCAGGTACAGCCGGCGACGCCCGACGATGTCGGCGAGCCGGCCGAAGGCGACGATGAGGCCGGTGTTGACCAGCATGTACGAGAGCAGCATCCACGACGCTTCACTCGCCGTGGCGTTGAAGTGCCGCGACACCGTCGGCAGCGCCACGTCCAGCGTCGAGGTGTTCGCACCGGAGAGCAGCACGCCGATGCCGGTGACCGAGAGCACGCGCCACGCGTAGCGCCGGTCGTCGGATGTCTGTTTCATGAACCTTCGCACGCTTTGACGCTGGTGAACGGCGATGATCAGGTTATCCGGCGGTACGGCGGCACTCTCGGGCGGCCTTCCACGGAGAGGAAGCACGGCGGGGAATGCGCGATGGGCGTCGATGGTTTAAAGTTCAACTACTACGGCGATCGGAGCGACATGAACGTCCAGCCGGAAATCGACGTGCGACGCGCGGATGAGCGGTTCGCGACGAAGATCTCGTGGCTCGACTCGAAGCACTCCTTCTCCTTCGGGCGGCACCACGACCCCCGCAACATCCACCACGGGGTGCTGCTGGTCAACAACGACGACGTGGTCAAGCCCGGCAGCGGGTTCGAGACGCACCCCCACCGGGACATGGAGATCGTCACCTGGGTGCTCCGCGGCGCGCTCGTGCACCAGGACTCCGAAGGGCACAACGGGATCATCTATCCCGGGCTGGCGCAGCGGATGAGTGCCGGCACCGGGATCCTGCACTCGGAGAAGAACGACCACCGGCCGACGCCGGAGACCCGGCCGACCGAGCCCCTGCACTTCGTGCAGATGTGGGTCGTGCCCGACGAGGCCGGCATCTCTCCGGGGTACGAGCAGCTGGAGGTCCAGGACGAGCTGCTGCGCGGCGGCCTGGTCACGGTGGCCTCCGGCATGGCCCGGCACGAGGACCGGTCCGCGATCCGGATCAAGAACAAGTACGCCGCGCTGCACGCGGCGCGCCTGCTGCCAGGGCAGCACGTCGAACTGCCCGAGGCACCGTTCCTGCACCTGTTCGTGCCCCGCGGCGAGGTCACCCTGGAGGGCGCCGGCGACCTGGGCGAGGGCGACGCCGTACGCCTCACCGCGACCGGCGGCCAGCGCGTCACCGCGACGGAGCCGGCCGAGCTCCTGATCTGGGAGATGCACGCCACCATCGCCGTCTGACCCGCCTCCGTACGGAGTGCCCCGGCCGGTGGACGGGTCGGTGCCATGGGGTAAGCAAGATACCCATGGACATCGACCTGAGTGGACGTACTGCCCTCGTCAGCGGATCGACCCAGGGGATCGGCCGGGCGATCGCCCTGGGGCTGGCGCGCGCCGGGGCCTCCGTCGTGGTCAACGGCCGGAACGCCGAGCGGGTGGAGGCGACGGCGCGGGAGCTGACCGAGGAGGCCGGACGGGAGGTACGCGGCGTCGCGGCGGACCTGGCGTCCGCCGACGGGGCGGCGCGGCTGTTCGAGGAGCTGCCGGACGTCGACATCCTCGTCAACAACCTCGGCATCTTCGGCGCTCAGCCCGTACTCGAGGTCGATGACGAGGAGTGGCGCCGCTACTTCGAGGTGAACGTGCTGTCGGGGATACGGCTGGCCCGCCGTTACCTGCCGGGCATGACCGAGCGCGGCTGGGGCCGGGTGCAGTTCATCGCGAGCGACTCGGCCGTCGTCATCCCCGCCGAGATGGTGCACTACGGGATGACGAAGACCGCGCTCCTGGCGGTGTCGCGCGGGCACGCGAAGGCCGTGGCGGGCACCGGCGTCACCGTCAACACCGTGGTGGCGGGCCCGACCCACACGGAGGGCGTCGAGAACTTCGTGGCCGAGCTGGTGGGCACCGATCTGCCGTGGGAGCAGGCGCAACGGCGGTTCATGGCGGAGTACCGCCCGAACTCCCTGGTGCAGCGGCTCATCGAGCCGGAGGAGATCGCCAACATGGTGGTCTACCTCAGCTCCGAGCACGCGTCGGCCACGACCGGCGGTGCGCTGCGGGTGGACGGCGGCTACGTGGACGCCATCCTGCCCTGACCCGCTCCTAGGAGAAGCTCACTGGCCCAGCCTGCCGTCGATCCGCTCGCGGAGCAGGTCGGCGTGGCCGTTGTGCCGTGCGTACTCCTCGATCATGTGAACTAGCAGCTCGCGCAGCGAGATCTCGCCCTGGTCGTGGTGGCGCCGGGTCACGCCGAGGTCAGATGCGGCGGCCACGAACCGATCCGTGAACGCGCACTCGGCCCGCCAGGCCTCCCACGCCGATGAGACGACCGCGGCGTCGGGGACCGCCCCGTCGAAGTCCGCGTCCGGATCGGTGCCGGAACGGTAGAGCGGTGCCACCTCCTGTCCGGCCATGATCTGCCGGAACCACTGCCGCTCGACCTCGGCCATGTGGCGTACGAGTCCCAGCAGCGACATGGTGGACGGCTCCACGGAACGGCGGGCCAGGTCGGCGGCGTCCAGGCCGGAGCATTTCAGCTCCAGCGTGAGGCGCTGGCAGCGCAGGAACTCGATGAGCGTGGCGCGTTCGTCGCCGAGGGACGGACCGACCTCCCGAGGGTCCTGCTCCGCGTCGACGAACATGTCGGCTCTTCTGCTCGGGCTCATGCCCGCATCATCGCGACGCGCGCGGGCATCCGCCACCGGTTTAAAACGTGGGTTCGTCGCCGCTCGTCCATCGGTTGATCAGTGACCGGTAGTGATCCTCACCGGCCCTGGCAAAAAGCCGCCGCTGCGTCTCCTCCGGACCGCGCGCTCATGGTGACGTCGGTCGTTGACGGAAACTCGGAGGGGACATCAATGATCACGTCATTCGGCAAATACGCCGTGGCGACCGCCGCGCTCGTCTCGGCCGGTGGCCTCGGCGCCATCGCCGCCCAGGCGCCCGCGTGGGCCGGCGGCTTCTCCACGACCTACACCTGCAACGTCCCGATGCTGGGGTCGAGGACCGCCGTCCTCGACGGCTGGCTGACATCGCCGGGCCAGACGGCCGTCAGCCGGCCCACCGGCTTCCGGCTGCACATCTCGAGCCTGAACATGCGTACGCCGATCGCGCTGCACTCCTGGAGCGCGTCGGCGTGGGTGACCGTCGGCGGCGCGGAGAACTCGGCGTTCCGGATGACGGGTGCGGGCGGCTACGTGCCCGCGGGCCAGCCGATCAGCGGTGACCTGACGGGTGACTGGTCACCGGCCGTGGGAGGCACCGACCTGCTGAGCGTCGGCCGCATCAAGATCACCGCGACCACCGCGATGACCGGCCCCGTCACGGCCCACTGCGTGGCGAACGAACCCAGGCCGGTGGCCGAGACCCTGTCGGTCCAGCCGTCGTACTACCCGGGCTGGTCCGGCCCGATCGCACCGCCGTACCAGCCCGGCTGGGCGCGCCCCTACCACCCTGACTGGCACCGGCCGATCGGGCCGCCGCACCAGATCGGATGGGACCGGCCGTACGGCCGCTAGCGTTCCGCCGCCTTCGGGGCCGGTGAGAACAAGAGCTCATCGGCCCTAAGCTCGCGTCACGCCTCCTCCGCGTCGTCCTGTGCGGCGAGCCGGCGGTGGTGGGCCGGCGGGTGACCGGTCATCCGCTTGAACGCGTTGCTGAACGCGCTCTCTGAGCTGTAGCCGAACGCGGTGACGACCGAGCCGGCCGTACGGTCGCTGGTGCGCAGCACGCGTGCGGCCGATCGGATCCGCCACCGCGCCAGGTGGTCGAGCGGCGGCAGGCCGACCAGGATCTTGAAGCGCAGGGCGAAGGTGCTGCGGGACATGCCCACCGCGACCGCGAGCTCGGCCACCGTCGCGCCGGCCGGCCGCGGTCGTGTCGTCGAACGTGACGGCGCCGTCCGCGGGCCGCTGAGGCTAAGGCGGCGCCGGACAGGATTCGGCGCCGCCGGGGCGGGCATGGCCTCATGCCGGTATCGGCCGGCGCGCGGAAGGGGCCAGCATGGAGCGGATCACCGTCGGAGACGTCGAGGTGCGGCGCGTCATCGAATGGCGCGGGCCCCTGCGTACCGTTGCGGAGATCCTGCCCGACACGCCGGCCGAGGTCTGGGAGGCCAACCGGTCATGGCTCAGCCCGGACTTCTGGGACCCCGGCACCGGCGCGTACGTGGCCGCCGTCCAGACCTGGGTCATCCGCAGCTCCGGCCGGACCATCCTGATCGACACCGGCGTCGGCAACGACCGGGACCGTCCGCAGATGCCGGAGTTCTCCCAGCTCCACACCGACTACCTGGACCGCCTCGGCGCCGTCGGCGTACGCCCGGAGGACGTCGATGTCGTCGTCAACACCCATCTGCACGCTGACCACGTGGGCTGGAACACCCGGCTGGAGGCGGGCACCTGGGTGCCGACGTTCCCCAACGCCACGTATCTCCTCCCTCGCGCCGACCACGACTACTTCGGCGCCGCCGACGCCTCCGTTCCCCGACTGGTGCTCGCCGACAGCGTCGACCCGGTCGCGAACGCCGGACGCCTGCGGCTGTGGGAGGACGGGCTGCGCATCGACGACGTGCTCCGGCTCGAACCGGCTCCCGGTCACACGCCCGGCTCGTCGGTGGTGTGGCTCCAATCGGGGGGCGAGCGGGCGGTGTTCGCCGGCGACCTGCTGCACAGCCCGGTTCAGATCCTGCATCCCGGCCATGCCTCGTGCTTCGACGTCGACCTCGATCAGGCACGCGTGTCCCGCCTCCGGGTGCTGGGGGAGGCTGCGCGTACCGGCGCGCTGGTCCTCCCGGCGCATTTCGGCGGTCACGGCGGGGTCGCCGTGAAGGCCGGACCGGAACCGGACACGTTCGCCATCGACCACTGGGCGGATCTGTGACCGGCGTACGGGGCTGACCGCGGGCCGCCCGTCCACCACCGCGGACGCACGGATCCGCAGGTCCGATCCCTCACTGGGCGCTGACCGCCCCCGGCGCACGGAGGTCAGGCCGGTCGGCCCACCGATTCGGGCCGTAACGGCCGATCATTCGCGCTGGTCCACGCGTCAAACAGGTACCGGTCATGCGAGATGGTTCGGGCATGTCCGGCTGGTGCTCCGCGGAGTACGGTCATAGGTCAGCGCGAAGAAATGGGCTGCGGGTGGACGGTCGACGAGGTGCGGGCGTGGGGAGACCTCTGGGCCCCGACGACCCCGAGCGGGTGGGGTCGTACACGGTTCTCGGGCGGATCGGCGAAGGGGGAATGGGCGCCGTCTATCTCGGGCGCGCCCCGGACGGACGCCAGGTCGCCATCAAGGTCGTACGCCCCGAACTGGCGCAGGACGCGGGGTTCGTGGCGCGGTTCCGGGACGAGGTGGCCAACGCCGAGCGGGTCGCGTCGTTCTGCACCGCCCAGGTCCTCGATCACGGTGAGTCGGCCGGGCGCGCCTACATGGTGACGGAGTACATCGACGGCGTCTCGCTGAAGGACTACCTCAAGGACAACGGGGAGCTGTCGCCCAGCATGCTCCAGGGCGTGGCGGTCGGGGTCGCCGCCGCCCTGGTCGCCATCCACGCGGCCGGGCTCATCCACCGCGATCTGAAGCCAGCGAACGTCATGCTGTCCTTCTCCGGCCCCCGCGTCATCGACTTCGGCATCGCCCGGGCCCTGGACGCCGCCTCCGGGCTCACGATGACCGGCCAGCTGGTGGGCAGCCCCGGCTGGATGGCGCCCGAGCGGATCCTGCAGCACCCGGTGACGACCGCGGTCGACATCTTCTCGTGGGGCTGCCTCGTCGCGTTCGCCAAGAACGGCATCAACCCGTTCGGCACCGGTGACTTCTCGGTCATGTCGGCTCGGCTGTTGCACGGCGATCCGCAGGTGGGTGAGCTTCCCGCCCCGCTGGACCGCCTGGTGCGGGCGGCCCTGGACAAGGACCCGCGCAAGCGGCCGACGGCACGGGAACTGCTGCTGACCATGGTCGGCGGCGGTGAGAGCCCGGAGGCCGCGGTGCTCAGCACCCTGACCTCCTGGCAGGCGCCGGTTCCGCCCCGGGGAGATACGCGCGTCATCGGCGAGCCGACACAGGAGGCGTCCTCCCCCGCCGGCCCTCCCCCGGTCGGCACCGGTCCGGCCTCCGCGGCGATGGCGTACGGGGACGGACCCCCGACCGCGTACGGAGGTGGCCCGGCCACCCTGGGTCCCGAAGCATTCGGCTCCGCTCCCGCGACCGTGGCAGCGGGTTCTCCGGTGGAGTCACCGACCATGCCGTCCGGACCCGGTGCGCGTCCGCCGGCGGGGCGGCCTCCCGTCACGCCTTCAGGTCCGCCGCGCCAGGGCCGGGGCGGGCGTCGGGCGGTGCTGGCCGGTGGGGTGGCGGTCGTCCTGGCGGGCGCGGCGGTGAGCGGCTGGCTGGTGTTCGGTCAGGACGACAAGAAGCCGCGCAAGACCGCGACGACCGCGACGACCGCGGGCCCGGCGCCTCTGCCGAACGATCCGCTGGTGGTACGCCTCGACCGGCAGACCGGCTGGCCGGGCAGGTGCTACGGCAGCATCGGGAAGCTGTCCCCGGTGACGGCCACGGCGACGTACGTCTTCCGCACCAACACCACGTGCGACATTCTGCCCCGATGGTCGCCGAAGCGGCAGAGCATCGCCTTCACCCGGTCCACCAGCCTCGCCCTCAACGAACTCTGGGTCACGAACGCCGACGGTTCCCAGCCCAAAATGATCACCGCTCAGATGGCAGGCAGGAGCCGGGTCGCCTGGTCCCCGGACGGAAAGAAGATCGCTTTCGTCGCCAAGGTGGGCACAGGACGCCAGATCGACGTGGTCACCGTCGCCGACCCAGGGTCGCTGCTGCAGCTAACGACCGACGACACGTTCAAGGACGACCCCGCCTGGTGCGGGAGCCGCGTGGCGTTCTGGAGCAGGAGGACCGGCGGCACCCAGCAGATCTACACCGTCGACGCGACCACGCCCGGCAAGGCCCGAACCCAGGTGACGAACGTGGATCACGACGTCAACGATCCGTCCTTCTCCCCCGACTGCACGCAGATGGCCTACACCGACCAGCCCAGCAAGGACGCCCGCCACATCTGGATCACCACCGCCGACGGTAAGGGCCCGGCCCGTCCGCTGACCTCCGACAGCACCCGCGACATGGACGCCACCTGGTCGCCGGACGGCACCTGGATCGCCGTCGCCCGCGGCGCCACGGCGTTCCCCAGCATCTGGGCGATACGGGTCAAGGACCGGCATGAACAGCGGATCTCCCCCGAGCAGGGCTACATGGCGCACCCCGACTGGTCCTAGACCCTTGAGCTCGGCCGGGAGACCAGCCACAGGGCGGGCACGGCGACGGCGATACCGAGCCAGGCCAGGAGCGAAGGCTGGTCGCCCAGGAACGCGACGCCGACCACGAGCGGCAGCGCGACACCGCTCACGGCGCTGACCGGCACCACGACGCTCATGGCGCCACGGCCGAGCCCGCGGAAGAGGAACAGCATGCCGATTCCGGTGCCCACGCCGGACAGTGCGCCCCAGCCGAGAGGCGAGAGCGTCAGTGCGGTCGCCGGCACGATCGGGGCCACGAGCAGGGTGAGCACGAGACCGCCGGCCTGCCCGGCGAGGGCGACCGCGACGAAGCCGGCGCGGCGTGAGAGCAGGCCGCCGGTGAAGTCGGCCAGGCCGTAGCAAACCGCCGAGGCGAGCGCGAGCAGCATGCCCACGCGGTCACCCCCTCATCGATAACACGGGACGCGCGACCGGACGCCGAGCTTCCCGATACGCACATGAACGAGCACATAGCGGGTAGACGCGATGATCGGTGCGGGCATCCCGACTGCTGACGGCCGCGCCACGCACGGCATCGAACCACGATGACCGTCGAGAGGAGCAGGGCATGCCGAGTTATCTGCGCGAAGCGTCGCGGAACCCGTTCGTACTCAAGATCTCGCTGTTGGCCGCCCTCGGCGGGCTGCTGTTCGGCTACGACACTGGCGTCATCTCCGGCGCGTTGCTCTACATCAAGAAGGACCTGCACGCCGGTGACCTCGCCCAGTCCTGGATCGTCGCCGGCCTGCTCGTCGGCGCGGTGTTCGGGGCGCTCGCGGGCGGGCGCCTGGCCGACCTGATCAGCCGGAGATGGACGCTGCTGATATCGGGGGTCGTGTACGTCGCGGCGGCGCTCGCGGCGGCGTCCGCGCAGTCGTCGGGCCAGCTGGTCGCGGCCCGGATGGTGCTGGGCCTGGCCGTCGGCGCGGCCTCGGCGGTCGTGCCGCTCTACATCGCCGAGCACACGCCGCCGAAGATCCGGGGCGGCACCGTGTCGTACAACCAGCTGATGGTCACGATCGGCATCCTCGTCGCGTACCTCGTCGACTTCGCGCTGCGCAACACCGCCTCGAACTGGCGCTGGATGCTGGGCCTCGGCGCCCTGCCGGGGGTGTTCCTGGTGATCGGCATGCTGTTCGTGCCCTACTCCCCGCGCTGGCTGATGCAGCGCGGCCGCCGCGACGAGGCGCGTGAGGTGCTCCGGCGCACCCGGATCGGCGACGACGACTACGAGGGGGAGCTCGCCGAGATCGAGTCCGTGCTGTCGGAGGAGCGGCGCGGGGGGATCCGCGCGCTGCTCCGGCCCTCCCTGCGGCCCGCGCTGGTCATCGGGATCGGGCTGGCCGTCATCCAGCAGATCGTCGGCGTGAACACCGTCGTGTACTTCTCACCGACCATCCTCACCTACACCGGCCTGCACGCCAACGACGCGATCGCGCAGGCGCTGTCGGTCGGCATCACCAACGTCGTGTTCACCGTCATCGCGGTGTTGCTGCTGGACCGGGTCGGCCGCCGTGCGCTGCTCATCGTCGGCACCGCCGGGCTGACCGTCGCGCTCGCGACGCTCGCCGCGTTCTTCGCCTTCCACTGGCAGGACTCGGCGCCGTGGGTGGCGCTGGTCGCCCTGGTGCTCTTCATGGCCTCGTTCGCCATCGGGCTCGGCCCGGTGTTCTGGCTGATGATCTCCGAGATCTTCCCGCTGAGCGTCCGCGGCTCGGCGATGGCGGTGTGCAGCGTGTTCAACTGGGTCGCCAACTTCTTCGTGTCCTACTACTTCCTGCAGCTCGTCGACGCGATCGGCAAGGCGTGGACGTTCAGCCTGTACGCCCTGATGGGGATCGTGGGCATCGTCTTCTTCATCACGAAGGTTCCGGAGACGAAGAACCGCACGCTGGAGGAGATCGAGCACGACCTCGGCGCCCCGGCGGCGTCCCGGGCGAGCACGCGGCACCGTACGGCCTGAGACGGACACCTCGAAGGGCTGGTCAGCTTTTAGAAAGGCATTCTAGAATGCCTTTCGCATCCGTGAGGGGTGCGCACGCGCCACAGAGGGGGCGATGGATGTCCGCCGACCAGCCCAAGGCGATCCCCGGGCCGACACCCGAGACGCAGCCGTTCTGGGACGGCGCCGCAGCCGGTGAACTGCGCGTCCAGCGCTGCGTCGCCTGCGCGCGGCACTACTTCTATCCGCGCCCTGTCTGCCCGCACTGCGGGTCCGCCGAGGTGGAGTGGGTGACGGTCAGCGGGCAGGCCAGCCTCTACTCCTACGTCATCAGCCACCGGCCCGCGCCGGGCTTCGCCGGCGACGGCCCGTACGCGATCGCCGTGGTCGAGCTCGATGAGGGCGTGCGGATGATGACGAACATCGTGAACACCGAGATCACGCCCGAGAACCTCGAGCTGGACATGCCGCTACGCGTGGTGTTCGAGCCGCGCGGGGACATGCACGTCCCTCTCTTCGAGCCGGCACGTGATGTCGCGTGAGCGCAGTGATCATCGGCGCGGCCGAGACCGACGAGCTCGGCAAGCTGCCGGATCGCTCGGCGTTCCTGCTCCACCTCGAGGGCGCCCGCAACGCGCTGGCCGACGCGGGCCTGACCAAGGACGACATCGACGGGGTCGCGACGGTCGGTGCGCCCGGTCCGGTGCAGATCGCGCACGCGCTGGGCATCACCCCGGCCTGGCTGGACGGCACGTCGGTCGGCGGGACGTCATTCCTGTTCCATGTCCGGCACGCCATGGCGGCGATCGACGCCGGGCTGTGCCACACCGTTCTCATCACGCATGGCGAGTCGGGCCGGTCGCGGGTCGGCGCGCCGCCGCGGGCCTTCGGCCGTGACTCGCTGCTGGGCCAGTTCGAGCTGCCGTACGGGACGATGGGCCCGGCGACGACGTTCACCGTCACGGCCCTGCGGTACATGAAGGACACCGGGCTCACGCACGAGCAGCTCGCCTCAGTGGCGGTGGCCCAGCGCCGGTGGTCCAGCCGCAATCCCCGAGCGGCGATGCGCGACCTGGTCACCATCGAGGACGTGCTCGCCTCACGGCTCGTCGCCTACCCGTTCCACCTGCTCGAGTGCTGCCTGGTCACCGACGGCGGCGGCGCCCTGGTCGTCACCTCGCGGGAGCGCGCCGAGGCGCTCGGCACCCGCAAGCCGCCCGTCCACGTCCTGGGGGCGGGCGAGTCGGCCGAGTCGCCGATCATCTCGCAGATGGAGGACTTCACCACGTCGCGGTCGTTCCGGCTGTCCAGCCAGGCGGCGTTCGCCGACGCGAAGATCACCCACGGCGACGTCGACCACCTCATGATCTACGACGCGTTCGCCCACATCCCCATCTACGGCCTGGAGGACATGGGCTTCGTCGGGCGGGGCGAGGCGGGGGCCTTCATCGAGGAGGGGCACACCTCGCCCGGCGGGCGGCTGCCGATGAACACCAACGGCGGCGGCCTGTCCTACACCCATACCGGGATGTACGGCATGTTCGCCATGCAGGAGTCGATCCGCCAGCTCCGGGGCGAGGCGGCCGCTCAGGTGCCGGGCGTCGAGATCGGCGTCGTCCTCGGCAACGGCGGCATGTTCATGTCCGCCGCCACTCTGGTCCTCAGCAACCGACGGCCCTGATTCCGGGGAGACGTCCGCCCGCAGCCTCCGCGGGCGGTGGCATACCAGTCCGGCACCGCGGGCGCGGTGTCACGAGTGAGCGGAGTTGCCAGTGGCAGATCGAAGATGGCGTTCGGCCGTCGCCTGCGTCGCGATGGCGACGGCGTTGCCGTTGTTGCCGGCGACGGCGAACGCGGCTCCGGCCTCGCATTCACGGCTGAGCATCGCGTCCGTGTCCAACCCGCGTCCGCAGTTCGTCAGCGGCGGCCAGGTCCTGGTCCGCGTCGTCCCGGCGGGCTCCCGGCCGGCGACTGTCAGCGCGAACGGACACGACGTGACCGCGGCCCTGCACCGGCAGTCCGACGGCAGCCTCCTCGGGCTGGTGGGCGGTCTGCGCGAGGGCGCCAACACGCTGGAGGCCAGGCAGTCGGGCGACCGTGCCACTCTGCGTGTCACGAACCACCCGATCACCGGGCCGGTCTTCTCCGGCCGGCAGCAGCTGCCGTTCTACTGCGAGACCCAGGCGTTCGGCCTGCCCGCGGCCGAGCAGCCGTACTGCTCGGCACCCACGCAGGTGACCTACCAGTACCGCACCACGGCGGGCGCGTTCGCGCCGCTGGCCGATCCGGCCGGCCGGCCGTCGGACCTGGCCACGGCCACGGTGAGCGGCGCGAAGGTGCCGTACATCGTGCGGATCGAACGCGGCACGATCGACCGAGCGGTGTACGAGACCGCCGCACTGTACGACGGAGCGGCCCCCTCGCCCGTCGCGCCCGACCGGAGCTGGAACGGCCGGCTCGTCTACACGTTCGGCGGAGGCTGCAACGCCGGGTACCACCAGGGCAGCGGGACCGGCGGCGTGCTGAACGACCTGTTCCTGGCCCAGGGGTACGCGGTCGCCTCCTCCACGCTGAACGTGCTCGACAACAACTGCAGCCCGATCATCTCCGCCGAGGCCGCGATGATGGTCAAGGAGCACTTCGTCGAGAGTTACGGGCCGGTCCGGCACACCATCGGCTGGGGCGGCTCCGGAGGCGCGATCCAGCAGTACGACATCGCCGAGAACTACCCCGGCATCGTGGACGGCATCATCCCCGGCGTGTCCTTCCCCGACCCGGTGACCACGTTGGGCCCGGTCGTGGACTGCCGGCTGCTGCAGCGGTTCTTCGCCGGGCCCGGCGCGGGGTTCACCGCCGCGCAGAAGAAGGCAGTCGCCGGATTCAACGACTACACGACGTGCGCCTCCTGGGACCAGACCTTCGCCAGCCGGGCCACCGCCACCGACAGTTGCAGCCCGGTCATCCCGGTCGCCGCGCGCTGGGACCCGGTCACCAACCCGGATGGCGTCAGGTGCAACTCCAACGAGCAGTTCGTCAACCAGCTCGGCCGCGACGCGAGGACCGGGTTCGTCCGCAGCACGCTGGACAACACCGGCATCCAGTACGGACTGGCCGCCCTGAAGGCCGGGACCATCACACCGGCCCAGTTCACCGCGCTCAACGCCGCGGTCGGCGGCCTGGACTACACGGGCAAGCCGGTGGCGGCGCGTACCGCGGCAGACCCCAAGGCGCTGGACGCGGCGTACGCCGACGGCATCCTCAACGCGGCGGCCCAGGGCCTGCGGCAGACCCCGATCATCGACCAGCGCACCGACCTGGACCTGGCCGGACCCGGGAACGACATCCACACCACCGAGTGGTCGTTCGTCATGCGGCAGCGCCTGCTGCGCTCGAACGGCACCGCCGCCAACCAGGTCATCATCGAGAGCGACGTGACCCCGGCCGAGACGGCGGTCGCGGCGGCGTACGAGCTCGACGCCATGGACCGCTGGCTCACCGCGATCGACGCCGACCGCTCGGGCCGTGACCCACGGCAGAAGGTCCTGGCGAACCGGCCCGGCGACCTGGGCGACGGCTGCTACCTGTCGGCCACGAACCGCGTCCGCGAAACGCTGACGTACCCGTCCGGTGGGCAGTGCGGGGCGAGGTACCCGGTGGCCGCCAACACCCGCATGACCGCCGGCGAGCAACTGTCGATGGACGTCATGAAGTGCACGCTGAAACCGCTGAACCTCCGCGACTACCCGGTGACGTTCACGGCGACGGAGCAGGCGCAGCTGCGTGCCACCTTCCGGACCGGAGTCTGCGACTACGACCGTCCCGGCGTCGGGCACCGTAAGCCCACCGGCATCTGGCGGAGTTACAGCGGCGCGTCCCGCTAGAGGACAGGGCGGCCCTCCCCCGTTCTGGGAGGGCCGCCCCTGTCAGGTGCGCCAGGTGATCAGGGCGTCCAGGGCCTCGATGCGCGCGCCGTCGACGAGCAGCGGATTGATCTCCAGGGACTCCAGGTCGTCGCCGAGTCCCTCGGCGAGCTCGCCGACGCGGGCGATCACCGTGGCCAGGGCGTCGAGGTCGGCGGGCTCCGTACCGCGGGCGCCCTCGAGCAGCTTGGCGCCGCGCAGCTCGCCGAGCGCCCGGCGGACCTCCGCGGCGTCCACCGGCAGGATGCGCAGGGCGGAGTCCTTCAGGACCTCGACCCACACACCGCCGAGGCCCACCGCCAGTACCAGGCCCCATTCCGCGTCGCGGACGACTCCGACGAGCAGCTCGATGCCGCCCGCGCGCTGCGGCTGCACCAGCGTGCCGAGGCCCGCGGATCCCACCGCCGCGCGGATCTCGCGGTGCGCGCGGCGTACGTCCCCGGGCGAGTTCAGGCCCAGCCGGACGCCGCCGATGTCGGTCTTGTGACCCAGCCCCTCGGCGGCCGCCTTGAGCACCACCGGATAGCCGAACCGCTCGGCCGCGGCCACGGCGGCCTCCTCGTCGGCAGCGAGCTCGGCCGGGACGACCGGCACGCCGTTCTCGGCCAGCAGCGCGGCCGCCCGGTGCTCGGCCCAGACGCCGGTGGCCGGGCCGCGCACGACGGGGGCCGGTGCCGTGCTCCCGGCTCGCGTCCTGCCGGCGCTCTCGCGGTCCCGTGACCAGCGGACGGCCGCGCCGATCGCCGCCATGCCGTGCTCGATGCCCCCGACGACGTGCGGGTAGCCGGTGCGTTCCTGGATCGTGCGGGCGAAGTCGCCGACGTCGGTCAGCACGTTGCCGACGATGACGACCGGGCGCGGTGCCTCGGCGATGAGGCGGGTGCTGTTCTCGTACAGGCGGAACACCGGCTCCGGGTCGGGCGGCTCGATCCTCGGCAGGTCCGACAGGAGCAGGACCACGTCGATGCCCGGGTCTTCGGCCACGATCCGCAGCGCCCGGCTGAGCAGCGTCCGGTCGACGACGACGTACCCGGTCACGTCGAGCGGGTTCGCGGCGCTGCCGAAGTCGGGCATGATCTCGGTCAGCCGGGCGACGGTCCGGTCCGCGAACGGGGGCAGCTCCAGGCCCTCGTCCTCCGCCCGGTCGGCGATGATCTCCGAGGCGCCCCCGGAGGGTGTCACGACGCCGAGGCGTGGGCCGGGCAGCGGCCCGTACGCCGCGAGCAGCCCCGCCGTAATGATCAGGTCTTCCAGCGAGCGCACCCGTACGATGCCGAGCTGCCGGAACGCGGCGTCGATGACCGCGTCGTCGCCGACGAGCGCACCGGTGTGCGCCTGCGCGGTACGGGACGCGAGCCCGCTCCGGCCGATCTTGAGCGCGACGATCGGCTTGCCCGCCGCCAGCGCCCGGCGCGCCACCCGGGCGAACTCCCGCGGCCTGCGGATCGACTCCAAGAACAGGGCGATGACGCTGGTCGCCGGGTCGTCGACCAGGTGGTCGATGACGTCGGTCACCGACACGACCGCCTCGTTGCCCATGGAGGTGAGCAGGCTGAGGCCGATGCCGCGTACCTGGCTGAAGGCGAGCACCGAGCTGGCCAGCGCGCCGCTCTGCAGGACGACGCCGACGGAGCCGCGCAGCAGCGGGGGCGGGATCGGCAGGCCGTACGGCGTCGTGGCGTTGGCCGCGTTGATGAAGCCGTTGCCGTTCGGGCCGAGGACGGTGAGGTCGTGGTCCCGGCAGAAGGCGGTGAGCTCCTCCTCGCGCTTGCGGCCCTCTGGCCCGGTCTCACCGAACCCCGCGGTCAGCACGACGTAGTGGCGGATGCCGAGCCGCGCACCCTCCCGCAGGACATCGAGAACCGCCGGTGTCGGCACCATGACGTACACGAGGTCGACCGGCTCGGGAAGGTCGCTCAGGCTCCGGTACGCCCGCTCCCCGTGCACGACCTCGGTACGGGGGTTGACGAGGTAGACCGGTCCCCCGAATCCGTGCCGTCGCAGGTTGGCGAAGGTGTTCAGCGACCAGCCGGACTTGTCGGTGGCACCCACCATGGCGATCGACGCGGGCGCGAACAGGCCCCGGACGCCGTCTCCGGCCGTCATTCGCCGATGCCGCCGAGGCGTACGTGGCCCTTCAGGAGATTGCGGGCGATCGTACGGCGCTGGATCTCGTCGGTGCCCTCGTAGATGCGCAGCAGGCGCAGCTCGCGGTACCAGCGCTCGATCGGCAGCTCTTTGGTGTATCCCATGCCACCGTGGATCTGCAGCACGCGGTCGACGACCTTGTTGGCCATCTCGGCGCCGTTGAGCTTGGCGATCGAGGAGGCGTGCCTGGCGTCCATGCCCTGCTCCACCCGCCAGGCCGCGTACAGCGTGAGCCACTTGGTGGCCTCGATCTCCACCTGCGAGTCGGCGATCTGCCACTGGATGGCCTGGTACTCGCCGATCAGGTGACCCATCGACTTGCGGATGTTGGCGTAGTCGATGGCCATCTGCAGCAGGCGTTCGGCCGAGCCGATGGCACGTGCCGGGATCATGTAGCGGCCGTTCCTGATCCAGGTCATGGCCAGCTCGAAACCCTTGCCGACCTCGCCGAGGACGTTGTCGTGCGGCACGCGTACGTCGTCGAAGACCAGCGAGGCCGGGCCCCACTGGCCCATGGTCGGGATCGGCTCGGACTTCCAGCCCATGTCGCGGTCGGCGAGGAAGCAGGTGACGCCCGCGTCCGGGACGACCGCGAAGACCATGACGAAGTCGGCCTCGTTGCCGCCGGTGATGAACGTCTTCTCGCCGTTGATGATCCAGTCACCGCTCGCGTCCTTGACCGCGCGGGCGGCGATGTTGCGGGCGTCGGAGCCCGCGCCGGGCTCGGTGATGGCGAAGCAGGACCGGCGCTCGCCCTCGATGGTCGGGATGAGGTAGCGCTGTTTCTGCTCCTCGGTGCCGGCGTAGAGGATGTTGTCCGCGCTGCCGCCGAAGGTGAAGGGCACGAACGTACGGCCGGTCTCGATGGTGAGGATCGCCGACATCACGGCGCCGGCGTCCAGGCCGCCGTACTCCTCGGGCGTGTTGATCCCCCAGAAGCCGGCCTTCTTGGCCTTGAGCCGCAGCTCCTTGACCACGTCGGGTTCGAGACCGGGGCGGCCGACCCGCTCGTTGCGCAGTACCTCATCTTCGAGGGGCATGACCTCTTTGCTGATGAAGCTGCGGACGGTGTCGCGGATCTGCCGCTCCTCGTCGCTGAGCGAAAAGTCGACCATCGGCCGGTCCTCCACGAGAGAAACTAGTTTCTAGAACGTGACTCTAGAACCAGCCTGCTCCTCTCCTGGGGAGCGTGTCAAGCGAGGGCGATCCATGCCGGGCGGTGGTGCAATACGGTCTCCTAGTGTGGGAGGCACGACGGCGAGGCGGCGAGGGTGATGGCACGCAAGACGAACGGCCGCTCGAGCGCGAACGCCTGGCAGTGGAGCCGCACCGCCGAGACGCGGCGCGGAATGCTGGTGGCGGCCCGTGAGGTCTTCACCGAGCGGGGGTTCGCGGACGCGAGCGTGGCCGACGTGGTCGGACGCGCCGGATCCAGCGTGGGCAGCCTCTACCACCACTTCGGCGGCAAGGCCGAGCTGTTCCTCGCCCTCTGGGAGGACCACCAGGCGGCGCATGAGGAGGCCGCCTCGGCCGCGGTGGCCGCGCTGCGGGAGGCGGGCGAGACCAACCCGCTGGAGCTGTTCATCGCCGGAGCGCAGGCGTTCCTGGACGGCTCCTGGCAGCGGCGCGATCTGGTGCGGCTGTTCATGGACGGTGACGGGCCGCCCGGCTTCGAGCTGATGCGCCGCACCCGCAACCGCGAGTGGGTGCGGCAGAACGCCGTCCTGCTCGGCGCCGGCACCGACCCGGTGGACCGCGTCACGGTGACGGTGCTGACCACCGTGATCGGCGAGACCGCCCGCGAGGTGGCCGCCTGCGAGACCAGGCCCGAGGCCGACGCCGTCGGGGCCGCCGCGATCCGCCTCATCCGCCGCCTCGACCCCCTCACCGAGGACGACGGACCGGGCTGAGCGCCCTAGGCCCCGTAGGCCTCGATCGAGACCGGCTGCCATTCGTTCCAGGTGGCCAGGCGCGACTCGTAGTCCTCGGTCACCACGTCGAGCGGCGCCTTGCCGAAGAAGACGCGCAGCGGCGGCTTTTCCGCGTCGACGACCTTCAGGATCGCTCCGCGGGTGGCCGTCGGGTCGCCCGGGCTGACCGCCCACGCGAGGTCCAGCTCCTCACGCAAGCGGGAGTAGGCCGGGTTCTCCGCACTGCGGGCGGCCGAAGGACCGGCCCACTCGGTCGAGTAGCCGCCGGGCTCGACCAGCGTCACGTGGACGCCGAACCCCGCGACCTCCTGGGACAGCGACTGGGAGAAGCCCTCGAGGGCCCACTTCGAGGCGTGGTAGGCGCCGATCCCCGGGAACGCGGTGACGCCGCCGAGACTCGACACCTGGATGACGTGCCCGGAGCCCTGCGCGCGCATGATCGGCAGGGCGGCCTGCGTGACCCACAGCGCGCCGAAGAGGTTGGCCTCGAGCTGCGCGCGCACGTCCTCCTCGGTCAGTTCCTCGATCATGCCGAAGTGGCCGTAGCCGGCGTTGTTGACCACGACGTCGAGCCGGCCGAAGTGGGCGGCGGCACGCTTCACGGCGTCGACGGCGGCGCCGCGGTCGGTGACGTCAAGGCGGATCGGCAGGACCGCGTCGCCGTAGGTGTCGGTGAGCGTCCGCAGGGTCTCGGGCCGGCGAGCGGTCGCGGCGACGTTGTCGCCCCGCTCCAGGGCGGCCTCCGCCCACTGGCGTCCGAGCCCGCGGGACGCTCCGGTGATGAACCAGGTCTTCACTACGAACTCCCTGCGATAGATCGGTTGCCGGCCCCTTCAGGGCACGGCTCATTCCATTACTCATTCCATTACGCCGTTACCGACGGGGATGATCAATGACGAACATCGGTATGGTCGACAGGTACAGCCTGTCGATCGGAGTGACCTCGTGGAGATTCGGCAGCTCGAGTACGTCATCGCCGTCGCGGAAGAGCTGCACTTCGGACAGGCCGCGGCGCGGATGCACGTGACACAGCAGTCGGTGAGTGAGCAGATCCGCCGGCTGGAGCGGGAGCTGGGCGCCGCGCTGTTCAGCCGCACCAGCCGGCGGGTGGCGCTCACCCCCGCGGGCGAGACGTTCCTGCCCGAGGCCCGCCGCGTCGTCGACGCCGCCCAGCGCGCGCTGGAGGTCGGCCGCGACGCCGCAGAGGGCCACGCCGGAGAGCTCCGGGTCGGCTATGCCGAGGACATCGGCCCACGGCTCCTTCAGCTCGCCGTGCCCCGGCTCGGCCACCGCACCCCGCCCGTCCGCGTACGGCCCCGGCCGATGACCACGCCGGACCAGCTCGCGGCCCTCGCCGACCATCGGCTCGACGCGGCCTTCGGCTGGCACCCGGACCTCACCGCGGGGCTCGACTCCCTGCCGGTCGTCCGCGCTCCGCTCGTCGTCGCCCTCTCGGTCGACCATCCCCTCGCCACCGCGCCGGCCGTGGACCCGGTACGCCTGTCGGGCCAGCCGCTCATCCTGGTGCCGAGAGAGGTCAACCCGTGGCTGCACGACCACATCTCGAGCCAGCTCGTGACCCGCGGCGTGACGGTCACCGTCCACCAGTACGTCTCCAGCCTCGACCGGATGGTCCCTCTCGTGCTGGCCGGTGCCGGCATCGGCATCACGTCGGCCAGCGCCGCCGCGGCACGGCGGGTCGAGGGGATCGTGTACCGCCACTTCACCGAGCCACGCCCGAGCATCGAATCCAGCCTCGTCTGGCGGCGCGACACGACCAGCGCGGCGGTCCTCGACCTGGTCGCGGTCGTACGTGAGCTGCGCGACTCCGGCGCGCTCACGCCGCCCGACCTGGAGGCGTGACGGTTCAGCCGGGCAGGTAGCCGACGTGCTCGCGGAACTCCCCGTGGATCCCGCCCTCCCTAAGAGCGGTGACGAAGTCGCGCGGGCCGTCGAAGTCGGGCATGTCGACGAAGGCCGCGCCGACGCCGTACGGGTCGTGGGCGTCGGATCCCGCCGCCCCGGGCAGCTCGTGCCGGGCCGCGTAACGCGCGGCACGGCGGTTGTCCTCCTGGTCGGCGATCTTGGCGTTGAAGACCTCGACGACGTCCAGGGCGTCCATCGCCCGCATCCGGTCCAGGCCCGCGGCACCCAGGCTCGTACGCGAGGCGTCGTACGGGTGCGGCGCGTACACCAGCCCGCCCTGAGCGCGGATCCGCCGCACCGCCTCCTCCAGCGGCAGGACGTACGGCACCCGTTCGGTCAGGAACAGGCCGATGATCTCGCCGGCGTGGGTCCGGATCTCCTCGCCGACGATGACGCGGGCGCCGATCTCTCGCGACAGCGCCTCGTGCGCGCCCGCGAGAGTGTGGTGGTCGGTGACGCAGACGACGTCGACGCGCTCTTCCCGCACGCGTTCGGCGAGCCGTTCGACGGTCGTGACCGCGTCACCGGAATGGACGGTGTGCAGGTGGCAGTCGACCCGCACCCGCCTCACCGGAACGTCGCCCGGCCCCGGTCGATGACGACCGTCCCGTCCTCCTTCGTCGTACGGAAGACGGCTGTCTTCCCCTCGGCCCACATCGAGACCATGAGCGACTCACCGGGCACGACCGGGCTGCTGAACCGGCCGGACATCGAGGCGAATCGCGCCGGATCGGACCCCGCCAGCGTGTGCAGCAACGCCCGGCCCGTCACCCCGTACGTGCACAGCCCGTGCAGGATCGGGCGGTCGAAGCCGGCGCGCGCGGCGAAGGCGGGATCGGAGTGCAGCGGGTTGCGGTCGCCGGACAGCCGGTAGATCAGCGCCTGCTCGGGCCGGGTGCGGTAGGTGACCTCGTGGTCCGGCTTCCGGTCCGGGGCCGCCCAGTCGTCGCGCGGCCCACGGTCGCCGCCGAAGCCGCCCTCGCCGCGGATGAACGCCGAGCTGCGCGAGGTGATGACGGGCTCGCCGGTCTCCGGGTCGACCGCGGTCGCCTCGGACACGACCAGCGCGCCCTTGCCCTTGTCGTAGATGCCGGTGACCTTCGAGGTCGCCCGTACGGCGCCCTCGGCGGGAAGCGGCCGGTGCAGCTCGAAGGCCTGTTCGGCGTGGACGAGCATCGCCGGGTCGAAGTCGCCGATCCGCCGGGCGCCGGGGACCTGAGCGAGCAGCACCGCGTACGTCGGCAGCACCTGCTGGACCAGGCCACCGGAGTTCTCGGTGGTGAAGGCCAGCTCCTTCAGCGGATCGTCGCCGCCGGCGCCGACGCCGACCGCGTACAGGAGCGCGTCCTTGGAGGTCCAGGAGCGATCGTAGGGCGCGGACTCGACGTCGATCGCGCTGCGGTCGAGCGCCATGTCAGTTCTCCGGGGTGCGGCCGTCGGGCATGACGTTCGGCGCGGCCTTCTCGACCAGGCCGGGGATGATGTCGCCGAGCTCGGCCGGATCCCAGCGCGCACCCTTGTCGGCGCCCGGACCGGCGCGCCAGCCCTCCGCGACGCTGATCACGCCGCCGCGCACGTTGAACACCCGGCCGGTGATGCCCCGGGCCTGGTCAGAGCCGAGCCAGACGACGAGCGGCGCGATGTTGTCGGCGGCGCGCGGGTCGAAGTCCTGCGGGCCGTCGGCCTGCCAGCGGGTGAGGCCCTCGGTCATCCGGGTGAGCGCCGCCGGGGCGACCGCGTTGACGGTGACGCCGTACCGGCCCAGCTCGCGGGCGGCGATGACGGTGAGCCCGGCGACGCCGGCCTTGGCCGCGCCGTAGTTGCCCTGGCCGGCGTTGCCGTAGATGCCCGACGAGGACGTCGTGTTGATGATCGCCGCGTCGACCGGCTCGCCGGCCTTGGACCGGGCCCGCCAGTACGCGCCGGCGTGCCGCAACGGCGCGAAGGTGCCGCGAAGGTGCACGCGGATGACGTCGTCCCACTCCTCGGCCGTCATGTTCACCAGCATCCGGTCGCGGAGGATGCCCGCGTTGTTGACCAGGACGTGCAGGTCACCGAAGGTCTCGACGGCGGACTCGATCAGCCTCTTGGCGCCCTCGAAGTCCGAGACGTCGTCGCCGTTGGCGATCGCCTCGCCGCCGTCCGCGCGGATCCGGTCGACCACCTCCCCGGCCGGACCGGTCGACGAGCCGCTGCCGTCCACCTCCGCGCCCAGGTCGTTGACGACCACCTTGGCACCCTGACGGGCGAACTCCAGCGCGTGCCCGCGCCCGATACCGCGTGCCGCGCCGGTGACGATGACGACGCGTCCTTCGACAATGCCACTCATGACTTCCCTTTTTTAGAATGAACTTCTAGAAAAGTCTCTGAAGGGTTAGCGTGCCTGTCAACCCCTGGGGAGCCCCTTCCCCGGTCGCGACGAAAGGACCCGCACATGGGCATTCTCGACGACAAGGTAGCCATCGTCACCGGTGCGAGCCGGGGCATCGGCGCGGCGATCGCGCGCCGCTTCGCCGCGGAAGGGGCGACGGTCGCCGTCACCGCGCGTACGGTCGACCCCGCGCAGTCGCGCCTCCCGGGCACGATCGGCGAGACCGTGGCGCAGATCGAGTCGGACGGCGGCAGGGCGCGCGCGTACGCCGCGGACCTGGCGGACCCCGCAGCGCGCGAATCCCTCGTCGCGGACGTCGCCGGCGAGCTCGGCCCGGTCGACATCCTGGTGAACAACGCCGCCGTCACCTACTTCACCCCGGTCGGCGAGTTCACGGACCGGCGTTACGCGCTGATGTTCGAGGTCCAGGTGACCGCGCCGTTCCATCTCGCCCGGCTCGTCCTTCCGGGGATGCGGGAACGCAAGAGCGGCTGGATCCTCAACATCTCCTCGCTCGCCTCCCACCACCCGGACCTGGAGAACAACCGGCTCATCGGCGGGACGGTGTACGGCATGTGCAAGGCCGCCCTCGAACGCTTCACGACGGGCCTGGCCGCGGAGGTGTACGGCGACGGTGTCGCGGTCAACTCGCTGGCGCCGAACCGGGTCGTGCCCACGCCCGGGACGCTCTTCCATCACCTGACGACCGAGGACGACCCGAACGCCGAGCCTCCCGAGGTGATGGCCGACGCCGCCCTCGCCCTGTGCGGCGGCACCGATCTGAGCGGCCGCATCGCCCTGTCCCAGGATCTGCTCACCGAGCTCGGCCGATAGGAGCGCCCATGTCCCCCCGGCTTTCCGTCATCCCCCTGGCCGTGGCCGTCGTCGCGGGGCTCACCGCGATCCCCGCCGCCGCGGCGAGCCCGGAGGTCCACGGCGCCGGTCCCGCGAAGATCACCGGTCCGATCGAGTCCACCGCCAAGCCCGGCGACCCGTCCCGCGACTACGTCTTCTACTCCACCCCGTACGAGCTGAAGAAGGCCGGCTACGAGGAGCAGGAGTTCTTCATCTCCGGCACGGCCACGCGCTACAACCCGACCCCGACGGTGGACCAGCAGAAGCAGCCGGCGACGGCGATCGGGACGACGCCCTACACGACGCGGATCGTCGTCCGCCGCCCGGTGCGGCCCGCCAGGTCCGCCGGGGTCGCGGTCGTGGACTGGCAGAACGTCACCGCCGGCCATGACATCGACACCGAGTGGGGTACGAGCGGCGACTACTTCGTCCGCCACGGCTGGACCTGGATCGGTGCGTCGGTCCAGCGTGTCGGCGTCAACGGCGCCACCTCCGGCGCCACGGCGGGGCTGGGCCTGAGGCAGTGGAACCCGCGGCGCTACGGCTCACTGGACGTCACGGACGACGGCGCCGTGCTCGATGACTCCCAGTCGTTCGACATCTACTCCCAGATCGCGTCGCTGGCCAAGGGCAGAGGCGGCCGGAACCCGCTCGCCGACCTGGGCATCTCCCGCGTCTACGCGGCCGGCGCGTCCCAGTCGGGCCGCTTCCTCGGCGTCTACTACAACACCGTGCAGCCGTTGCGGCACGTCTACGACGGCTTCCTGTTCGCGCTCTCCGACAGCTCGCTGCCGCCGCGCGACGGCGTCGGCACCAAGGCGATCAGGGTCTTCACCGAGAACGACATCTACCGGGGTGCGGGCGTGCCGAGCCAGACCGTCCCGGACGGTCCGACCCTGCGGACCTGGGAGATCGCCGGAGCGTCGCACGTCCCGGCCTACTCCACCGCCGAGGACGCCGGCGACTTCCGTACGACCCTGGGCGGCATCCAGAGCCGGGAGTTCGGCGCCATCCCGCCCGTCGACTGCACGAACCCGGGGCCAAGCCAGGTCACCTCGTGGGCGGCCTTCCACGCCGCGTACGACGCACTCGACAGCTGGGTCCACAAGGGCATCGCGCCTCGCATGGCCCAGCCCCTCGCCATCATCGATCCCGGCCCGCCCGCGAACCTCGCACGCGACGCGAACGGCATCGCGCTAGGAGGCATCCGGCTGCCCGACGTGGAGGTACCCGTCGGACTCAACGACGGCATCAACTCCCCGGCGAGCGTGGACAACCCGCTGAGCTCCTTCTGCGTGCTGTACGGCACCCATCGTGACTTCACCGCGGCCCAGCTCGGCACGCTCTACTACGGCGACCGGGACTACCGGCGGCAGGTGGCGGACGACGTGCGCCGGCTCGAGCGCCAGCACTTCCTGCTCCCCGAGGACGGTCAGGTGTTCATGGACGCGGCCCGGCACCGGCACGTCTGACCAATCTCCGGGCCGGTGGCACCTGTGACGACTGTTGTCACAGATGCTGATCTTTTTAGTGATACGCCCCTTTAGTCTGTGATCGTGGCCACTCAACATCACGCAGACGACCTTCACGTGAGCCGAGCCGGCCGGCCGGGCCGTCACGGCCGGCCATCGGCGGTTCGAGCGGCCATCCACGCGCGGCTGGAGGAGATGCGGTTCCGGCACGGCATGCTCCTGATGGTGACGGCCGCGGTACTGGTCCTCGCGGTGATCGGTGGCACCGCGCTGGCGCTGCTCGGCGGCACGGGCACCAAGTCACCGCGCGCCGGAAGGCAGCCGATGGCCGACTCCTCCGAATCGCGGCCGTCCTCCGCCGCCCCGGACGATCCCTCACTCGCGCCGCGCGTGTCCTCCAAGCGGCCGAAGACCTCCTCCTCGACGATGGTGGGATCCTCGGTCCCGCGGCCGTCGACCCGCCCGTCCGCGGGCCCGACGAGCCCGGCCGGACCGCCGAACTGGTGGGCGACCCGGGACCCGCGCTACCGCGGCGAGTACCCGCGCCGGCACCGGAACAGCGCTCCTCCGTGGTGGCGGCACCGCTGACCGGCGCCCGCACCGGGGAGCCACCGTCATCGCTCCCCCGGCGGCCGCGCTAGGGGCGGATCCGTACGCCGTCGAGGGCGATGCCGAGGACGTGCTCGCGTTGCTCCTCGTCCACGAAGCCGACGGCCGTGATGCCGGTGACCAGGCGCAGCACGTCGTCGAAGCTGACGTCCAGGCGGACCTCCCCCGCCTCCTGGGCCCGGGCGAGCAGCGGCTCGCCCGCCGCGTACATCGCCTCCCGGCAGGTGCGGAACATCTCCGAGTCGCGGTTGAGGGCCTCAGAGATCGCCCGTTTCGTCGCGGCGTAGTCGACGAAACGCCGTAGCCAGGCGCCGAGCGCGTCCCACGGCGGCAGCTCGGCGACCTGTTCCGCCTCCCGGCAGAGCTCCTCGACCTCGCCGACGTAGACGGCGTCGAACAGGTCCTGCCGGGTCGGGAAGTTGCGGTACAGCGTGCCGATGCCGACGCCCGCGCGGCGGGCGATGTCCTCCAGTGACGCCTCGGTGCCGTTCTGAGCGAACGCCTCACGTGCCGCCGCGAGCAGCGCGTCGAAGTTGCGCCGCGCGTCGGCGCGGTGCGGTCGCCGTACCGCCACACCTGGGGCGATGGTCACCTTCTCTGTCACCGGATCCTCCCATGACTTGTACCGGAGGCAGTCCTCCGCTAAAGTCGAGGCTTACCTCCGCTATTGCGGAGGACTCCCTCAACTTTATCGCGCCGACCGCTCGCCCCGCGACCGCCTCCGCAGAGACGTCGTACCGGAGCGGTGAGCGGCGTCATCGTTCAAGGAATCTCATGCCCGGCAGGACATCATCTCCACGACTCACCTTCATCGTGCTGTCCGCCGCGGGCACGGGCGTGACACGGATCGCGCCACCGCCGTGGCGACGGGCATCCGCGTCGCCGGGGGGCAGGCCGACGTCGCGATCGGGCGACCTTGCCACCGACAACGGCGCGAACGGCGCGCTCGCGGGCGGCCAGGTCGACATCCTCGTGAACAACGCCGGCGCCGATGACCACCTGTCCTGGGCCGACGCCTCGCCGGCCGTGTGGGCCGAGACCTCCGCGTCGATGGCGGCACCATCCGGAACGTCCAGTAACGCCGTACCACGCGGCTTCAGCAGAGAAATGAGAGATCACATGCCCCGAACATGGCTCATCACCGGCAGCTCACGAGGTCTCGGACGCGCGCTCGCCCGTGCCGTGCTCCAGCGCGGCGACCGCCTGGTCGCGACCGCGCGCCGGCCCGAACAGCTGGAGGAACTCCTGACGGAGTACGGCGACCAGGTGCGCGCGGTGGCCCTGGACGTAACCGACGCCGCGGCGGCGCAGCGGGTCGTACGCCTCGCGGTCGAGGAGTTCGGCTCACACGACGTGGTGGTCAACAACGCCGGCCAAGCCGACTCCACGCCCATCGAGGAGACCACCGAGGAGGATTTCCGCGCCCAGGTGGAGACCAACCTGTTCGGCGTCGTGAACGTCACGAAGGCCGCCCTGCCGGTGCTCCGCGGGCAGCGGTCCGGCCACATCCTGCAGATCTCCTCGGTGGGCGGCCGCGTCGGCGGCACGCCGGGGCTCGGCGCGTACCAGACCTCCAAGTTCGCCGTCGAGGGCTTCTCCGAGGTGCTGAACAGCGAGGTCAAGCCGCTGGGGATCAAGGTCGTCATCGTGGAGCCCGGGGGGTTCCGCACCGACTGGGGTGGCTCCTCGATGCGGCTTCCCGCCGTCGGCGCCGACTACGAGCAGACGGTCGGCAAGGTCAATGAGTACCGGCGATCCGTCGACGGCGCACAGCCGGGCGACCCCGAACGCGCGGCGCGGATCATCGCCGGTCTGGTGGACCTGGAGGACCCGCCGCTGCGGTTGCTGCTGGGGTCGGACGCCGTACGCCTGGCGGAGCAGGCGTCCCGCTCACGCGCCGCCGAGGCCGAGCGGTGGGCCGACGTCAGCCGCTCCACCGACTACGACGACACGACCGGCGCCACCGAGTCGGTGGTCGCGAGCCTGCTGCCCCGCGACCGCTGACGGATGGGCGGGGTCCGGTGCGAACGGGTCTCACGGCAGGCGTCGTGCCGCCGTGAGACCCGCCGGCCGCCCGGTGACTACGGCCGTGGACGGCGGCGCATGGTCGCCATCGCCGCGGTGATCGCGCCGAGGGCGCAGGTGATGAAACCGATCACCACGTTATTCGCGATCATGCCCGCCGGGGCGTGGTGCCCCACGGAGACCACCCAGGGCGAGATGATCAGCCAGATGCCGACCGGGACGAGCATCCAGCTCAGTCCGAGCACCCGTTCCGGGACCATCGCCAGGCCGAGCCCGATCGCCGCGATCGCGAGGCCGAGCACCAGGTTGTTGACGGCGAGGTTGAGGTTGGTCGCGTGGAAGTGCACGACCCACGGCGAGATCGCCGTGTAGAGACCGGTCAGCATGACCAGTCCCTCCATCATCTCCACCCGGCGGCCCTCGGCCAGCCGTGCGTAGCGCTCCCGCATCTCGGCCGCGTCGGGATGACCGGTCATCCCCGAAGAATGGCGAGAAATACCAGCCATTCAGATCGCCTTCTCTCATCGTGGATGAACCCCCCTGGTTCACCCACAAGCCATTATCTCTCCGGATTCGGGCCGTGACCAGCCATAACGCGGACCTCAGTCGCCGAGGGTGCGGTCGACCGCGTCGCGTACGACGGCGCCCAGGTCGCCGGTCTTCTCGTAGGTGCGCCGCTGAAGCACCGCGCCGTTGCCCCGGCTCAGCAGCCGGCCGGTCAGGTCGGTCGCGGTGTCGAGGTCACCGATGTCGCTCAGGGCCGGTGCCACGTGCCCGAGCAGTGCCCGGACGGCGACCTCGGCGCGTACGGGGCGTGCCGTGAGCGGATGCACCAGCTCGCCCTCCAGTCCCGAACGGCTCGCCCGCCAGGAGGCCAGGCGGAGCACCTCCGTGCGTACGGGCAGCGGTGGCTCACCCGCCTGCCATTCCCGCGCGGCGGTCTCGACGAGACCCCGGGCGAGCGCGGCGACGAGAAGAGCGTCGTCGGCCAGCATGCAGACGTCGGCGGTCCGGAGCTCCACGGTCGGGTAGTGGCGGGACAGGCGGGCGTCGAAGTAGACCATGCCCTCGTCCAGCAGCCCACCGCTCTCGATCATCGCCTGGATCGTCTCGTGGTAGCTCTTCGGCGTACCGAAGAGCCCGACCGGTCCGGCGGACGGCCAGCGCCCCCAGACCTGCTGCCGGTAGCTCGCGTACCCGGTGTCCCGCTCCTGCCAGAACGGGGAGTTCGCCGTCATCGCGAGGAGCACGGGCAGCCACGTGCGGATCCGGTCGAGGACCGCGACGCCCTCCTCCTCCGAGGCGATCCGGACGTGCACGTGGCAGCCGCACGTGAGCTGTTCCTCGGCGGTCAGCGCGTACTCCTCCACCATCCGCAGGTACCGGTCCTTCGGCGTGGTCGATGGACTCACCGCCAGCGGCGACGTGGCCAGCGCGACCACCTGGCAGTCCTTGTGGCCTGCGGCGTCCGCGGCGGCACGCCGCTGGGCCCGAAGCTGGTCCGACAGCTCGTCCAGGGTCGTGCACGGCACCGTGTCCGTCTCCACCTGCTGACGCTGGAGCTCGGACTGGGGATCGTCGTCGCCGTCGCCCGTGACGGCGTCGGACAGCGCTACCGGGACGCCGGTGTCCGGGTCGACAAGTAGCATCTCCTCCTCGACTCCGAAACTACGCACCGTGAACCTCCAAGCTAGTGAGCGTGACGGCCGGGGATCGTTCCAACATCTGTGGCCGGAACTCCCAGTACCCACGTCATCCGCTGAATCATAGAGACATGGCCCACACCCCCCGCCCCGACGAAGACCTGTGCCCCGATCCCCCGGAGGACCTCGACCTCTCGGTCGCACACTCCGCCGAATCGGAGTCCGTCCAGGCCGTCCAGCCTCCCGAGACGGCCCGTACGGAACAGATCGAGGGCACCCTCACACGCGAGCTGCGCCCGACCCGGGTGGTGCCGCGCTGGGTCGGCTGGCTGGTCATCGCCGCCGGCGCGCTGATGCTGCCCTGGGTCGCCGGGCTGGTGTTCATCCTGCCGACGCGCCACGAGGCCGCCCACTACGGCTTCTCGTGGATCGGATTCGACCTCGCCCTGTGCGGGATGCTCATCCGTACGGGCTGGCTCGCCCAGAAGGGCCGTGAGCACATCGAGCTGAGTGCGGCGATGACCGGCACGTTGCTGCTGGTCGACGCGTGGTTCGACGTGGTGACGGCGGACAGCCACCGGGAGTTGGCCCTCGCGCTGGTCCTCGCCTTCGTGGGCGAGCTGCCGCTGGCCGCCTTCTGCCTCTGGATCGCCGGCCGCGTGGAGTTCCGCCGCCAGCGGCGCGCCGAGGCGATGGCGAGACTTCTGCGACAGTGGTCGGCGCGGCGTTCGTACGAGCGGCGTTCCCCGACGACCGAAAGGCCCGACCGACCATGACCTCTCTCGCCGGTGACTTCTATGACCATCAGAGCCTTCTGACCGGCGAAGAACGCGAGATCGTCCTTCGTGTCCGCGACTTCATGGAGCGCGAGGTCGCGCCGATCGCGAACAAGGCATGGGAGGACGCCGAGTTCCCCCACCGCCTGGTCCCCGGCTTCGCCGCGCTGGACGTCGCCGGGCTCGCCTACCGCGGCGCCCGCAGCCTGCTGACCGGGTTCGTGGCGCTGGAGATGAACCGCGTCGACCCGTCGATGGCGACGTTCTTCGGCGTGCACACCGGGCTCGCGATGGGCAGTGTCACCCGGTGCGGCTCCGACGAGCAGAAGGAGCGCTGGCTGCCGGCGATGGCCCGGATGGAGAAGATCGGGGCGTTCGGCCTGACGGAGCCGCACGGCGGCTCGGACGTGGCCGCCGGGCTGGAGACGACGGCACGCCGCGACGGCGACGAGTGGGTCCTCAACGGCGCCAAGCGCTGGATCGGCAACGCGACCTTCGCCGACCTCGTCATCATCTGGGCCCGCGACGAGGAGGACGACCACGTCAAGGGCTTCGTGGTGGAGAAGGGCACCCCGGGCTTCACCGCGACGAAGATCGAGCACAAGATCGCGTTGCGGACCGTGCAGAACGCCGACATCGCGCTCACCGACTGCCGGGTCCCCGAGGCGAACCGGCTGCAGAACGCGGGCGGCTTCCGCGACACCGCCGACGTGCTCCGCCGCACGCGCGGCGGCGTGGCCTGGCAGGCCGTCGGGGTCATGATGGGGGCGTACGAACAGGCGCTCGCGTACGCGAAGAAGCGCGAGCAGTTCGGCCGGCCGATCGCGAAGTTCCAGCTCGTCCAAGACCTGCTCGTCCGCATCCTCGGCAACCTCACCTCGTCGATGGGCATGGTCGTACGCCTCGCCCAGCTCCAGGACTCCGGTGTCTACCGCGACGAGCACTCGGCGATGGCCAAGGCGTTCTGCACCGTACGGATGCGCGAGGCGGTCGGCTGGTCACGGGAGATCCTCGGCGGCAACGGCATCGTGCTGGACTACAACGTCGGCCGGTTCGTCGCCGACGCCGAGGCGATCTACTCCTACGAGGGCACCCGCGAGATGAACAGCCTGATCACCGGGCGCGCCATCACGGGTCTCGGCGCCTTCGTCTAGGGCGGGCATTTGAGGACGGAAAGTGACCTGAATCCTCCGTAGCGTCTGGGGTGTTCGGACCCCCGCGCTATTGAGGAGACATGTCATGGACTGGAAACTCGAGCTCGTCGCCATCCCCGTGTCGGACGTCGACCGCGCCAAGGCCTTCTATGCCGAGAAGGTCGGCTTCGCGGCCGACCACGACCACCGGGTGAGCGACGAGATCCGCTTCGTGCAGCTCACCCCGCCGGGATCGGCGTGCTCGATCGTGCTCGGCCTCGGGATCACGGACATGGCTCCGGGTTCGCTCCGCGGCCTGCAGGTGGTGGTGAAGGACGTCGACGCGGCCCGCGTCGAACTGCTCGGGCGGGGCGTCGAGGTGAGCGACGTGCAGGAGTTCCCGTGGGGCCGCTTCGCGTTCTTCAGCGACCCGGACGGCAACGGCTGGTCCCTCCAGGAGTCGAACCGCGAGTGAGCCCCTTCACCGCCCGCCGGCGGTGGTGGGTGCCGTAGCGGTGTGACTACGGCGTCCCGCCGGTTTCGGCGGGGCGCTGGGCGGCTTCCGGGAGGGTGCGGATGACGCTGCGCAGGTGGGCGCGGGCGGCCTGTTCGGCGGCTTCGGCGTCGTGGGCACGGATCGCCTCGATGATCGCGATGTGTTCGGGCAGCGAGACTCCCGGTCGGCCGGGGTGCATCGCGAGCCTGAACTGGTGGCGGACGTTCTGGGCGCGCAGGCGCTCCAGGACGCTCGCCGCGGCGCGCTGGCCGCTGATCTCGCGGACGCGGCGGTGGAGGCGCTCGTTCAGCCCGGAGTAGCCGAGCACGTCACCGGAGGCGACGGCCGCACGCATGCTCTCGCCGATCTCCTCCAGCTCCCGTGACTCGGCCTCGGTGATCCGCTGCGCGGCCTTGGCGGCACAGAGGCCCTCGACGACCATCCGCACCTCGGAGATCTCGATCGCCTCTTCGAGCTGTACCGCGCGTACGCGGGCGCCGCGGTTCTGGACCCGCTCGATCAGCCCCTCGTTGGCCAGCTCGAGGAGCGCCGCGCGGACACGTGCCCGGCTGGCGGTGAAGCGTTCGGAGAGGTCGGCCTCGACCAGACGCTGGTTCGGGACGAACTCGCCGCTGAGGATGGCCGCGCGGATCTCGGTCACCACCGAACGGTCGCCACCGGATGGGGCCCTGCCCCCTTCACCTGCCGACACCGCTCCCCCTGAGCCGAATTGTCACCAATTTTGTCGCATCCCCCACTCTAGCGACCGCGGCCAGTGACGCCGCTGCGGCGGTGACGGCTGCTAACTCGACCGGTGGTGTGCCGTGGGTGTGGAAGGACTCGATCGTCTGCAGGCCCCATGCCTGACCCTTGGCGCGTTCGGCCTCGGTCCAGGTGATGGTCTTCCAGTCGGGGGCAAGGATCAGGCGGGCCACCGGGTTGCACAGTTCGATGCGGTTGCCGCCCGGCTCATAGACATAGAGGAAGAACGTCTGCTGGATGGCGTGCTTGTGCGGGCCGGTCTCGATGAACACGCCGTTGTCGAGGAAGATGTCCGCCGCCCGCAGGATGTCCTCGCGGGTGTCGGTGGTGAAGGCGATGTGGTGCAGCCGTCCGCGCGTGCCGGTCCGGTCGCGCGTGTAGACGAGGTCGTAGGACTTGTTCGTGAAGTGCATCCAGCGGCCCGCCACCGTGCCGCTGTCGAGCATGATCTCCTCGGTGGCCCGCCCGCCGAGGACGTCGCGGACGAAGTCGGTGCTGGGTTCGACCTCGCCGGCCAGGAAGTTGACGTGGTCGAGGCGCCGGACGCACACGCCCCGCGCGGGGTACGCCTGGGCCTGGTTCTTCAGCGCGGGTGCCAGGTCCGGCGGGGCCTCGTACCAGGAGGCCTCCCAGTAGATCTCCAGCTCGTGCCCGTCGGGGTCACGGAACACGTACGTCGGGCCGAAGCCGGGGTCACCGTCGCGCCAGCCGATGCCGAGCCCCGCCGCCTCGATGGCGCGGACCCGGCGGTCGAGTGCCTCCGGGCCGCTCGCGCGCAGCGACGTACGCCGGATGCCCGAGGTGTGGTGCGCGGTCAGCTTGACGGTGTGGTGCTGGTAGTCGTCCCAGGTTCGCAGGTACACCGAATCACCGGCGGTGCCGTTCTCGGTGAGCCCCATCACGCGGGTGAAGAACCACAGGCTCCGCTCGGGTTCGGGGGTGAGCAGCTCCACGGGGCCGACGTGGGCGATCTCGTGTGCAGGTGCCACGGTGGTCTCCGGTCAGGTGCGGGGATAGACGATGCCGTCGAACAGCTTGCGTGCGGTGCGCACGACGCCCGACCGGCGTACGCGCGGAGGGTGGGCGCCGGTGTCGAGCTCGACCGCGACCTTGCTGGTCAGCGGGTGCGCGCCACCGATCCCGTCGATCTGGCGCGGGTCCGGCGTGCCCATGATGCGCAGCAGCAGGTCATCCCGCACGCCATCGTCGGCCGGCAGGTCGGCGGCCAGAAAGTAGGCGCCCTTGGAGGTGCCACCGCGCATCAGCATGCAGGGCACGCCCGAGGAGTCGGCGCTCATCAGGGATCCTTTCTCGGATCCTCCACCGTGCTATGCGTCTACAGGATTGTCAACAATCTGGTCGCGAATCTTGCCTGCGTCGAGGAGTCCGCCGGCGATGGCGCCGAAGGCGACATGGTCCAGCCACTGCGGCAGACGGGGCAGTGACCTGATCGCGGGATGCGCGCGACCGGCGACTTCGAGGTCGAGTGCCGCGATGAGCAGGCCCGCCGCGGCGCCGCCGGTGACACCGAGCCGGCGCCACCGGGCGACGACGGCCAGCGCAGCCGTCCAGCCCGCGGAGACGAGGAGGTGGACCGCGACTCCGGCCACCACGCCGGGCCGGTCACGGCGGCCCGGCACGAGCGTGCCGGCCGCCCGGGTCGCCTGGAGCAGATCACCGCCGGTCGCCAGCGCGTACAGGGTGGACGGAAGGCCGCTGCACGACGCCGCGACCGCGCCCGCGAGCACGATCCGCCGCGGCCCGCGACGACGGGAGGCTGCCATGACCATCACGGCGGCCATTCTTCCCGGCGGTGTGAGGCGCGCGACATCGCATCAGCCCGTCCGGCGCGCCGTACGACGCCGCCCGGCCTCTGACATGCGCGGACGAACAGGCCGCCCGGCCGGGCCGTGTGGCCGAACCGGGGCGCCGGACTGAGAGTTCGCCGAGTCCGGCTCGCCCGGGCGACCGGACTGGGTAAGGTCGGCGACGCCAGTTCGGTCCTGGAACGCCGGGACCGGTCAAGCCGACGACCGAAGTAGATCGTGATGAGCACCCCCCAGTCATCGGCGTTCGAGCCACTCGAGCGGTCCCAGGCCGCGTTGCCGCCCGCGGCGCCGTCGTCGCTGTCGGAGACCGAGCCCGCCGCGCCCGCCGAGCCGGCCCCGCGCCCGCGCGAGCGCGACCCGTTCTTCGACAACGCCAAGTTCTTCGCGATCCTGCTCGTCGTCGCGGGTCACTCGATCGTGAACCTCCGCGACGTACCGTTCGCCCACGCGGCGTACCTGTTCGTGTACACCTTCCACATGCCGGTCTTCATCGTGATCACCGGCTACTTCTCGCGCCGGTTCACCTTCTCCGGCGGCAAGGCGCGCAAGCTCCTGACGAACCTGGCCGTGCCGTACGTCGTGTTCGAGACCGCCTACTCCACCTATCACTGGGCGGTCGGGCACTCGAAGTTCGAGATCAGCCTCCTGGATCCGTACTACCTGACGTGGTTCCTGCTCGCCCTGTTCGCCTGGCGGCTGTCCACCCCCGTGTGGCAGCAGATCCGCTTCCCGGTCGCGGTCGCGGTCGTGATCAGCCTGCTGTCGGGGATGTCCCAACTGCCCGGCACGCTGGAGATGAACCGCGTCTTCGGCCTGGTGCCGTTCTACGTCCTGGGCCTGTTCCTCAAGCCCGAGCACTTCGAGGTCCTCAAGAAGGGCTGGGCCGCCGTGCTCGGCGGGCTCACGCTGATCGCCGGGTTCGCCTTCACGTACCTCATCGCCGACCGGCGCATGGCGACCGAGTGGGTGTACTGGCGCAGCGGCAACCCGACGCTGCACGTGAACAACCTCGTCGGCACGGGCATGCGGCTCGGGCTGCTCGTCGCCGCGGGCGTCCTGGTGGCGGCGTTCCTGACGCTCGTGCCGAGACGTCAGCACTGGTTCACCGGGCTCGGCGCCGCCACGCTGTACGCGTACCTGCTGCACGGTTTCGCCACCAAGCTCGCCGACTACTACGGCTGGTACCACGCCCACGTGCTGCACACGGTCCCCGGCGTGCTGGCCGTCGCGGCGGCCGGCGCCCTCCTCGCCACGCTGCTGTGCACACCGCCCGTCCGCTGGGCCCTGCAATGGGCGCTCGAACCCAACATGGCCTGGGGGTTCACCGCCCTGCGCCGCCCCAAGAACTACCTGTACGCCGGCCGCCGACGCGCCGTCAGGGACGCGCAAGCCGAACCGGTGGGGTCGGACTGAACGGCGCCCCCCGTTTTTTGCCGGATGCGGCCACGCACCTGCAGAGACCAAGAAAAGACCGGCCGTACTCTGTCCCAGTGCCTACCGCTATGTCCGGATCACCTTCCGGCAATGCCCCTGTCTCCGGCCGGCTGGCGTGGCTGGACCTGCTGAGGGGCGTCGCGGCGCTCGTCGTCGTACTGCACCACGCGACGTACTACTTCACGCCGCGCCTGCGTGCCGGCATGGTCGACTGGTTCGATCCCGGCCTGTACGGCGTGCTCGTGTTCTTCCTGGTCAGCGGCTACATCATCCCGGCGTCGCTGGAGCGGCACGGACGCGTGCGGAGTTTTTGGATCAGTAGGATCGCGCGGATCCACCCCCTGCTGACGGTGGCCTGCGTGATCACTCTGGTGCCCTTCGTCCTGGGGGTACGCGACCTGCGCGCGGGGCTGGCGGCGTACGACCCGGTGACGGCCGTGCTGGCCCATCTGACGATGCTGCAGGACGTCCTCGGCGTGCCGAACGCGATCAACGTGCTGTGGACTCTCTCGTACGAGATGGCCTTCTACCTGCTGGTCGTCGCGTTGTTCGTCACCGGGACGCATCGCCGGTCGGCGCCGGTCGCGGTGGGCCTGGTGGTGGCCGCCGTGCTCGTGGGCGGGCTGCTGCCGATGGCCGCGCTGACCCGCGGCGTGGGCACCTGGCAGGTGGTGGTGGCGACCACGCTGGTCATGGCGGTGGCGATCGCGGGCGCGGCCTCAGACCGCCCGGCCGTACGCACCGCGGGCGGGATCACCGGGGGTGTGCTGGCGATCGTCCTGGTCACCGTCAACGGGCGGGTCGGTCCGTGGCAGGGCCTGGTGATCCTCGCGGTGATGTTCACCGGCACCGCCCTCTACCGCGCCGAGCACGGCCAGATCGGCAGGCGGTCGGCGGCGCTGGCCTCCGCCCTGGTGCTGACCGGTGCCATCGTGGCCGGCGCGTGGCATGCCGAGGTGGCGATGTCGCCGGCGCAGGCGGACGGGTTCCAGGTCTACTGGACGGGCTCGGTGCTGCTGGCGGCGGCGACCTTCGCGGCGGGCTGGGTGCTGCGCGAACGCCGGATCCCCTCATGGCTGACCGGCCTCGGCACGATCAGCTTCTCGCTCTACCTGCTGCACCCGGTGCTGCTGATGATCCACGACCAGCTCCTGGGCCCACCCGACCATGACGACGTGGTGCGGCTGGTCCTCTTCGTCGTCGTTCTCCTGGTGGTCAGCACCGTCACGTACCGGTACATCGAGCTGCCCTTCCAGCGGCTCGGCCGCCGCCTGGCCTGCCGCCGGGACCTCCCCGATCGGCAGCCGCCCGGCGATGAGCCGCGAGCAGCGGTCAGGCAGGGTCCAGTTCGCGTTTGAGGCGCGCCAGCGTGGTGCGGATGCCCTCACGGTTGGCCTCGGTGCGGTTGCCGGCGACCCGGCCGGTGAAGATACGGCCCAGGACGTGGGCGCCCCGGGTGCGGCGGTCGGCCCAGTGCTCCGTCAGCTCGGTGCCCTCCGGCACCGGCGTGAGCCGGTAACTCCACCGCGAGACCGGCATCCCGAAGGTCGTGACGTCGAAGGCGAACTCCTCGCCCGGCTCGGCGACCACGACCCGGCAGGTGGTGAACCAGACCAGCGCTCCCCGGCGGTTGAAGCCGACGAACGCCGGCTTGCCCGCCCGCCTCGACCACACCCAGGTGGCGAAGCATTCGGAACTCCAGCTCGCCATTCGCCGGACGTCGGACACGGCGGCGTACACCTCGGCGGGCTGGGCGCCGATGGTGACGCGTTCGGAGACCTCGGCTGACATGCGTCAGACAATAGCCAGGAGGTTGACCCGGCGTCTCCGCGCCGGGAAGGTGAACGGATGAGCGGCGAGGGCGAGACGCGGGACGGTGTAGCACTCACGAACCTCGACCAACCGCTGTTCGATGGCGCGGACGCCACCAAGCGGGATCTGGTCGACTATCTGGACGCGGTCCGCGAGCGCATCATCCCGGTGCTGCGAGGCCGGCCGCTCTCGGTGGTCCGGGTGCTGCGCGGCCAGGACCCCTTCATGCAGAAGAACGTCCCCAGGTACGCCCCGTCGTGGGTCGCGACGGTGCCGCTGTGGGCGGAGACCTCACGGCGCAAGGTCTCCTACGCCCTGTGCGATGACCGCCGTACGCTGCTGTGGTTCGCCAACCAGCGCGCGGTGGAGTACCACCCGACGCTGATCCGCGCCGACGACCGGGACCATCCCACTGACCTCGTGCTCGACATCGACCCGCCCGAGGGCGACGCGTTCGCCCTGGCGGTCGGCGCCGCGCGGCTGGTGCGCCAGGTGCTGGCCGACGCCGGCATGGCGGGTGTGGTCAAGACCAGCGGGGCCAAGGGCCTGCACGTGTTCGTGCCGGTGGAGGCGGGGCCGGGGCACGGGGACGTGGCGGCGGCGACCCGCGCGATCGCGGCGCGCGCCGAACGCCTCGACCCCGGGCTGGCCACCACCGCCTTCATCCGGGACGACCGCGAGGGCAAGGTCTTCCTCGATTCGACCCGCTCCGGTGGAGCGACGACGGTGGTGGCCGCCTACAGCCCGCGTGTCCGGCCGGGCGCGCCGGTCTCCTTCCCCCTGTCGTGGGACCGGCTCGACCAGGTCGTGCCGGCCGACTTCACCCTGCGCACCGTGCCTGCCCTCGTCGCCGAGCACGACCCGTGGGCCGAGGAGATGCCCGCGCCGCAGCGGCTGGATGCCGGCCTGATCGAGGAGGGCCATACGATCCCGGTCGCGCGGGTCCAGGCGATGCACGAGGGAAAACGCCGGGCCCGCGCCCGCCGCGAGAAGGACTCGGCAGAGGAAGAGGGCCGAAAGTGACGATCTTCGACGATCTGGCCGCCGAGCAGGATCGGCTGGAAGACATCCTGGGCGGCCTCGACGAGACGCGGTGGACGTCGCCGTCCGGCGCCGCGGGATGGACGGTGGCCGACGTCGTCCTGCATCTCGCCCAGTCCGAGGAGGGAGTGCTGGCCAGTGTGACCGGTGCCGGCAGGGAGCTGCGGCCGGCCGGCGATCTCTCGGTCGATGAGGCCATGGACCAGCGCGTACGACAGGAGCGCACCTCTCCGGCCGAGGTCTTCCGCCGGTGGAGGCAGGCCCGCGTCGCCGCCGTCGCCGCGCTGCGCTCGGCCGACCCGGGGAGGACACTGGCGTGGGTGGAGACCCCGATGAAGCCGGCCACGCTGGCCACCACCCGGCTGGCCGAGCACTGGGCGCACGGCCTCGACATCACCGGACCGCTCGGCGTCGGCTTCCCCGACACCGACCGGCTGCGCCACATCGCCTGGCTCGCCCACCGCACGCTGCCGTACGCCCTGGCCGTCACCGGCGAGCCGGCGCACCCGGTGTCGTGCGAGCTGACCGCCCCTGACGGCACGAGCGTCTGGCGTTACGGTCCCGCCGACGCCGAATCCTCCATCGCCGGACCGGCGGGCGCCTTCTGCCGCGTCGCCGCCCGCCGGCTCGATCCGGCGGAGTCGGGGCTGCGCACCGCCGGCCCGTACGGTGCCGCGGCCCTCGGCGTCCTGCGCACCTACGCCGCCTGACCTCAGTCGGGCAGCAGGGGCACCGAGATTCCGGGGTCGCGGCCGAGGAGTACGGCGCGAGTGATCGCGGACGAACCGAAGCGGTCGCGCACCTCATCGACGGCGCAGTCGAGCGCGCCGGCATCGGCCTGGCCGAAGGGCAGGGCGAGCTGGACCGCGCCGTCATCGTGCAGGTCGCCGAGCGCGACGCCGATCAGCGTGAGCCCGCGAATGGAGATCAGCTCGCCGGCGACCGCCAGGAGACCTCGCGCGGTGGTGAGGATCGCCGGGGTCTCGGCGGTGGCCTGGGCCAGCGTGTGCGAGCGGGTCGCCCGGGTGAAGTCGTCGAACCTGAGTCGCAGCGTCACCGTACGGGACACCCGCCCGGCCGCACGCAGCCGGCGGCCGAGCCGGTCGACCAGCCCCACCACGATGGCGTCGAGGTCCTCCGGTGAACGGTCACGGCGGCCCAGCGCGCGCTGCGCCCCCATCGAGCGGCGGCGTACGCCGGTGCGCACCGGGCGGGGGTCGCGGCCGAGCGCGAGCGCGTACAGGTGCCGCCCGGTCGCCCGGCCCAGCAGGGAGACCAGCGCGCTCTCCGGCACCGCGGCGACCTCGCCGACCGTCCTGATGCCCCGCGTGGCGAGCTTGTCGGCCGTGACCGGCCCGACGCCCCACAGCCGCCGGACCGGGAGCGGATGGAGGAAGCCGAGCTCGCGGTGCGGCGGCACGACGAGGAGCCCGTCCGGCTTGGCGACGCCACTGGCCACCTTGGCGAGGAACTTGGTCCGCGCCAACCCCACCGTGATGGGCAGCCCGATCTCCCCGGCGACCTCACGCCGCAGGCGCGCGGCGATCTCCACCGGCGAGCCGGAGCTCTTGCCCAGGCCGCCCACGTCGAGGAACGCCTCGTCGATCGACAGGCCCTCGACCAGCGGCGTGGTGTGCCGGAAGACCGCGAACACGGCCCTGCTCGCCTCGGTGTAGGCCGACATCCGCGGCTCGACCACGATCGCCTGTGGGCACAACCGCCTGGCCTGGCCGCCGCTCATGGCGGTACGGACACCGTGCGCCCTGGCCTCGTAACTGGCCGCGAGCACCACTCCCGAGCCGACGATGACGGGCCGGGCCCGCAGTCGCGGATCGTCGCGCTGCTCGACGGAGGCGTAGAACGCGTCCAGGTCGGCATGCAGGATCGTGGCCTCAGTCGACACGAACATATGTTCGCATGAGGTCACGTCCAGCGCGTCACGAACTCCTGGCCGGACGCGGTCCCGTCCCTTCGACGATGCTCCACAGCATGGTGTGGAAGCGTGCGCGCTCGGCCGGCGGGATGGCCGCGAGCCGGCGGCTGATCGCCGTCTCACGTGCGACAGCGACCTGGTCCTTCACCTCGACACCCCGTGCCGTCGCCTTCGGGATCCGCGCCCGGCGGTCACGGGCCGAGACCTCGCGGACGATGAGACCGTCCTTTTGCAGCCGGTCCAGGATCGACACCAACGTGGTCTTGTCGATGCCGAGCTCGTTCGCGATCTCCAGTTGGGTGCGCTCGCGGCCACCGCTGACCAGAGCCAGGACGAGCCAGTCGCGCAGATCCGTCAGGCCGGCCTCACGGGAGACCTCGTTGAAGGCGTCCGCCAGCGCGGCGGCCGCTCGATGGGCCAGCCACGTGAGGTCGGCACCGACCTCACCGTCCGCGCTCACCGGACCGGAGACGTCGCCGTCATGGCTCTCTCGGGGCATGCCCGCAGTATACGTCCGATCTCAGACCATACGAGGAAAGATGAGATTGCGATAAATAATCCGACGTCGTATTGTCCGAGTGTGACGCAATCAGCGCTGGAGGCCCTCAATGACCACTGATCTCGAGACCCGTATCCGCCGGCTCGAAGACCGCGTCCTCATCAGCGAGCAGGTCATCAGGTACGCCATGGGCGTCGACCGGTGTGACTGGCAGATGTTCGCCGGCTGCTTCACCGACCCCGTGTACACCGACTACTCCGACCTGGGCACTCCGGCCGGCACCTTCGCGCGCGCCGACTTCGTCGCCGGCGTCAGTGACGCGCTCGACGGCTTCACGAAGACGCAGCACATCAGCCCCAACCACGTCATCGAGTTCGACGAGGACGACCCGGATCGCGCGATCTGCCACTCGTACATGTACGCGCAGCACTTCCTCAAGGACTCCGAGGGTGGCGACGCGTACCTTCTGCGGGGCTCCTACACCAACCACATGGTGCGCACCGCGGACGGCTGGCGGATCGAGCGGCTCATCCAGCATGTCGGCTGGTCCGACGGCAACGACGACGCCGTCGCCGAAGCAACGGCCCGTGCCCGGGCGACCCGGCGGACCTGAGGCCAAGCCCCCCAGACCCCGGTCTGAACAACGCGCACACCTAGAGAGCGGTGCCGCCCAGGTCGCCGGAGGGCCAGGTGTCCACATCGTCAGCGGTCTCGTGCAGGGCCGCGTCGATGGCGCGGTACCTCTCGCCCGACGGGTCGTCGCGCTGGTCGAACATGACGGCCCAGGCCAGCCCGTCCGGCCGCCGGACCAGCAGCGTGTGCGTGCCCGGCAGGCTGCCGCTGTGGTACGTAATGAGGCCACCGGGAACCTGGCGGACGTGCCAGCCGCAACCGTAGTAACGGCCGTGCCCGTTGACGCCGGTCTCCGGCACGGCGAAGGCCCGCGCCGCCGAGACGTTCGACAGCACCGGCGTGACACCGTCGTAGACGCGGGCGAGCCGCACGAGGTCCACCGACGAGGCGAGCCATCCGCAGTTGAAGGCGTTGTTCTCGTGGTTGAACGAGCCGTACGGCGCGGCCACCATGGCTCCACTGGAATCCATGACGGTCACGCCCTTGAACTGCGAGTAGTACGGCACCTCACCGGGAACCCGGAGCAGTGTCCGGCCGAGCCGCATCCGGCTGATCCCCAGCGGTGCCAGCACCGTCTCGCTGACGTACGCGGCGTAGGGCCGGCCGGTGACCTTCTCGATGATCCGGCCGAGGAGCAGGTAGCCGAAGTTGCTGTAGGCGAACGCCGTGCCCGGCGCATGGTCAAGGGCTTGCGCGGTGACGTACCGGACGATGTCCTCCTGGCCGATCGGCAGCCGCTTACCGAGATGCTTCGCGATCACGAGGTCATCGAACATCGGGTCGCCGGACCCGTCACGGTTCCAGCCGCCGAGATGCTGCAGGAGCCGGAGCACGGTGACCTCGGCGAACCCCGGATCGGCCGGCGTGCCGAGACCGAGGATGCCCGCGACGCTGTCGGAGGGGCGCAGGCGGCCATCTTGGATGAGCCGCAGGACGGCGGCGGCGGTGATCGGTTTGGTCACGCTCGCGGTACGGAACAGGGAGGTGGGCTGGGTGAGCGGCAGCCCGCCCGCGTCCAGGGTGTAGCCGCGCGCCAGCAGCAGCCTGCCGTTCCGGGTGACCGCCAGCGAACCGCAGGCGATGGAGCGTTCCTCCATGAAGCCCATGACCGTGGAGTCGAAGTCGCCGAGGCCGGGGAGGCCGCGGCCGGTGACGCGCCAGCCGCGCGCGGTCGCCCTGGCCTCGGCCGGTAACGCGACGCCGGCGCCCAACAGTCCAACGAACCTGCCGAAATCGCGCCGCGAAAGCCGGTCGGCCGTCAACGCCCCTCCCCGAGAACCGGTAACAGCAGGCCAGATCACGATGTTGACCTGGTAAAACGGCGCGATCCTAGATCATCGCGTGCGCGGGACCGGACCCTCGGTCGCCTGGTACCGCAGCCGGTCGGGGCGGCTGTAGGTTGTCTTCCCACCCGGTCACCGGCATACGCCACAGATCGCTCGAAACCACCGACTCGCCATCTGACTCAGAGCGTGAAGTCCAGATTGTCCAGAATGCGCCGCGCGAGGACCTGGTCACCACCGAGTTCCACGTTCTCGCGGCCGTCCGCACGCCCGCCACCCAGCCGCAGGTAGCGCGACGACGACATGCGAAGGACGGCGGTCGGCGGCTCCGGTGTGTCGTCCACCAGCCGGGCACGGCCGTCCACCACGACGGTCAGCCGCCGGTGCAGGGGGCCGGTGAGCTCGATTCCCACGGTGACGCCGTCGGGCGCGGCCGCGCGCTTGCCGACGAGGTAGCCCAGGGCGCCGGCGGCCACCTCCAGCGAGGCCTCGGCGGCGTGGCCGTCCTCGTTCCCGGGGGTTCCGACGACGGCGCGGATGTCCTGTTCGTGCATCCAGCAGTCGAAGATCCTGATCTGCATGAAGCGTGCGTAGGTCGCCTGCCCGGCGGGCGTCCAGCTCGGGGCGTCGAAGTCGGACTGCGACATCTGTTCCAGTTGCGCGCCACGGCGGGCGGCGACCTCGCGGAACCGGGCGAGCATCGCCACCGGCGGTTCGTCGCGCAGTGCCTGGACCCACTGCTCGTTGATCGCGGCGATGTCGTTGTGCACGTGCGGCAGGGCCTTCATGTCCACGCCGGTGTCCGGCGTGGCGTCGCCGGCGAGCATCGCCTCGGTGCCGATGAGGTGTGCCACGACGTCGGTGATCCGCCAGCCGGGCAGGCACGTCGGCAGTGTCCACTGCTCGGGTGAGAGCCGGCTCAGGAGACCGTCGATGGCCGCCCACTCCCCGATGAGTGTGGGGACCACGCGCTCCTTGGTGTCGCTCATGCACTGCCCTTCCGTGGGACGTTTCTCATGCGCCGCCGCGTGTCTCCGCCCAGGGGTCGTACTCGACCTCGAGGGGTTCTTGCGGCGGGCGTTCGGCGTCGGGTACGTGCTGGAGGTTGATTCGGATCCGGTACCAGACCGAACTGCGGCCGCGCATCCCGTCCGTCAGGACGTCCGCGGGCTCGAGGTGGCGCACCGTGTCCGGATGCCGCGACTTCCAGCGCTCCAGGCCCTCCAGTGCCTCGTCCTTGGTCTTGGCCCGCGCGATCTCGATGAGCGGCATCGTGGACTGGCGGCGGCCCGTGCCCTTCGGCGGCTTTTCCGCCGGGCCGAAGCGTTCGGCCAGATCCAGCAGGGGTTCGAGGGAGCCCGTCGTGCCGTCGATGTCCGCCCACGGGTCGCCGATCGCGGCGAAACGCTCCCGTACGGTGGCCAGCGTGTGCTCCTCCGGCCGGCAGCCGGGCACCTCCGCCCAGGTGAGCGGGGTGGAGACCCGGGCGTCCTCGGTCGGCCGGACGGAGTAGGCCGAGGCGATCGTACGGTCCTTCGCGTTCTGGTTGAAGTCCACGAAGACGCCCTGTCGCTCTTCCTTCCACCACCGGCTGGTGGCCAGGTCGGGGGCGCGGTTCTCGACCTCGCGCGCGACGGTCTCGGCGGCCAGTCGTACCTCGCGGTAGGCCCAGCGCGGATCGATGCGCGTGTAGATGTGGAAGCCCCGCGAGCCGGAGGTCTTCGGCCAGGCCGTCAGCCCGTGATCCTCCAGCACCTCTTTGGCCGCCAGGGCGACCTCGACGATCTGCCCCCACGCGACGCCGGGCACCGGGTCCAGGTCGATCCGCAGCTCGTCGGGGTGGTCGAGGTCCTCCGCGAGCACGGGATGGGGATTGAGGTCGACACACCCGAGGTTGACCACCCAGGCCAGCTGGGCGGCGTCCCGTACGACGACCTCGTCGGCCGAACGCCCCGAGGCGTAGCGCAGCTGCGCCACCTCGATCCAGTCGGGCCGGTTGGCGGGCGCGCGCTTCTGGAAGAAGGCCTCCTCGTCGATGCCCTTGACGAAGCGCTTGAGGATCATCGGCCGGCCCGCGACACCGCGCAGCGCACCTTCCGCGACACCGAGGTAGTAGCGCACCAGGTCGAGCTTCGTGTGCCCGCCGGACGGGAAGAGCGGCTTGTCGGGGTTGGTGATCGTCACCTCACGCCCGGCGACCTCCAGGATCTGCGACTTCGACATGTCATCACGATAGATCCCGCCGTTCCCACTGATCACGATGTCCGGATCACCGGCGCCGGGCCCCTGTCATCGCCGCTCTCCGTCTCCGGGGGAGATCAGCTGGTTCTCGTAGGCGTACACGACGGCATGGACGCGGTCGCGCAGCCGGAGCTTGTCCAGGGCATGGC
>JAOPYG010000381.1 GCA_025964685.1 Actinoallomurus sp. | reverse complement strand
CAGTGTCCCTGACCCGCTCCGCTACAACAACAACGGCCAGTTCGGAGAATCCTGCGGTAGCGCCTTCGCCCAGGCCGAGGCACGGCGGGTGTGGGCACAGGAGAAGCAGGCCAGGAAAACCAGAACTCACTTGGGGGACAGCGCATTTGACGATTGATCGCCCGGGTCGGCACATCCGCGACCGAGAACACCCAGATCTACGAGGGGCCGACTGGCCCTGCGATAGGTCGACATCGTGAGAGGGTCGGCTACGCCGCACGGGATACGTCGGTAAGGGTTAGCAGGCTGGGTGACGATCGGCGAGTGTCAGCCGTAGTAAACGCCGGTAGCACCGACAGGCTCGAAGTCGTGGGTCGATTGAACGAGGCGGAGCATGGGGTGCAGGCCCAGAAGTGCACGGCGGGCTTGGCTGGCGAAGATGTCCAGTATTTGGTGCGCGAGTCGGGGGAAGTTGCTGTGGAAGATGTTGTAGTCGGTCAACGCCAGGACCGTGCCGGTGGTCGTCTGGTCGGTACCGTGGGAGCGGAATCCTCCGATGTCGAAGAGCAGATCGTTGAAGGCGTCGAGGTTGTGGCCGTAGTAGTGATGGACGGTTCGTTTCCCTTGCTCATGGCGCCATAGTGCGGGCAGCTCTTGGGAAACCGATTTGGCGTAACAGGACAGGCCAGAGCACTGGCTATCCGTCAGGAGCAGAGCAACACCGCTACCCATCCAGACACTTCCAGACCAGGGGCGAGGTTGTGCAGGCGACTGCATGGCACGCTAGATCGAGGGCGAGTCTTGGGCCCACTCCTCCGGACCGATGGGCACGTATTTGGCACAGCTCGCCGTAGCGGGCCGACATAGGCCGGACACGGCGGGACACGGCGGGACACGGCGGGACAAAATACTAGTAGCGCCCGACCGTCTACGTGCAGGTCAGGTGCCGGTTTGGGGCAGTGGGGCGGTGGCGCGCCCAGAGGGATTCGAACCCCCGACCGTCGGATTAGAAGTCCGATGCTCTATCCGGCTGAGCTATGGGCGCCGGTCGATCAGAGTGTACGGACTCCGGAGCGTTGATGTGATGCCGGTGGCCGCTAACCGCCAACCGGCGGTGGCCTGATGCGGCCGGGGTCTGCCTTGCGGTCTGGAGCTGCGGTGATGGGCGTTCGGCGGGTGCTTTTCGTTGACAGCGGGGGTCGACGGATGTTCACTCCGCTTGTGACGGACGGTCACGACCGTCTGTGATCGGGGGGTCTCGGCCTGCGGCCGGTTTGGTGCTGTTGGCGTGGTTGGTGGTCAGCTGAGGTCGTAGACGGTGATGCCGTCCACCGTCTTGGCGGTGAAGGTCTGGGTCACCCATGAGGTGATCTGCTGGCCGTTGTCGCTTCCGCTCGTGCCGCCTCGGCTGGGCATGGTCCGGCCTGGCAAGAAGTAGTGGAGTCTGCCGTCGCGTACGTACTGCTGGAAGCGGGCCAGGCTCGGGGCCGGGTCGGTGCCGTTGAAACCGCCGATCGCCATCACCGGCTTGCCCGAGGCCAGCTGGTAGCCCGCGGCGCTGTTCGATCCGACCGTCGCGGCGGCCCAGGTGTACGACCCGGCGTTCTGCTTCAGCAGCGCGGTCACGGCGGTGCTCGGGGTGGTGGCGTCGAGCAGGGCGGTGGGACCGCCCATGCCGCCGCCCATCGGGCGGCCACCCATCGCGCCGCCGCCCGTCGGTCCGCCGCCCGTCGGTCCGCCACCCGTACCGGGGTTCTGGCCTGGTGCGCCGGGGCCGCCCATGCCGCCGTTCGGCGGCTGGGGGAGCCCACCTGCGCCGGGTGGGAAGCCGCCGCCGCGCCTGCTGGTCGCGGAACCGCCGCGTCCGCCGGTTCCTCCCCGGAAGCCGCCCCGTCCTCCGCCGGGGAAACCACCCGGGCCGCCCATCGCGGCCGGGCCCGCGGCGGGGATCGCGCCGCGGTGCGGGGTGGTCGCGGTGTCGACGGCGTACGCGGTCGGGCCGGCCAGTGCTACGGCGACCGCTACGGCGGCGCCGGTCAAAACCACGCGGCCCGGCAGCCACCGGCCGGCGAGTACGGCGGCCGCGGCGACCAGGCCGGCGACCAGTACGGGGACGCGGAGCCAGGGTTCGAACGACGGGGTACGGCCGAGCAGCTGGAAGGACCACCATCCGGTCAGTGCGGTGGCGCCGGCGAGCGTGACCGCGAAGACCGCACTGCGGCGCCGGGACCACAGGACCGCCGCGCCCATCCCGATGAGCGCCGCGACCGGTGGCGCGAGCGCGACCGTGTAGTAGCCGTGGAAGATGCCGCGCATCAGGCTGAACACCACATCGGTCACCAGCAGCCAGCCACCCCACAGCGCGAACGCGGCCGGCAGCCCGCCGGTGTCGGCCGGCCGCGGCCTGGCAGGCGCGGCCTCGTGCGGTGGCGTGTCCGGGCCGGGAGCGGCCCCCGACTCTGCGACCTGCTCTGAGTCGGAAAGCGGCCCTGCCCAGGAGGGCGCGGGACCGTCCGCCGCGGCGCGTCCCAGTGCGCTGGCTTTGAAGTGGTTCGGTGCGGCCTGGCCGGCGCCTTCGGCGGGCCCCGCTGTGGCGGGTCGGAGCGGGGCGCGGTGCTCCAGCGCGGGCCTGAAGCGTCCCAGCGCGGTGAGCTTGGGGCGGCTCTGCCGGGTGGGCTCCGGGCTGGATGGGCGCGTCGAGGCCTCGCGTCGTACGGCCCCACGGGTGGTCGCCCACAGGCCGGCGATCAGCAGGATGAGTGCGGCCGGGAGGAGCCAGCCGATCTGTCCGCCGAGTTCGGGGCCGAACATCCGGAGCCAGCCGGCGTCCTGGTTGGTGTTGCCCAGGCCGCCGGTCTCGTTGCCGTTCAGGCGGCCGAGGCCGTTGTAGCCGAGCGCGAGTTCGAGCACGCTGTTGTGCTGCGAGCCGCCGATGTACGGTCGCGAGCTCGCCGGGACGACCGCCACGATCCCGACCCACCAGCCGGCCGACACGACCATCGCGGCGGTGGCCAAGGTGAGCTGCCACAGTTTGCGGCGCATGCCGGCCGGGGCCAACACCAGGTACACGAGGCCGAACGCCGGCACGACGAGGAACGCCTGCAGCATCTTCGCCAGGAAGCCCAGACCCACGCAGGTCGCGGCCAGGATCAGCCACCGCGTGCCGGCCTCTTCGCGTGCGCGCAGCAGGGCGTACGCGCCGAGGGTCAGCAGGAGGACCAGCAGCGCGTCCGGGTTGTTGTACCGGAACATCAGTGCCGCCACCGGAGTCGTCGCGAGCACCGCCCCGGCCAGCAGCGCGCCGCCCGCGGCGGCCCGCGGGCCCAGTGGCAGGAGCGAGCGCCGTACGGTCGCGTGCAGCACTCCGACCGTGGCCACGCCCATGAGGGCCTGTGGCACCAGGATGCTCCAGGAGTTCACGCCGAAAATCCGGGCTGCCAGGTCCATCGGCCACAGTGCGAGTGGCGTCTTGTCGACCGTGATGAAGTTCGCCGCGTCGGAGGACCCGAAGAAGAACGCCTCCCAGCTGTGCGCCCCCGCCTGCACGGCGGCGGAGTAGAACGCGTTGGCCCAGTCCGAGGCGCCCAGCCCCCAGGCGTACAGCGCGGTGGTGGCGGCGAGAAGCACGAGGAGTGCCGGCCGAGCCCACGGCGGGTCGCCGGACGGGGAGCGCCACGGAACGCGCCGCGCACCGGTGGCGGACGGGGAGGAGGCGGACGTCGGCTGGCTCATGCGGTCCACGGTCGGCGGCCGAGCTTGGCCTCGGGTGAGGCGATCATTAAAGCCGCGTGAGAACTAGCGTCGCGAGGCGCAGGTGATGCAGGTACGCGCGGTCGGGCGGGCGGCCAGGCGTTCCGGGGCGATGGGATTGCCGCATTTTTCGCAGCGGCCGTACGTGCCCTCGTCGACCTGGCGCAGTGCGAGGTCCAGGTCGGACAGGTGACGACGCGACTGGTCGAGGAGGGCCTCTAGCTGCGAACGCTCGAACGCGCTGGTCGCGCCCTCAGGGTCGTGTTCGTCGTCGACGCCTGCCTGGGTGGACGACTCGATGATGCCGTCGCGCTCATGGTTCAGCGCCGCGATGCGCTCAAGTGTCCTCAGGCGCTCCGCGGTCAGCCGCTCGTTCAGCGAGGACGGATCCGGCAGGTTCATCATCTTGAACAACGGCCTGGCGGCGGACGGAATTCCGCCGCTCAGGACGATCCGCGCTCGACCAGCTCGAGCTGGAGCGCGACCTCGCGCGGATTGCCGGGGGCGTCCAGCCGCCGGAGGAGCAATTCCATCGCCGTACGCCCGGACTCCTCCAGCGGCTGCCTTACGGTGGTCAGGTCGAGCGCCTCGGCGAGCTCACCGTCGTCGAAGCCGACCACGGCGACATCCGCCGGTACGGCGAGCCCGAGCTCGTGCGCGGCCCGCATGACGCCGGCCGCCAGGGTGTCGCTGGCCGCGAAGACGGCCGTCACCTCGGCGGACAGCAGTCCCCGTGCTGCGGCCAGGGCCTGCCCGACCCGGTGATCCGTCAGCCGTACGCCGGCGTCGAGGCCCGCCTCGGCCAAGGCGGCGCGGAACCCGGCCAGCCGGCGCTGTGACGGAGAGACATAGCGGTCGGAGCGCTGCGCCTCCCCGAGGAAGGCGAACCGCCGGTGCCCCCGGGCGAGCAGATGCCCGGCGGCGAGCCGGCCGCCGGCGGCGTCATCGGTGTGGACGGAGTCGAAGCCGGGGTGGCGGACGTCCACCAGCACCGTGGCGAGCCGCAGTTCGCCGAGCCGGGTGGCGATCGCCTCGTCCAGCGGCTGGCTCACCACGATGATCCCGTCGAGCCGGCCGGTGACGGGCAGGCTGCCGAGCAGCGGCGAGGAGCTCCGGGCGGCCGACTCCTGGTCGAACAGGACGACCTCGATCGGTCGCCGGCCGACCGCGTCCAGCATGCCGGCCAGCCGGCGGGCGACCGACGGATAGGAGGAGTACGGCGCGAGCACGCCGACCCGGCCCACGCCGCGTCGGGCCCGGGCGACCGCCTCGGCCTTGGGCACGAAGCCCAGCGCGTCCACGGCGGCCAGGACCCGGCGGCGGGTCGGGTCGCTGACCCGCTCGGGGGAGTTGAGCACGAGGGAGACGGTGGAGATGCTGACGCCCGCCTCGTCTGCGACATCACGAATCGTGGTCATATCGAACTGCTTCGATCGAAGTTTTTTGTCACACTATGGCATGAAGGGAGAAACGCGATGAGCTATGTGGTCACCGGCGCGGGCCGGGGCATCGGGAGGGCCGTCGTCGAACGGCTCCTGGCCGACGGCGGCACCGTCGTGGCGATCGAACGCGACCCGGCGGCGCTGGACTGGGCTCACCCGAACCTGATCGCCCTGGCGGGAGATGCCGCCGACGAGGCGGTCGCGGAGCGCGCCGCCGACCTCGCCCAGGGCGAGGCGCCGCTGATCGGGTGGGTGAACAACGCCGCGGTGTTCGGCGAGGCCGCCCCCTTCGCCTCCAAGCCGACATCGGCGGTCCTGGACGCGATCACGCTGAACCTCGGCCTGGCCCTCGTCGGCTGCGCGACGGCCGTCCGCCGCTTCCTGGCGGCCGGCACCCCGGGCTCGATCGTCAACGTCTCCTCGCACCAGGCGCTCCGCGCGGTGCCGGGCTGCGTGCCGTACGTGACGGCCAAGGCCGCGATCGAGGGGCTGACCAGAGCCCTCGCCGTCGAGTACGGCCCCCGCGGCGTCCGGGTCAACGCCGTGGCGCCGGGTTCGATCGGCACGGAGAGGTACGCGGAGTTCCTCGCCCGTCAGGAGCCGGAGGCGGCCGTCCGGATCGAGGACGAGATGGCCCTGCTGCATCCGCTCGGCCGGGTGGGCCGTCCCGAAGAGGTCGCCGCGGCGATCACGCATCTGCTGTCCGCGGACGCGGGCTTCATCAACGGCGCGACCGTGCCGGTGGACGGCGGCCGATCGGTCCTCGCGCACGACCCCGAGGCGCTGTAGCCTCGCCGACGCGCCCGGGGTTGAGCCATTTTTTGCCGACTGATCTGCTCTTCGGGCGGCGGGCTCGGGTATCGGCCCTCCGTGTCGAACGGAAACGCCGCCGTCGGAGTACTGCTGACGGCCGCAATACTCACCGGTATGTCCCATATGCACGGGTCACCGGCGAGGCGGCATGGCACCGCGCGGCACTGGTCGAGCCCGGCACGAGTCGAGCTCGGCGACGCGCGCATTCCCGTCCGGTCGGTGCGCAGCCGCGCGTCCTCACGTGTGCCGTCGAGGCGGCCGGCGGTCCACCGCGACGCGCCGGGCAAGGCGGCGCCGGAGATCGAGGGGACACCCGAGGTCATCGTCGGCTACGTCGACCCGTCCCGGGGATCGTCGGCCTTCCACCGGCTGACGAAGGTGGTCGAAGGCGACCGGGTGAAGGTGGTCCGGCACGACAACAGTGTCGCCTGGTTCAAGGTCGACTCGGTACGCCGGGCTCTGCACCGGGACCGCCCGGCGGCGGACGCGAAACGGGTCATCGCGCGGGAGCGTTCGGCGACCGGCCGCCCGGAGCTGCGCCTGATCTCGCTTCGCGGCACGCCGAACCGAAGCCACGCCCCGGCCAACGTCGTCGTCTCCGCTCACCTGGACCGCCCCGGGTGATCAGGGGCCCGGGATCAGGTCCTTGGTGGCATTCGCGCTGAGGGCCGGGAGTACGAGCGTGCCGCTCGCGGTGGCGTGGGAGAGTTCCCTTGACAGTGAAAGCGCCGAGGTCCGTACGGCCGGGGCCAGGCGGTCCAGGTCCAGCCGGCCCGCGTGGCCGGTGATGGAGATCGCGGCGATGACGCGCCGGCGGTGGTCGAAGACCGGGGCTGCGACGGCGGACACCCCGACTTCCGACTCCTCCCGGTTGATTCCGTAGCCGCGCTCGAGCGTACGGGCAAGGTCGCGCATGAGCAGGCCGGGCATCGTGATCGTGTGCGGCGTGTGGCGGACGAGCCCGGCGCCGAGCACGTGCCGCAGGCGTTCCGGGGCGCCGAAGGCGAGGAACAGTTTGCCCGTGGCCGTGCAGTACGCCGGAAGCCGTCCACCGACCCGCGAGATGATCGGCATCGAGCGGCGGCCGCTCACCTTCTCGAGGAATAACGTGTCCACCCCGTCGAGGACCGCCAGGTGGATGTTCTCGTGCGACGCTTCGTACAGGTCCTCCAGGTACGGCAGCGCGGCCTCGCGCAGGCCGCGCGGCCTGGGTACCCGCTGCCCGAGCACGAACAGCCGCATGCCGAGCCGGTAGCCGCCCTCGGTGCGTTCGAGCCCGCCCCAGTTGACCAGCTCCGCCAGCAGCCGGTGAGCCGTGGGCTTGGGCAGCCCGGTGCGGGCGGCCAGCTCGGTCAGGGTGAGATCGGTGTCGGCGGGACCGAAGGCGTTCAGCAGGCTGAGTCCGCGGGCGAGGACCGACTTGGGCGCTCCCGGGGCATCCATGTCAGAAGCCTTCTCCGCCGGGCGGCGTCGCGCAATGGATGGGGCTCATCCGGCGAGCTCCTTTCCTAGATGGCCGGCGATCCTGGCCGCGAGCGCCATGATCGTCAGTGACGGATTCGCGGACAGCGACGCGGGGATCAGCGACGCGTCCCCGACGTAGAGCCCGGCGACGTCGTGCGACCGGCCGTTCGCGTCGACGGCCGAGCGCCGGGGGTCCGACCCCATCGGCACACTGCCCTGCATGTGCGAGGTGCTCAGTCCCGTCCACAGGACCTCGCGGGCCCCCGCCGCGCGCAGCGCCTCGACGGCGAACTCCCGCGCCGCGTCCAGCCGGGCGCGTTCGGCGGCCGAGAAGTGCTTGGTGACGACCGCGTCGCCGCGCGGGTCCAGGTCGATGACGCCGGTGTTCTCGTCGCCCGCCATCACGAGCAGCCCGGCCCAGTGCCGATACGCCCGCGCGCTCTCGGCCAGCCGGTGTCCCCAGAGCGGCCGGCCGCCGGTGTCGACCAGGCTTTCGGCGAACGACACCGGGTCCTGGACGGTCGGGCCCTCGATCACGAACTCCCTCCGGCGGTCGAGGCAGTGGCCGGTGATCGGGTAGACGCGGTGGCAGTCCTGCGGCTCGTCGAACCGCCCGTAGACCAGCCGCGCGGGATGCAGTCCGAGGGTCCGCCCGAGGGGCCGGGCATGGCCGGGGCTGTTCAGCAGGATCCGCGGCGTGCCGAGGGCGCCCGCCGCGAGCACGACCGTACGGGCGCGCACGACACCGCTGTCGCAGGCGACGCCGGTGACCGCGCCTCCGCGGATCAGCACCCGCTCGACCCGGCTACGCGTTACCAGCCGGATCTCGCCGCGGGCCACGGCAGGCGCGATGAAGGTGTTGAGTGCGGACTTGCCGGCGTTGGTCGGGCAGCCCTGCAGGCACGCGCCGCAACGGCCGCAGTTGTGGTCGGTGTAGGACCGCACCGGCTCGAACGACGCGCCGAGCGCCGCCAGCCCGTCCCGCAGCCGGTACGCGCTCGGTGGCCAGTCGGCCCGCTCGCGTACGCCGAGGCGCCGTTCGACCTCGGCGTACCAGGGGTCAAGGTCGGCGAGGGAGAACGGCCCGCCGCCGTCGCCGAGCAGCCCGGTCCGCTCGTGGAAGGCGGCCACGTCGACGGCGTCGGCGCGCATCGCGACCTTCGTGTTGATGACCGTCGATCCGCCAACGCAGCGCCCGGCGAGCAGCGCGACCGGGTCGTCGCCCTCCGTGTGGCGCGCCGGCCACCACAGCCGGTGCCGCGCCTCCAGCTCGAAGCGTGTGTGAGTCTCGGCCGGATACAGGCCACCGGCCTCGATGAGCAGCACGTCGTGCCCGGCCCGGCCCAGCTCGGCGGCGATGAGTCCGCCGCCCGCGCCCGAGCCGACCACGACGACCTCGGCCTCATCGGGCAGCGGGTCGGCCGGTGCCGGGGGCTCGGTCAGGAACGACCAGTCCTTGCGGAGCCGGCGGGCCTCCGGCGCGTCGAAGCCGATGTCGTCCCAGCCGGTCGGCCCGGTGTGGAGGGAGAAGTCACCGTAGTACGCCTCGATGGCGAGCCGTCTGATCAGCGCGAACGCCGATGATCCGGCGAGCGGCGCCAGCGCCTCGGCGCCCTGCCCGGCGGCCGGCGCCAGGAGCCCGATCGCGGCGTGCAGGTCGTCCTCTTCGAACGGGGACATCGCGGCGACCGCCTGCGCGATGTACTGCTCGGGCCCGATCGCGCGCGATCCGGGCACCAGGTGCTCGCAGAGTTGCGCGAGCACTCGCTTCTCACCTCTGTTCATCAGTGCTTCGCGGATCCGCCGTCGACGTTGATCGTCTGCCCGGTGAGGAACCCGCTGCCCTCGTCACAGACGTACAGCAGGGTCGAGACCAGGTCACGCGGCTCCTCGACGTCGGGCACGACCTGAAGGGCGCGCACCCGGTCGAAGCCGCCGTCCGCACCGACGGTGCGTTCGGCGGTCCGGGTGCGGGTCAGTCCGGGCGCGATCGCGTTGACCGTGATGCCCTCATGCCCGACCGCGCTCGCCAGGGCCCGGGTGAAGCCGACCAGGCCGGCCTTGGACGTCGTGTAGGCGACCATGTCGGGCGGCCCGAGGAAGACCACGGCGGAGACGATGTTGACGACCCGTCCCCAGCCGGCCGCGCGCAGATGCGGCAGCGCGGCCTGGGTGACGAGGAAGGGCCCTTCGAGGTTGAGCCGCATGATCCGCCGCCAGTCGTCGAGGGTGGTGTCCTCGAACGCGATCGACGGATAGATCCCGGCGTTGTTGACCACGATGTGCAGGCCGGCGTGGTGCTCGGCGATCTTGTCCACCGCGGCCGTGACGGCGGCCGGGTCGGTGACGTCGACCGTGACGCCGAGGAAGCGGCCGGCCCCACCGGCGGCGGCGATCCGCTGCTCGGTCTCGGCCAGATCGGCGATGTCCAGTCCGGCCACGCGTCTTCCCTGGGCGGCCAGGGCCACGCAGAACTCCTGGCCCAGTCCACTCGCCGCGCCGGTCACCAGAGCGACCCGCTCCCCAGCATCTGATCCGCCCATGCCGGGGAGCCTGTGCCACTACGGGCGGCGCGACAAGGACGGTGTTCCACTCAACGAAACGGCGAAAAGCCCAAGTTGAAGATTTCCTCCACAAAATTGTTGACAATCTCGGTTGCGATTTTTACGTTGACCTGAACCACCGAGGAGGCGCCGTGAGCGATCCGACCGTCCCGCAGGAGCCGGCCGAGGTCGCGTGCGGCGGGCGGCGACCCGCCGTACCTCGCCGGTTCCATTCGGTGAAACGGCCTGCTTGTCCGAGCGGACCGATGCGTCCATGCTCGCGGCACCCCCGCACCCCGGACCGTCCGGCGAGTCGTGAGGAGCGATGACCGCGATGCCAGCAGCACTGACCGACTCCGCCGGTGACCAGCGGACCGGGGACCCGGCCGGCCGGCCGCTGTACCGCCGGCTGGTCCGTGACGAGTTCGGCGTGATCGCCGTCCTGGTCGTCATCGTCGTCGGTGTCGGGCTCTTCCACCCCGACTTCCTGCGCACCGGCAACCTGCTGTCGATCACCCACAACACGGTCTACGTGGGGCTGATGGCGGGCGGGATCGTCTTTCCGCTGGCCATGCGCGAGGTCGACCTGTCCGTGGGCGGCATGTACGCGTTGTGCATGGTCGTCGGGGCGGTCCTCATCAGGGACGGCCTTGGCACGTGGATCACGCTGCCCGCGATGCTGGCGCTGGCGGCCCTGCTCGGTGCCCTCAACGGCGTCGTGACGACGTACATGCGGCTGCCGTCGTTCATCGTCACGCTCGCCACGGCGATGCTCTTCCGCGGCGCCGGTCTCGCGCTCGCCGACGGCAAGCAGATCACCGACCTGCCGCAGAACGACTCCTTCTTCACCTTCCTCGGCGGGAACTCCGGCGGCGTGCCCACGGCCGTGTGGTTCTTCGTCGTCCTGATCGCCGCGCTGACCGTCATGTTCACCCGGACGAGGTTCGGTGCCCGCGTCCGTGCCATCGGCTCCAACCCCGAGGCCGCGGAGTTCAGCGGACTCCCCGTGGCGCGGACCCGGATCGCGGCTCTCTCGCTCTCTGGGCTGATGGCCGGCGCGGCGGCGGTGTTCTCCCTCGCCTTCTTCATGGCCGGTGACCCGACGGTCGGCCAGGGATACGAGCTGACCGCCATCGCGGGCGCCATCATCGGCGGCACGCCGCTCGCGGGCGGCCGGGGTTCGGTCGTCGGCGCCGCGGTGGGCTGCCTCATCCTCAGTGTCGTCGCCTCGGCACTGGCCTTCTTCCAGGTCCCGATCAACTGGACCACCTTCGCCACCGGCGGCGTCATCCTCGTCGCCGTCGGCGCCGACACCCTGCTGCGCCGCTTCCGGAACCCGCGTTCCGCCGGCGCCTGACCGACCCCGCCCGTACGCCAGGAGACGACGAATGAACCAGCGCACACCATGGCGGGCCGGCCTCGCCGCGATCCTCGTCCTCGGACTCACCGCCGCCTGTGGCGACAGTGGATCGAGCTCCGGATCCAAAAAGCTCAAGATGGGCATCGCCGTACCGAACAACAGCCTGAACTTCGCCCGCGAGATGTACCAGGGGGCAACCTCGGCCGCGCAGCACGCCGGCAACATCGACTTCAAGGTCGTCGGTCCGCCGAACACCGACGGCCCGGCCGAGGTCCAGCTCTTCCAGAACCTCGTGGTCACTCACCGGGACGGCGTGGTCCTGTTCAACCTGGACCCGCCGATCTTCACCCGGCCCGCGGCGCAGGCCGTCGACCAGGGAGTGCCGGTCGTCGCGCTGGACACCGCGCCGACCAACGGCAGCAAGGTCGACTTCTTCGTCGGGACCGACAACTACGAGCTCGGCGGGCTGCTCGCGCAGGCGGCCGTCAAGAAGCTGGGCGCCGACGCGAAGGGCACCGTCGTGATCGGCCAGACCGACCCCGGCGTGCCCGTGCTCGACAACCGGGTGAAGGGGATCAAGGAGACGATCGCCAAGCTGGCCCCGGGCCTGAAGACGCTCGGCCCGTTCCACACCTACAGCGACCCGGCGCAGAACTACAACGCCTGGATCGCCCAGGTGCACGCGCATCCGGACGCCCTGGCCTTCCTCGGCGTCGGCGACGCGGACAGCTACGACCTCGCCAAGATCAAGCAGCAGGAGAAGGGCAAGTACCTCACCGCGGGCTTCGACGTCGACCCCAAGACGCTGCAGGCGGTGAAGGACGGCACCAACTTCGCGGGCATCGACCCCGAGCACTTCCTCAAGGGCTACATCTCGACCGCGGTCCTGGCCCAGTACGTACGAGACGGCAAGAAACTGCCGCACGGCTGGCTCAAGACGCCCGGCATGGTGATCGACAGCAGCAACATCGACCAGGTCATCGCGCGCGAGAAGTCACCGCAGGCCGCCTACGACTACTACAAGCAGGAGATCGACAAGCTCCTAGCGAACGTCACGGGCAACCTCAGGCCGCTCTCGGAGGCGCGCTGACATGCTGACGGCTGCCGGCCTCGTTAAGCACTACGGCGGCGTCGCCGCACTCGACGCCGCCGGCATCACCGTCGAGCGCGGCGAGGTGCACGCCCTCGTCGGGGAGAACGGCGCGGGCAAGTCCACACTCGTCAAGATCATCTCCGGGGCCGTACGGCCCGACGAGGGCACTGTCGAGCTGGACGGCCGCACGGTGGCCTTCGCCAACACCCGCCGGGCCGCCGAACAGGGCATCGCGATCGTCTCGCAGGAGCTGATGACCTTCGGCGACCTGACCGTGCTGGAGAACCTGTACCCGCTCGGCGGACCCCGCCGGTTCGGGCTGGTCAGCGCACGGGAGATGCGGCGGCGTGCCGAGCCGGTTCTGGCCGATCTCGGGCTGAACGTGGACCCGAGCGCCCGCGTCGAGACGCTGTCGCTCGCCGACCGGCAGCTCCTGGAGATCTCCCGGGCGCTACTGCAGAACCCGCGGGTGCTGATCCTCGACGAGCCCACCTCGGCGCTGCCGCGCGCGGCAGCCGACCGGCTGGCCAAGACGACGAGACGGCTGGCCGACCGGGGGCTCGCCGTCCTGTACATCTCCCACTTCCTGGAAGAGGTCATGCGGATCGCGCAGCGCGTGACCATCCTGCGCGACGGCCGCACCGTGCTGGTCGGCGAGGAGATCTCCCAGGTGAGCGTGGACTCCATGGTCAGCGCGATGCTCGGCGGCACCGCGCCTCCGGCCGCCGCCCGCAGGGAGCGGGCCGTGCGCGGGGCCGCCTCGGTGGCCCTCACCGGCATCAGCGTGCCCGGCCGGCTCCGCGACGTCTCGCTGACCGCCGCCGGCGGCGAGGTCGTCGGGCTGGCCGGCCTCCAGGGCGCCGGTCACCTCGCCGTGCTCGACGCCGTCTGCGGGCGTACGCGTCCGGCGACCGGATCGGTGCGGCTGCCAGGCGGCGCGGTGCCGCGCTCGGCGCGCCAGGCCGTCGCCGCCGGCGTCGCGTACGTGTCCGGTGACCGCAAGGGACGCGGGCTGATGCTGGACCAGCCGCTGTGGGAGAACGTCACCGCCGTACGCCGGCTCGGTCTCGGCCGCGACGGCCCGCTGCCGTCGCGGCGGCACATGGTCGACCGCACCGCGGACCTGATCCGGCGGCTGCGGATCCGCGGTGGCCCGTACGACCTCACCACGCAACTGTCCGGCGGCAACCAGCAGAAGGCGGTCCTGGCCAAGTGGCTCGACGCCGATCCGTCGGTCTTCGTCCTCGACGATCCGACGCGCGGCGTCGACATCGGCGCGCGCGCCGAGATGCACGAGATAGTGCGCGACCTGGCGAACGGTGGCAAGGTCGTCCTGATCGCCTCGACCGATTTGACCGAGCTCGTCGACCTTTGCGACCGCGTGCTGGTGTTCCAGCGCGGACGGATCACCGAGGAGATCGATGGCCCAGAGCTGTCGGAGCAGGCGCTGAGCCGGGCGATGAACGCCGGGTTCGCGGCCTCGCTCTGAAGCGTCCCGCGCACGGACGAAAGGCAGGTGGCGATGAGCCTTCTGAACGAGAAGACCTGGACCGGATCGGTGTTCAGCGGCGGCTGGCATGCCTCGGACGCCGGAGACCTGGCCGTCCTCGAACCGGCCACCGGCGCCGAACTCGGCCGGATCGGCGTCGGCGGCCCCGTCGACATCGGCCGGGCCGCCGCCGCGGCGGCCGGCGCGCAGATCGCCTGGGCCGACACCTCGCATGAGGACCGCGCCGCGGTGCTCCGGCGAGCGGGAAGGCTCTTCGAGGAGCACTCCGCCGAGATCGAGGAGTGGATCGTCCGCGAGACCGGCGCGATCCCGCCCAAGGCGGCGCTGGAGACCCACATCGCCGCCCAGGAGTGCTACGAGGCGTCCGCACTCGCGTCGCACACCACCGGGGAGATCCTGCCGACCGCCAAGAAACGGCTCAGCCTCGCCCGCCGGGTGCCCGCCGGTGTGGTCGGCGTGATCGCACCGTTCAACTTCCCGCTGATCCTCAGCATCCGCGCGGTCGCCCCGGCGCTCGCCCTGGGCAACGCGGTCGTGCTCAAGCCCGACCCGCGTACGGCCGTCTCCGGCGGCGTCATCCTCGCACGCGTCTTCGAGGAGGCCGGCCTGCCCGACGGCGTCTTCCACATGCTGCCCGGCCATGCCGACGCGGGGGAGGCGCTGGTCACCGATCCGCACGTGCCGGTCATCGCCTTCACCGGGTCCACCGCCGCCGGCCGCAAGGTCGGCGAGCTCGCCGGGCGCCTCCTGAAGCGCGCCCACCTCGAACTCGGCGGCAACTCGGCGCTGATCGTCCTGCCCGACGCCGACCTGGATCTCGCCGTGTCCGCCGCGGCGTTCGGCTCGTTCATGCACCAGGGCCAGATCTGCATGACCACCGGACGGCACCTGGTGCACGACAGCCTCGCCGGTGAGTTCGCCGGACGGCTGGCCGCCAAGGCCGACGCGCTACCGGTCGGCGACCCGGCCGCCGGACCCGTCGCGCTCGGCCCGATCATCGACGAGAACCAGCGGGACAAGGTGCACGCGGTGGTCACCGCGAGCGTCGACGCGGGAGCCGGGCTGGCGGCCGGCGGCACGTACGACGGCCTCTTCTACCGGCCGACCGTGCTGACCGGCGTCACCCCGGACACCCCGGCGTTCACCCAGGAGATCTTCGGCCCGGTCGCGCCCGTCAGCGCTTTCTCCTCCCTTGACGAGGCGGTCGAGCTCGCCCGGGCCACGGACTACGGCCTGTCGCTCGGAATCCTCGGCCGCGACGTCATGAAGGCGCTGGATCTGGCCGCCCGCATCCCGTCCGGCATCGTGCACATCAACGACCAGACCGTCGACGACGAGGCCCCGGCCCCGTTCGGCGGCGTGGGCGTCTCCGGCACCGGTGGGCGGGCCGGGGGTCCCGCGGCCAACATCGAGGCCTTCACCGAGACCCAGTGGGTGACGATTCAGGGCGACATCGCGCCATACCCCTTCTAGAGCCTTCCTGGACACCTCCCCGGGCCGGGCGCCCCACCATCAGTGGTGGGGCGCCCGGCCACTCCGCGTCACACCGCCCGGGGCCTGGCGTTCGTACCGCCGCAGCCGATCTCGCTCGCGATCGCGGCGGCGCCGCCGACGGTCGACAGCGCGTTGAGTCGCACGTACCTCGCCGTCGCGGCGCGGAACCGCGCCTGCTTCAGCCTGTGATCGGCGGCCCACGAGCCCCGGGCCACCTCCCGGAACGAGGTGCCGTTGACGCTGACCGAGATCCGGTGGCCGAGGATGTTCCCCTCGGTGACGAACTTCTCGAAGGACCAGGCGCTCTCGGTGTCCTGCCGGGGTAGATAGGTCAGCGTGTCGATCCCGGCGTACGGGCGGCCGAGGTCGAGGGTGACCGACTGCGGCAGCGGACCGGCGGTCCACAGCGTCTGGTCGGCCTGGCCGTTCCACCCGAAGTCGCTGTGCCCGTCGACGGCGACCCCAGCGGTCGCGGACACAGGCGTCACCGGATAGCGGACCACGTCCGGCTGGGCGGGCAGCCGCGGACGGGACGCGTCCGGCCGCCAGCGTTCGCCGACCTCTCGCAGGGTCGCGACGACGCTGTCATCGAGGCGGCCCTGAGGATTCGGCGGACAGTTCAGGATGAAGGTGCAGTAACGCGGCTCCAGCACCCTGAGATGCCCGTCCACGATCTGGTCGGCGCTCAGCACGTTCGACGGGGTCGAGGGATGCCAGAACCAGCCGGACGGCGAGATCGTCTGGCCCTGGGAGGCGGCGTAGGTGTTGCCGGGCGGACAGAAGACGCCGCCCTTCGGCTCCTCGACGAACAGCAGGTCCGAGTCCCACGGCACGGTCAGCCCGTTGAGGTCCAGGACCAGGCAGTCCGGCTGGATCGAGGCGACGTGCGTGCGGATCTCGCCGAACGGCACCGCCTGGTGGCCCATCTGCCATGCCCAGCCGTCGAAGATCAGCAGCGGGATCCGCCCGTAGCGGGTGAGCAGCTCGGTGAGCTGGCCCTTGACGAACTCGATCATGTCCCGGGTGATCGGCGCGGTGACCCCGTTCGTACGGTCCCAGATCGAGAAATACAGGCACGGCGTGATCCCGCGCGAGCGAAACGCGTCCATGTACTCGCGGACGATGTCGCGGCGGTACGAACCGCTCATCACGTCGTAGTCGGTGTACTTGGACGGCCACAGGCAGAAGCCGTCATGGTGCTTTACCGTCAGTACGGCGAACCTCATCCCGGCCGCCTTGGCGGCGTCCGCCCACTGCCCGCAGTCCAGGTCGGACGGGGCGAACGACAGCGGGTCCTGATTCGGGTCGACCCACTCGGCGTCGTGGAAGGTGCCCATGTTGAAGTGCAGGAACATGCCGAAGCGCCAGTCGGCGAACCGGCGCTGGAGCAGTTCGCGGTTGCCGTGCCGGGAGGTCGCGCGGGCGGACGTGGGCGAAGAGAGCACGGCCGCTCCGGCCGAAGCCGCCGCCGCCGAGGCGAGGAAGGCCCGCCGGCCGAATCCGTTCGATGTCGCCATGGGGTGTCCTTTCAGCGGTACGAGGGGGCCGGGACGTCGGACACGGGCACGCCGCCGCGCGAGGCGCTCACCGCGACGAGGCTCACCGGCGCGAGGGAGGCGGCCTGCCGGGCGACGACCGCGAAGGCGAGGGTGTTCTGACCGTGTTGCCGGAGCAGGCCGGCGGGCAACGTGAAATCGGTCTGCGGGCCGATGTCCCCGCCGTACTGGCCGAGGTTCCAGCCGTTCAGGAAGAGCTGCACGCGATAGCCCGTGCCGATCGGGCCGCCGAAGCGGAGCGCGATCGGCACGTCCTGCCCCTTCGGCAGATCCAGCCGGAACCTGCCGCGCGTCCAGGTCACCCCCGCCGGGACCCGTACCGGGGCGCCCCTGGTCCAGGACCCGTCCGGGTAGCCCGGCAGGGACCAGCCGGACCGCTCGCCGTACAGGCCACCGTTGTTCAGCGGGCCGCGCGTCGCGTCGGGCAGGGCACCCTGGATCTTCCACGAGAGGGGGGCGTCCGACCCGGTGAAGGCCACGAAGTACAGGCCGCGGGGCTGTTTGAACCGGTTGTCGTCGGCGATCCAGTCGTCGTTGTCGCCCATGTTCTCCACGAGCACGGACAGCACGGCCTTCTGACCCGGTCGGACCAGCCCGGCCGGAATCGCGAAGTCGCCGTGGCCCGGGTCGGTGTTGACCGGGGGATCGGAGTCGGCCTGGGTGCCGCCCGCGGCGGAGCCGAGATAACGGCCGTTCAGCCAGACGAGGTAGGAGCCGCGCCTCCCGGTGAAGGCGTTCAGTGACACCTTCGTCTCCGCGCCGGTCGCGGTGAAGCGGCCGCGGTACCAGACGTCGCCGTAGTGGTAGCCGTAGTCGTCGGCGTACAGCACGGTCGGCGTCTTCGGCTTCAGCGGGCTCTCGGTGGTCGTCCGGTCGGCGGCCGTCCACCGCGAGTCGTCGAATCCGGGGTCGGCCTCGGGTGCTTCCGTACGAGAGCGCCAGCCGGTCAGCGCGGGCAGGCGTGCCGGCCTCGGCCCCGGCAGGGACCCGAGCAGAGAACCGCTGGGCGTCGTTCGTACGACGACCCGCGTGCCGTTCACGACCAGGTCGCGTGCGGCGGTGAACACCTCGACGTCGCCCGCCTTCGCCATGTCGGCACGCAGGCTCACGGTGCCGCCGGACGTGGTCGCCGAGCGCACCAACGAGGTGCCGCGCACCAGCACCGGACCGGCCCGCCAGAACTTCGCCGCCTCCGAGGCCGTGCCGAGCAGGAGCAGCAGCGGACGACGCCCGCCACCGCTGATGAGCACCCGGGCCAGGCCGGAGTGCGTGTAGTCGAGCCGCAGGTCACCCGAGCCGTACGACGCCGTCACCGAACCGGCGAGCACCGTCACCGACGGCCGTGAGGAGTAACGCAGGACGGTCGAGCCCGGCGTTCCCTCGTCGCCGTACAGCAGCGCGACGTCGCGGCCGCCGATCACGGCGTGCGTCATGATCTCGGAGTTGGACCAGGCGAGCCGCTGGCCGCCCAGGTCGTACCCGGCGACCAGCACCTTGGCCGTGCGGCCCCGGACCCGTACAGGCACCTGGTAGCGGCCGTCCGGCGTCGTCCAGTCGAGGGTGGCGGACTCGTCGGAGGCGGATGCGCGGTCGGTGTGCCGCACGAGCACGAACTCCGCGCGAGTCCGCGGGTTGGCGCGCGCCACCGTCTGGACGGCGGCGTTGCCGGAGACCGGCGCGCTCGCCGGGTCGGTCTCGGTCAGCGGAGCGACACTGGCCAGGAAGTAGTTCTGCCGCTTGAACTCGTCGTACTTGGCGGTCAGCCCGCGGTTCTCGGTGATCGCCGCGCCGTAGTCATAAGAGGTGTAGACGTCGTTCGGCTGCCCCAGCCAGCCCCAGTTGGTGCCGCCGAAGCCCATGTAGTAGTTGAACGCCGTCGCGCCGCTGACGATGAGGTTCGACTTGTCGAAGAAGGACATGTACTCCGGGCCGGTCAGCTCGCGGCACTTGTCATATCCGGCGCCCCACGAGTCGATCGCCCCGGCCTGGTACTCGGCCGCGAACACCGGGGTGTCCTCGCGGAGCCGCTCGGTGACACCCTCACCCCACGGACCCCACGTCGTCGCGGCGTTCGGGCAGTCGAACGACTGCGGGTAGTCGTCCACCCCGGGGACCTGCACCGCGCCCGGCCCGGACGCCCAGGTGGAGGTCCAGCTCGCCGCGTCGCAGCAGTCGTTGGTGGTGGTCGGCACATCGATGCCGTCGCCCCGCGCCGTGTTCTGGATGTCCTCCATGTAAGCCGCGTCGGTGTTCTGCGCGTACTCGTTCTCGGCGTTGTAGAGGACCACCGAGCCGCCGCGCATGATCTGGTGGGGCGCGATGATCCGGTCGATGTGGCCGAGCCAGTCCCGGTACGCGGCGGTGTAACCCGGCGCGCTGCTGCGGGCCCGGCCCGGCACGTTCTTCAGCCAGCCGGGGAAGCCGCCGCCGGTCGTCTCGGCGTTGATGTACGGCCCCGGCCGGGCGATGACGTACAGCCCGGACTGTTCGGCCGTCCGCAGCAGCCGGTCGACGTCGCGGACGCCGGTGAAGTCATAGTGGCCCGGCTTCGGCGAGTGGTACGCCCAGTCGAAGTAGAGGGAGACCGCGTTGAAGCCCGCGGCACGGTACTTCTCCAGGATGTCCCGCCACAGGTCCGGGCTGGGCAGCCGGAAGTAATGGAACTCCGCGGCCCGCAGCAGCACGCGGCGGCCGTCGATCTTCAGTGAGTAGTGGTCGTAGGTGACGGTGTGCCGCGGCCCGGCGACGGCCGGCGGCGAGAGGATCGCCGCCGGCGCCACCAGGAGCGCGAGCAGGGTGACGAGCCGGGAGACCAACGCGCGCACCGTGAAGCTCCGTCTCAGCCGAGGGAGAAGGTGCTCAGGCGGAGGTCTCCGCCGAACACCAGGTAGACGTCGTGGTGGCCCTTCGCGCCGTGCAGCGCGCCGGTCGTGGTGGCGTAGGAGTAGGGGCCGCCGGTCGAGGTGACCTTCGCGGTCCCGGCGAGCGGTCCGGTGGGGGAGTCCAGCCGGATGTCGACGGTGCCGGGGGCGGTCGCCGCCGTACGGGCGGTGAAGGTGGTCGCGCCGGAGCCCAGTGAGGCGTCGGCGAACTTCACCCAGTCGCCGTCCGTCGCTCCCACCGCGTCACCGCGCACCTTCGTCTCGTCGACGAGGCGTACGCCCTTGTAGTCGTCGAAGTCGACCGCGCGGGTCGGCTTGCCGAGGTCGCGCGCCGGGATGGTCTCCCCCCTGACCGGCAGGGAGGCGCGCTGCCGGATGTCGGCCGACGACGCCCCGGCCAGCACGTCGTACGTGCCGGTCTCGACCACGGAGCGGTTCCGTGTGACGTCCCAGTGGGCGAGGTCGGCGACGTCGAACCGCAGCCGCACCGCCTGTGTACGGCCGGGGGCCAGGTGCACCCGCTGGAAGGCCCGCAACTGCTTCAGCGGTTCCTTGTCGCGGGACGTCCGCTGGTGCGTGTAGAGCTGGACGACCTCGTCGCCGGTGCGCTTGCCCACGTTGGTCACGTCGACGGTCGCGTCGACGTGGCCGCCCGAAGTGGACACGCGCAGCTTCCCGTAGCGGAAGGACGTGTAGGACAGGCCGTACCCGAACGGGTAGAGCGGGTGGGCCTTGGAGTAGAGGTAGGTCCGGTCCGACTTGATGATGTCGTAGTCGAGGATGTCCGGGAGGCCGGAGTCCGAGCGGTACCAGGTCTGCGTCAGCCGCCCGGCCGGATCGCTGTCGCCGAAGAGCGTGTCGGCGACGGCATGGCCGGTCTCGGCGCCCGCGTGGGTGGTCCACAGGATCGCGGGGACGTTGTCCTGCTCCCAGTTCAGCGTGGTCGGGTAGCTGTTCTCCACCACGAGCACCGTGTGAGGATTGGCCTTCCGTACGGCCTTGACCAGCGCCTCCTGCCCCTCGGCGAGGGCCATGGTGGTGCGATCGTGGTCCTCGCGGCCATTGATGAACGGCATGCTGCCCACCACGACGACCGCCGCGTCGGCGCCCTTCACCGCGCGAACGGCGTCATCCACACCGCTGCTGACGGTGTCCTTGGCGAAGTGGGCCGCGTCGTCGGCCGTGGTCAGGGTGAGGGTGCCGTCGTCGGCGGCCTTGACGTACTTCTTGTCGCCGAACCACGACTGGTCGGTCTCGTACCCGGCGTACCGGATGACGTAGGTGCCGTCGTCCTGCTTCTCCAGCTTGAACTGCTGCTGGACGAACCAGCCGTTCGGCTGGTCCTGGTCGTTGACGAAGTTCGTGAAGTTGTAGCCGGCGTACTTTCCGTTGGCGACGCTGCGCAGCGTCAGCACACCCTGCCCCCAGTCGAACGCGTCGAACTGGGTGGTGGCGTCGGCGGTGGTCGCGCTCTCCTTCAGCACCGCCCCGGCGCCCGTGCCGGCCGTGACGTACTTACCGGTGCCGACGTCCTTCAAGGCGATCCGGTCGGCGCCCTCGCTGTCGGTCACGGTGCCGCCCGCGCCGAGCTTCTCCTTGATCCCGTCCAGCGGCGTGACCCTGTACGGCAGGGAGCCGGAGTACCAGTCGGTGTAGAGCGTCTTCTCCAGCGGCCCGACGACCGCGACCTTCTTCGTCTTCGCGGCGTCCAGCGGCAGGGCACTGCCGGAGTTCTTCAGCAGGACGGCGGCCTGGTCGGCGGTCTGGCGTGCCAGCTTCTGGTTGGCCGGGCTGTTGATGACGTCTTTGCTGATCTTGGCGTACGGTCCGCCGTCGGCGTCCAGGTCGCCGAGCCGGAACCGGACGATCAGGATGTGCCGTACCGCGGTGTCGACGTCGGACTCCTCGAGCAGCCCCTGCGACAGCGCCGACTTGACCGCCGCGGCGGTCTTCGAGCCGTCGGTGTCGTCCACGGTGAAGCTGTCGATGCCGGCCTTGAGCACCGCCGCGTCCGCCTCCGGCTGGGTGGCGTAGTACGCCTCACTGCCGGTGAGGTTGTTCGGCGCGCCGGCGTCGGTGACGTTCAGCAGGTCCTTGCGGGTCCACGAGCGCACGGCGTCATTCAGGTCCGGGTCGACCGTGGCGGGCCGCCCGTTGACCAGGTTGTACGACGCCATGACACCGGTCGCCGCGTCGGCGGAGATCGCGGGGGAGAACGCCTTCTGGTCGTACTCGTGCTCCACGCGGGGGCGGAGGTCGGAGGAGGTGGTGTCGCGGTGGACCTCGTTGTTGTAGCCGAGGTAGTGCTTGAGGACGGGCGCGGCCTTCAGGTACCGCGGATCGCCGCCCTCCATGCCCGAGCCGTACGCCGTGGAGATCGCCCCGGTGAGGTACGGGTCCTCGGAGTAGCCCTCCTCGTTGCGGCCCCACCTCGGGTCGCGCAGGAGGTTCACCACGGGCGCCCACAGCTGCACGCCCCACACGTCGGGGTTCACCGCGTTGTACCCGCGCGCCTCGTCACCGACGGCCGAGCCGACCCGCTTGATGAGGGCCGGGTCCCACGTCGACGCCAGGCCGACGGCCTGCGGGAACACCGTGCCCTTGGCGGTGACGACGGCGCCGCCGTTGTGGACGTCCGTCGACCAGGCGACGCCGTGCAGCGCCTCGGTGCCGGTCTTGAACGCCTTGATGCCGAGGCGGGGGATGGCCGGCTCGTACTGGTGCAGCAGCGACACCTTCTCGTCGAGGGTGAGGCGCTTGACCAGGTCGTCGACGCGGGTGTTCAGCGGCAGGCGGGGATTCTGGAAGGGGTAGGTGCTCTGGGCCTTGGCGGGGCCGGCCACTCCCAACGTGGCCACGAGGGCCACGGCGGGCAGCAGGGCGAGCCGGGGTCTGGGTTTCACGGCGAGACCTCCTAGTCGGAGTTCTTGGTGTTGGGCCCCCGAGAAAGCTCTTTGATCTGGTCGCGGTACCAGTGAGCGCTGTCCTTCCAGGTCCGCGCCTGAGTCTCGTAGTCGACGTGGACGATGCCGAACCGCTTGGAGTAGCCGTACGCCCACTCGTAGTTGTCCAGCAGCGACCAGACGAAGTAGCCGCGCACGTCGGCGCCTTCCTTCATCGCCTGGCCGACGGCCGCGAGGTGGTCGCGCAGGTAGTCGATCCGCCGCTGGTCGCGGACGCGCCCGTCGGCGTCGAGCCGGTCGTCGAACGCCGCGCCGTTCTCGGTGATCATGAGCGGCACGCCGGGGTGGTCGTCGCGCAGGCGCAGCAGCAGCTCGGTCAGGCCGCTCGCGTCGATGCTCCAGCCCATCTCCGTGTACGGCCCCGGCTGCTTGACGAACTCCACGTCGTCGCAGCCCACCCACGGTGACCCGGTGCCGTCGCCGTGCCCGTCCGCGGTCGCGCGGGGCGAGCTTCCGTCCCAGGCCCGTACGAGCGTCGGCGAGTAGTAGTTCACGCCCAGCACGTCCAGCGGCGCCGCGATCGTCGCCTCGTCGCCGTCGCGTACGAAGGACCAGTCGGTGATCGACGCGGTGTCCTCGAGCAGGTCCGCGGGGTAGGCGCCGTCCAGCATCGGCCCGAGGAAGATCCGGTTGGCGACCGCGTCGACCCTGCGCGCGGCCTCGGCGTCACCCCGTACGTGGTGCAGGTTGAGCGTGACCGAGACGCGGCCGGGCAGGACCTGGGCGGCCAGCCCGTGCGCGAGGTTGAGGTGGTGCGCCGCGGCCAGTGCCGCCGCCGGTTCCGTACGGCCCGGCGCGTGCACACCGGCGGCGTACCCGAGGAACGCCGAGCACCACGGCTCGTTCAACGTGGTCCACGTGTGCACCCGGTCGCCGAGCGCGGCACCGATCCGCTCCGCGTACTCCGCGAAGCGCAGCGCCGTCTCGCGCACCGGCCAGCCACCCGAGTCCTCCAGCGACTGCGGCAGGTCCCAGTGGTAGAGCGTGGCGACCGGCGCGATACCGCGTTCGAGCAGCGCGTCGACGAGCCGGGAGTAGAAGTCGATGCCCCGCTGGTCATGGATGCGCGGCCAGGCGATGGAGAACCGGTAGGCCCGCAGGCCGAGGGCGCTCATCGTCTCGACGTCCTCGGGCCACCGGTGGTAGTGGTCGGTGGCCACGTCGCCGGTGTCGCCGTTCAGCACCCGGCCCGGCGTACGGCTGTAGGTGTCCCAGATGGACGGCACCCGGCCGTCCTCCTGGGCGGCCCCCTCGATCTGGTACGAAGCCGTGGCCGCGCCCCACACGAACTGCTCGCTCATCGGTCGATTCCCCTCACGGTGACGGTGTCTTCGCGGGTCTCCACCAGCAGGCCGTGCTCGTGTTCGGACAGGGTTCCTCCCTCTGCGGAGCCGGTCCGGACGCCGGGCAGCAGCAGCCGCCACGGGCCGGGCGCGCCCTCGGCCATGACCCGGATGGCGTCGCCGTCCCGCGTGGTCGTGAACGTCGCGGCGATCTCGCCGCTCGCCGCGGGAACCTCCGTGGTCACCCGCGCGCCGTCGGGCAGCGCGTACGCGTGCAGCGTGACGCCGTCGGCGTAGTCGTAGTCCGGCCGGTCGTCGATCGCGCCGAACGGGATCACCGAGCCGGGCCGCGCCAGCAGCGGCACGCTGGAGAAGCCGTGCCGTTCGCGTACCCACCGTCCGCCCGCGACCGGCTCGCCGGTCAGCACGTGCGTCCAGGTGCCCTCGGGCACGTAGTAGGCGATGTCCCCGTCCGCGGAGAAGACCGGCGCGACCAGCAGGTCGCTGCCGAGCATGTACTGGCGTTCGAGGTGGGTCACGGCCGGGTCGCCCGGGAACTCCACGACCATCGCGCGCATCATCGGCAGGCCCTCGCCGTACGCCTCCCGGGCGACGCCCTGGAGGTAGGGCATGAGCCGCGCCTTGAGGTTGGTGAAGCGGCGCAGTACCTCCACCGCCTCCTCGTCGAACAGCCACGGCACCCGGTAGGAGCCGCTGCCGTGCAACCGGCTGTGCGAGGACAGCAGGCCGAACGCGATCCAGCGCTTGAACAGCGCCGGATCCGGCGTGCCCTCGAAGCCGCCGATGTCATGGCTCCAGTAGCCGAAACCGGACATGCCCAGCGAGAGGCCGCCGCGCAGACTCTCGGCCATCGCCTCGAAGGTCGACTCGGAGTCGCCGCCCCAGTGCACCGGGAACGCCTGCGTCCCGGCCGTGGCCGCGCGGGCGAACAGCACCGCCTCGCCCTGACCGCGCCGTTTGCGCAGCAGCTCGAAGACGGTCTCGTTGTAGAGGTAGGCGTAGTAGTTGTGCATGCGTTCTGGATCCGAGCCGTCGGAGTAGACGACGTCGGTGGGGATGCGCTCGCCGAAGTCACTCTTGAAGCAGTCGACGCCCATGTCGAGCAGCGCCTCGAGCTTGCCGGCGTACCACTCGCGCGCCGCGGGGTTGGTGAAGTCGACCACGGCCAGTCCCGGCTGCCACTTGTCCCACTGCCAGACGTCGCCGTTCGGCTTCTTCAGCAGGAAGCCGCGGGCCTTGCCCTCGGCGAACAGCTTCGAGCGCTGCGCGATGTAGGGGTTGATCCAGACGCAGATCCTCAGCCCGCGCGCCCGCAGGCGCTCCAGCATGCCGCGCGGGTCGGGGAAGGCACGTGGGTCCCACTCGAAGTCGCACCAGTGGAACTCCCGCATCCAGAACGTGTCGAAGTGGAAGACCGACAGCGGCAGGTCGCGCTCGGCCATCCCGTCGATGAAGCTCGTGACCGTCGCCTCGTCGTAGG
>JAOPYG010000359.1 GCA_025964685.1 Actinoallomurus sp. | reverse complement strand
GACACCGTGACGATGGAGGCGGCATTGCTGCGCTCCAAATAGGGCAGCGCGGCATTGACCAGCCGGACCGATCCCATCAGATCGACCTCAACGGACTTCGTCCAGTTCTCCTCGGTGTCCGGAGTCGACATCGCGCTAACGTTGGCCACCACGATATCGATCCCGCCGAGTTGCTCCGCCGACTTATCAACCCAAGCTGTCAGCGCGGCGCCATCTGAGACATCGAGAGTTGAGCCGATGACTTTCCCGGCGCCACCGGAGAGCTCAGCTTCCGCAGCCGCGACCGCATCGCCGCTGCGAGCGCAGAACGCCACCGAGGCACCTTCTTCGAGCAGTATCTCGACGGTGGCTCGCCCAATTCCCCTCGTGCCTCCTGTGACCACTGCTCGCAGACCAGCCAGTTTCAGATCCATGCCAGGCCCCTCTCGATAGACGTGGTGTGCCCGACCTGCAAATCTTCAGGACAGACGCACCCTGGCGTCCAGCACCGAATACAAGACGTCGACGACCATGTTCGCGACCACGACGAAAGCCGAGGCCAGTAGGACGAGGCCAATTATCGTGGGCAGGTCCTGTTTCTCCAGTGACGACGTGACGAGCTGTCCGAGTCCAGGAAGTCCGAAAACGTTCTCGGTGACAATGGCTCCCCCCAGCAGGGTGCCGACGTCGATGCCGAATTGGGTCAGCACCGGAGTGATGGCAGCACGCAACCCGTGCCGATAGATCACCCGGCGCTCCCCTAGTCCCTTGGCGCGTGCGGTGCGGATGTAGTCCTCGCCCATTACGTCGAGCATCGACCCTCGGGTGAGCCTGATGTACGTAGCTGCCGTTACCAGCGCGATCGTAATCCAGGGCAGAATAAGATATCTGCCGCTCACCCCGGACACGAGATCAGCAGAAACGATTTCAAAGGATTCCATGTGACATGTCACGCTAGAACCATATTATTTCTTGGAGGTAAAATCGCGTTACTCAACCGTTACGGCCCAAACGACTGCCCGGAGATAATCGGCTTATTCTTATTTCGGGCATGCTGCGGCGCGGATGCAGTGCATCCGGAAATTCCCTTGCTTGTTACTTCTCTGCTTCCTTACCCTCCTCGCGCACGAGGAGGACAAAGGCATGTCGGCGATGCTCGGCGAAAAGCTCCAGCGCGGCCTCGGCATCGCCAGCCCTTAGGGCACGAGCCAGAGTTCGGTGCTCCTCCGGGATGTGTTCGGCGTAGCCCTCGTCGCTGATACCGATACGCATGAGCAGAAACAAGTAGACCTGGGAACGGATCGCCTGCCAGGCCGACTCCAGGCGCTGATGCCCCGCAGCGGCATAGACGGCGTCGTGGAACTCGATGTCCAGTCGCACCATCGTGTACGCGTCGTCGGCGTACACCATCCGCTCGACGACCTTTTCCAGGGCGGACAGGTCCTCATCGTCGGCCTGCTCGACCACGTACCGCACGGCGAGTTGCTCCAGGGCTCCGCGCAGGCTGTGCAGCTCCGCAGCGTCCCGGGGCGACAGAGTGGTGACGGTGGCACCTCGGTGCCACTCATTCCGGACCAGCCCCTCCCGTTCCAGGCGGAGCAGGGCCTCACGAACCGGGCCGCGACTGACGTCGAGCGCCTTGGCCAGCTCGAGTTCCCGAAGTCGGACGCCGGGCGCGTAGACGCCGGCGAAGATCGCCTCCTGGATGCGCTCCGCGACCTCGTTCGCCAGACCACGCCGGCGCGCAGGGCCCAGGCCGCGCTGCTCACCATCCCGCGTCGCACACATGTCGCAATGTTAACATTCAGTCACTGAGGCCCCAAGACACCTTCTGCATCTCTTCCGAAGGCAGGAACACCCATGACCACGCTCGACTCCCCCATCCCCCGGTTCCACCTGGCCGTGCCTGTCGACGATCTGCAGGCCGCCCACCACTTCTATGGTGATCTCGTGGGCTGCGAGCAGGGACGCAGCGCGGACACGTGGATCGACTGGAATCTGCGCGGACACCAGTTCGTCACGCATCTGGCACCCGGCCGCTCGGAGCGGATACACAACCCGGTTGACGGCCACGACGTGCCCGTCCCGCACTTCGGCTTGATCCTGACCACCCAGGAATTCCACAAGCTGGCGGACAGGCTCCGCGCAGCGGACACCACGTTCGTCATCGAGCCGTACCTGCGCTTCGAGGGCCGATCTGGCGAGCAGTGGACCATGTTCCTACTCGACCCGGCGGGCAACGCTCTGGAGTTCAAGGCGTTCGCCGACGATTCACAGGTCTTCGCCGTTTGACGGCCGTACGCGCACGGTGCCCGCACCGGCGGTGATCGCGTGGGCCTGGGAACGCCGAGGAGGCGCGGGGCGGGGCCGCGCATCGGGATGCGCGGTTGGAAACATCCCCGAATCACGCGGTACAGCGAGAGGAAACATACGGCTCGTATATACCGACATGACAGTGACCGATTTGCGGAGGTCTGGGGGACCGAATGGCGTATGGCATGCCGCGTCTCGACGACCGTGGTCGTGCCGTTGCCGTGGGCGCCCGAGGCTCGTCTGGATGCGACGAACGGAAGCACGCGTGGCTGAACACGTGATCGATCCGGGAAGGATCCATCACCACTGGGACAACACACTGGAGCCGACCCTGCGGATCGCCTCAGGCGACGTCGTGCACTTCGACCTGAAGATGGCGGGCGACGGCCAGGTCGGCAACGGCTGGCCGTACGAGCAGGCGCGGTTCGACTTCGACACCCTCTACAACCTCCTCGGACCGATCGACATCGACGGTGCGCAGCCCGGCGACACGCTCGAGGTCGAAATCCTGGCTCTGGAGCCGGGCGAATGGGGCTGGTGTGCCGTGCTGCCCGAGCTCGGTCTGCTCGCCGAGGATTTCCCGGACGGATACATGCGCTACTTCGACCTGACCCGCGGCGATACCGCCGAACTCGTCCCCGGCGTCGAGGTCCCGCTCGAGCCGTTCCTAGGGGTGTTGGGCACGCATCCCGACCAGCCGCAGACGGCGCCGCCGTTCCCACCGCACAAGGGCGGCGGGAACGTCGACACTCGTCACCTCAAGGTGGGTTCGTCGGTCTTCCTGCCCGTCTTCGTACCGGGTGCTCTCTTCTCGTGCGGCGACCCTCATGCCGCCCAGGGCGACGGCGAGGTGTGCGTCTCCGCGATCGAGTGCCCGATGCGGGCGAGCCTGCGGTTGACCCTCCATCAGCGTTCAATCGCAACGCCGCGGTTCGTCGTGCCGGGCCCGTTGACGCCGCGGGTCGACGCGGGCGGGTTCTACGGATCGATGGGGCTCGCCTCCGACCTGATGGAAGGGGCGAAGACCGCCGTGCGAGGCATGATCGACTTCGTTGTCGAGGAACACGGCCTCTCACGCGAAGACGCGTACGTCCTCTGCTCGATCGCCGGCGATCTGAAGATCCTCGAGATCGTTGACGCGGGTGTTTGGAATGTCGGATTCACTCTCCCGCGGTCCGTCTTCACCGAAGGCGCTCCGCAAACCTAGTCGACCGCCAGCGTCAGCCCATCCGGAGCCGCGAACAAGGAGGCGACCGTGCCCAACACCCGCCCGTCCGATGTCGAGGGAAGCCAGCTCCTCACCTCGCTCGGCTACTCTCAACAGCTGAATCGGGGACTGAGCGTCTTCGGGAACATCGCGCTCACGGTGTCCGACATCACCCCTACGGCGTCGCTGCTCGTGATCGGCCCGGTCGTGATCCAGACCGCGGGCACCGGCTCGCTCTGGGCATACCTGATCGGCTGCTTCATCGCGCTCAGCGTCGCCCTGTGCATGGGCGAACTCGGATCGATGTTCCCCGTCGCCGGCGGCCTCTACTCGATCGTCACCCGCGTGCTCGGCAGGCCGGTCGGATTCTTGGCCCTGCTCGACTACGTCGGGCAGGCGGTCTTCCTACCCGCGAGCGTCGCGATCGGCATCGGCACATACGTGACCTCGCTTGACTCATCGGTGCCGACCAACTGGGCCGCCGCCGTCACGATGGCCGCCGTCACCCTGCTCGCGCTCCTGCGGATCCGCTTCAACGCGGTGATGACCGGTGTCTTCCTCGCGCTCGAACTGTGCGTCGTCGCGATCCTCTGCGTCGCCGGTGTCATCCACCTGAACCAGCCGCTTTCGATACTGACCAGCCCGGTCATCCCCCACGGGGGCGTACTCGCCTCCGTCGGCGCCGGTGCGGTCATGACCGCGCTCGCTACCACCCTGTTCTCGGTGAACGGCTTCGACAGCGCCATCAACTTCTCCGAGGAGACGCAGGGATCGGCATCGCACGTCGGCAAGGCGGTCATCACAGCGGCCACCATCGGGATCTTCTTCGAGCTCGTTCCCTTCATCGCCTCCGTGTTCGGGGCCCGGAACCTGCCCGCGTTTCTCACCTCCTCCACGCCGCTGACAGATGTGATCGGGAGCGCTTTCGGGCACACGGTGGTCCAGATAGTGACCGTGGGCGCGATCGTCGCGATCCTGAACGCCTCGCTGGCGATCACACTGCAGTTCGCCCGGATCATCTGGGCGAGCGGCCGAGACAGCG
>JAOPYG010000358.1 GCA_025964685.1 Actinoallomurus sp. | reverse complement strand
GGGCGGGCGATCGCGGACCGGCCACCCGCGGTCCGGCCGCCGCGGGACCGGCGGCTGGCCGGGTTGCTCGCCGAGCTGCGCCGGGTCAGCGCCGAGGTTCCCGACCGCCCCGCCCTGCTGACGGCGCAGACGCGCCTGGAGGAGGCCGTCCGCGCCCGCACCCGCCGGCTGGCCTCCAGCCGCGACACGGCCCAAGGGTGGGCCTGGCTCGTCCCGGCGCTGTCCGAGGCCCTCGCCGGCCGCGTGTTCGCCGAGCTGGTCCGCGACGGCGCCGACCTGCTCGCGGTGACGGTGACGGACGGCCGCTGCCGGCGCGTGTCCCTCGGCCCGTACGCACAGGCCGAGCACGACGTACGGCTGCTGCGTTTCGCGGTGTCCCGGCTCGCCCACCGGGCACCCGACGACGCGGCCGGGCAGGGGCTGGCCGCGGCGGCGGCACGCCTGGACCGGCGGTTGCTCGCGCCACTGCGTCTCGGTGACCGGCAGCTGGTCCTCGCGCCCACCGGTGCGCTGCACGGCATGCCGTGGGCGGCGTTGCCCGCACTGGCCGGCCGTCCGCTGACCGTGGTGCCGTCGGCCGCGAGCTGGCTCCGCGCCCAGCGCGCGAGCGGCCCCTCCGGGCGTGTGACCCTGGTCGCGGGTCCGGACCTCACCCACGCCGCCGAGGAGATCGCGGCCGTGCGCGAGTCACATCCGGGAGCGCTGGTCCTCACCGGGCCGGCGGCGACCGCGGACGCGGTCCGCGCGGCTCTGGACGGCGCCGCGACCGCCCATATCGCCGCGCACGGGACGTTCCGCGCCGGAAACGCCCTGTTCTCGAGCCTCCGCCTCGCCGACGGCCCGCTCGTCACCTACGACCTCGAACACCTGCGGCGGCCGCCCCGCCTGATGGTGCTGTCCGCCTGCGACGCGGGCCGCGCCGACGTACGCGCCGGTGAGGCCGTCATGGGCATGGTCGGCTGCGCGCTGTCCTACGGCACCGCCACGGTGATCGCGGGCGTGAGCCCGGTCGGCGACGCCGCCGCCCGCGACCTCATGACGGGTCTCCACCGGCGTCTCGCGGCGGGCATGTCCCCGGCCGAGGCCCTCGCCGCCACACACCGTGAACCGGCGGCCCTCGGCTTCGTCTGCTTCGGCGCCGGATACTGACCCGAGCGCGAAGCACACGGTCGCCGCGCGGCGGGCGGACCGCCCGGTACGGTACGACCGTGACCGAGCGGACCTTCACTCTCAGCGAGGCACGTGCGCTGATCCCCGAGGTGCGCGTGCGAATCGACGCCATCGTGGCCGCACGCGCCAACCTCGCCGAGCTGACGTTCGCACTGCGGTCGGGCCTGCCGTCCCACCTCGGCGGCAAGCCGGAACAGAAGGGCTACGAGGCGCGCATCGACGAGGCGCTGGGGTGGTTCACGATCCAGGGCATCGAGGTGAAGAGCATCGCCCCGGTCCTGGTCGACTTCCCGGCCTACCTGGGGCGAGAGTCGGTACGGCTGTGCCTGCTCGAGGGAGAGCACGAGCTGGGCTGGTACCACCGGACCGAGATCGGCTTCGCGGGCCGCCGCCGCCTTCCCGGCTCCGGCCCGCGAGAGTGACCCTCGCCCGGCGGGAGCCGGCATGGCGTCAGTGGCCGTTCTCCACCGGGCGGCTTTCGTCGGTGATCCAGTTGGACCAGGAGCCGGCGTACAGGGCGGCGGGGACCCCGGCGACCGTCAGGGCGAGGATCTCGTGGGCCGCGGTGACACCTGACCCGCAGTACGCGCCGACCTCGGCCGCGTCGGTCGCGCCCAGGCCGGCGAAGCGTTCGCGGAGCAGACCCGCCGGCAGGAACCGTCCGTCCACGCCGACGTTGCCGTGCGTCGGGGCGTTGACCGCGCCGGGGATGTGGCCGGCGACCGGGTCGACGGGCTCCATCTCTCCGCGGTAGCGCTCCGGCGCGCGGGCGTCGAGCAGGACGCCGTCCTTCGCCACGGCCATCGCGCCGTCCGCGTCGAGGAGCGGGAGGTGCCCCGGTGTCGCGGTGAAGTCGCCCGGCGGGATCTGCGGCACCTCCGTGGTGACGGGCTGTCCGGCGTCGACCCAGGCGTGGTAGCCGCCGTCGAGGACGCGGACCCGTTCGTGCCCGAAGTAGCGCAGCGTCCACCACGCGCGGGCGGCCGCGGTGGCGTCCGCGTCGTCGTACACCACCACGAGATCGTTTTGGCGGACCCCGGCGCGCCGCATCGCGTCCTGGAACGCCGCCGGATCGGGGAGCGGATGACGGCCGCCGGGGCCCGGCGGCGCCGCGAGGTCGCGGTCGAGGTCGACGAAGACGGCGCCCGGCAGGTGACCGCGCCGGTACGACTCGATGCCCGGGGGACCGCCGAGGCGCCAGCGGACATCGAGGAGGGCCACGCCTCCCCGGACCGCCCGGACAAGTGACGGGACGTCGATGAGAGGGTGCACACCGCCAGTCTGACCGTTAACCGGACCGTCCGCGAGAGGGGACTCGGCGTTCATTGTGCCGACCGGTATGTGAGCAGGGGGACGAGTTGTTCGGCGGGCACGAGAGAGCCGTGCATCCCCACGAGGGAGGACTCCACCGGCTCGGCCTCCGTGGCGACGATGGCGACGTCGGCGTACGGCACGGCGACGATGTCGCCGACGCGCCCGGCCATCGTGTCCGAAACCGGGCCGAAAAGGCCTGCCTCAATGGCCTCATCGCGTGTCATCACCCACGCCTGCCCGGCGAAGCGTTCGCGCCACGCCGCATGCACGTCGGCGGCCGCGCCGTCCTCGGCGTACACGTGCCGGGCACGGGGCTCGCCGCCCAGGAGGGCCACGCCGGCGCGCAGATCGGGCTCGGCGTCCACGTCGACGCGGCTGCCGGGATCGGTCATACCGTGGTCGGCGGTCACGTAGAGCGCGGCGTCCGGCGGCATGGCCTCGGCCAGCCGCCGTACGAGCAGGTCGACGAAGGCCAGGTGGTGCCGCCAGGCCGGCGACCGGGAGCCGTAGAGGTGCCCGGTGGAGTCGAGCTCGCTGTGGTAGACGGTGACGTAGGACCGCTCGCCCTGGCGTACGGCGTGCTCGGCGGCCGCGACGAGCGGGCCGAGGGCGTCGGCGGGCACGTATCGGGCGCCGCGGTAGACCGCGCGGGTCAGGCCGCTGTCGACGTACGCCCTGGCCGAGACGTGCGCCGTCGTCACGCCCGCGGCGGTGGCCCGCTCGTACACGGTCGGCGACGGCTGCCAGATGAGGGGGTCGACGCCGTCGGCCCAGCGCAGGCAGTTGAGGAGGCGCCCCTCCCCCGGGATGGCGACCTGGTAGCCCAGCAGGCCGTGCGTGCCGGGCGGCCGGCCGGTGCCGAGCGAGCCCAGGCTGGTCGCCGTGGTCGCCGGAAAGCCGGCGGTCAGGTCGCGGCCGGCCAGCGAGGACAGGTACGGGGCGTCGGCGGCGTGCGCCCGCAGGAGCTCCCAGCCCAGGCCGTCGACGAGGAGGACGCACGCGCGCGGCAGGGCGGGCAGGTCGAGGACGTTCGGCTGCCCGGACACCCCCAGCGCGGCCAGCACGGACGGCCCGAGGTCCGCCAGAGAGCGGCGTCCGTACGCCGGAACCGGAAGGTTCATCGCTCGCGCTGGGCGATGACCTCCGACAGCGCCTGGGCGAACGCCAGAGCCTGCTCGACCGCGTCGGCGCCGTCGGCCGCCTCACTGACCCGCAGCGACAGGTCGTCGGCGGTCATGGTGCCGGTGTATCCGTGGTCGGCCTCGCAGGACTCGTCGCCGCAAGAGGCGGGCTCGAGGTCGACGTGGGCGATCACCCCCCAGCCAATGGTCACCATCACCTCGGTCGGCGGGACTCCGGGGACGTAGGACGCCGGCTCCGGCACGACGCGGGTCACGGCCACGGACTGGACGCGGCCCAGCCGCACCGCCTCCGTCGTCGTGGACGCGTGCGGGTGCGGCATCGCCTCGGTCGGCGGGTGCTCGTCGGTGTGACAGACCAAAAGGCGGGTGGGCGACAGGACGAGCACGGTGACGTGCCGCCGCACCTCCATGGCCGGATCGAAGGTCGCCTCGTGGTGGACGACGTACGCGATCACGGACTCCGTGCCCAGAAGCGACTCGACGGCATCCGCGACGAGCGCGGGGTAGTAGCCGCTCCGCTCGATCGCTGTGCGCAGCCCATGAGCCATCGCTCGGGTTTCCCTCATGCACCCATCCTGCACTGCCCGGGCGTCGGGCGCACATGTGCGGGTACAGAAGCGGTCATGACTGCTACGCCGGTTCCCCCGACACCCCCCGCGCCGGAGCCACCGATGCCTCCTCCGGAGCCCCCGTTGCGACCGCCCGAGCCGCCCCCGGCTCCGACGCCTCCCGCTCCGGGTCCGCCCCAGCCGGTCCCCGGACCCGTCCCGAGCCCGGTGCCTCCGGTGCCGGACCCCGTGCCGCCTCCACAGCCCACGGAGACGCCGGTCAGGACGGTCTGAGCCGCCGCGCGTCCTCGGCGTGCCGTCCGGGCGGCCCGGCCAGGCGCAGGCGGGCGCCGCGGACGACGGCGCCCGCCGGACCGGCGAGCACCGGTTCGAGGTCCAGCCGGGCCACCTCGGGCAGATCGTCGGCGAGCCGTGACGCCCGCAGCAGGAGGTCCTCCAGCGCCCCGATGTCGACCGGCTCGGCGCCCTGGTGCCCCAGCAGCAGGGGCGCGGTGCGTACGGCGCGGACCAGCTCGGCCGCCTCGACGTCCGTCAGCGGCGCGAGCCGGTAGCCGCGGTCGTCCAGGAGCTCGGCCGCCACGTCGGCGAGCCCGAACGAGACGATCGCGCCGAACGATGGGTCCTCCGCCGTTGTGATCCTCGTGGCGACGCCGTGCCCAGGCCCGTCGCCGTCGAGTGCGATGCCGTAACAGGCGAGCAGCCTGGCGGTCTGCTGCGGCGTCGGCTCCGCGAGACCGGCCAGCTCGTCGACGAGCGACCGGGCCCGGGCCCGGTCGACCCCCGCGAGCTGGGGCACCCGGCCGCCCGGACGGCGACGCCAGCCGGCGTACCGCGCGGCGTACGCGAGGGCGCGCACCGCGTCCTCGGGCGCCGGGTACGAAGGCACCGACCCGTGAAGCAGGCCGCGTTCGCCCAGGTAGGCGGCGACGACCGGGATGCTCGCGCCCTCCGCCGCCCGTACGATCGCGGCGGCGACGTCCGAGCTCGTGCTGCCCCGTACGGCCGGCGCGAAGACGGTGACCACCGCGCCCACGCCGTCGTCGGCGAAGCTCGCCTCGAGCGCGGCCTCGAACTCCGCGGGTCCCGCCTCGGGGCCGAGGTCGACCGGCGGCAGCGGGTCGAGGCCCTCGACCGTGGCCGCGTCCTGCACGAGCAGCCCGATCGAGTCGGAGTTGCCGACGATGGCGACGCGGTTCCCCTTCGGCCGCGGCTGGTAGGCCAGAAGCTGCGCGACATCGAACAGCTGGGCCAGAGAGTCCACGCGCACCACGCCCGCCTGGGCGAACAGCGCGCTGACGGCATGGTCGGGCAGGCTCAGGGCCCGGGCGGCGTGCCCCAGCGGCACCCCCTGGGTGGTGCGGCCGCTCTTGACCGCGACGATCGGCTTCGTGCGGCTGATCCGGCGCGCCAGCCGGGTGAACTTCCGCGGGTTGCCGATCGACTCCAGATAGAGCAGGACGACCGCCGTGTCCGGGTCCTCCTCCCAGTACTGCATCAGGTCGTTGCCGGAGACGTCGGCGCGGTTGCCCGCGGACACGAACGTCGACAGCCCGAGGTCGCGCTCGGCGGCCCAGCCCAGAATGGCGATGCCCAGGGCGCCGGACTGGGAGAAGAAGCCGACCGGTCCGCGCCTCGGCAGCATCGGCGCGAGGGTGGCGTTCAGCCCGGTGGAGTTGTTCGCGACGCCCAGGCAGTTCGGCCCGACCACCCGCATGCCGTTCGCCCGCGCCAGGCGCACGAGCTCGTTCTGGCGTTCGCGGCCCTCCGTCCCGGCCTCACCGAACCCGGAGGACAGGACGATGAGGCCGCGCACGCCCTTGGCCGCGCACTGCGCCACGACCTCGTTCACGCCCTCGGCGGGAATGGCGACGACGGCGAGGTCGACGTCGCCGGGCACGTCGGAGATGGCCGGGTAGGCGCGCACGCTGAGGATCGCGGGGGCGCTGGGGTGGACGGGGTAGACCGGGCCGGCGAAGCCGCCGGCGAGCAGGTTGCGCAGCACGGTCTGCCCGACGCTGTGCGGGTCCCGGCTTGCCCCGATCACCGCAACCGATCTCGGCGAAAGCAGCCGGCCGATGGAGCGCGACTCGGCCCGGTGCTCGCGCGCGGCCATGACCTCACGCGAGGTCTTCGTCGGCTCCAGGTCGAGGGTGAGCATCAAGACGCCGTCCTCGAAGCGCTGCTCGGCCTTGTATCCCGCGTCGCGGAACACCTTGCTCATGCGGCGGTTCTCCGGCAGCACGTCGGCGACGAACCGCGTGATGCCGCGCTCGCGCGCGGCGGCCGCGATGTGCTCCAGGAGCACGCTCGCCAGTCCGCGACCCTGGTGCGCGTCCTCGACGAGGAACGCCACCTCGGCGGTCTCGGACGGGGCGCGGAGGCGGTCATAGCGGACGACGGCCACCATCGCTCCGCCGATCGTCACGATGAGCGCCACCCGGTCGTCGTAGTCGACGGTGGTGAAGTGCTCGATCTCGCGGTCGGTCAGGCGGGGACGTGGGGAGAAGAACCGGTAGTAGATCGACTCGGGTGACAACCTGCCGTAGAACTCACCTAGCAGCCCGCCGTCATCCGCCCGGATGGGGCGAAGATGCGCTGTTCCCCCATCGGCGAGGACGACGTCGGCCTCCCAGTGGTCGGGATAGGGCACAGGTCGAGAGTAAGCGCAGATGCCAAAATCGCGTCTCGTTCGATACCCACCGGGGTAGTGAGAGCTGTTAGGTTTTTGCTTCGGGTCGCGCAGGTCCGCTCGCCCCGCATGGGCGGCAACTGCAGAACAAGGTGGTGACGTCATGACGCGCGTGGTCGTGGTCGGTGATCTGATGACCGATGCCGTCGCGCGGGCCGCGTTCCCGCTGGCCAAGGCCGGCGACACGCCGGCCAAGGTGACCATGCACGGCGGCGGTTCCGGCGCCAACGTCGCATCCTGGCTCGCCGTCGAGGGTGTCGAGGCCGCGTTCGTCGGCCGCCGCGGCGCCGACATCGCGGGCCGCAACCGCGACATGGAGCTGATGGGGTACGGCGTCGACGCGCGCCTCGTGATGGACCCCGAGCGCGCGACCGGCACCTGTGTGGTCATGGTCACCCACAAGGGCGACCGCACGATGCTGTCCGACCCTGGCGCCAACGGCGCGCTGCTCCCCGAGGACATCCCGCAGGATCTGTTCGCGCCCGGCGCGCACCTGCACGTCTCCGGTTACTCCCTGCTCAACGAAGGGTCACGTAAAGCGGCCCTGCACGCCATGAAGCTCGCGCAGAACGCGCAGATGTCCATCACCGTCGACGGCGGCGCCAACTCCCTGCTCAAGCGGGCCGGCGCCGAGCCCTTCCTCGAATGGACCCACGCCGCCCGGTTGCTGATCGTCAACGGCGCGGAGGCCGAGGCGCTCACCGGACGCGACAACCCCGAGCAGGCCGCCAAGGTCCTGACCGCGTGGTACTCCCAGGTCGTGGTGAAGCTCGCCGCCGACGGCGCGCTCTGGTACACCAACGGCCGCGCCGAGCCCGTACGCGTCGCGGCGGACCCGGTCGAGGAGGTCATCGACGGCACCGGAGGCGGCGACGCCTTCATCGCGGGCTTCCTGCCCGCGTGGCTCGACGGCAAGCCGCCCGCCGAGGCGCTGGCCGCGGGCTGCCGGCTCGCGACGAGGGCCATCGGTCACCTGGGCGCCCGCCCGATCCTCTGACCGGGCGCGCCTCAGCAGTATTGCCCGCCCGGCGGTGAGGGCACGAAGTCGTACGGCGCGAGTGGCCCGAGAACGTGCAGCTTGATCCGGCCGGCCCAGCGGTAACCCAGTTCGTCGACGGCCTTGCGGAAGTTCGCCCGGTCGTCGTCGGCTACCAGGAAGGCCGCGTCGGCCGCGGTGTCCTCGTTGACCGGCGGTCGCGGGGCGACCGCGACGGCGTACTGCGAGAGCGTCTGCGCGAGATCTTCGGTGTCCACCTCGCGCTTGGCGTCGAGCGCGTGGACGATCAGCTCGCCGAGCCGGACCCGTTCGTAGTATCCGGTGTCCTCCGGGAGGCCGCGCAGGCTCTCACGCAGCCGCATGACCTCCGGCTCCTCGGCGAGCACCTCGCGAAGCACGGTGTCCTGGACGTAGGTGCCCGAGACGCTGAACTCCGCGCGGCCCTCGAGTTCGGCGAGGATGCCGGTGAACCAGTCGTAGTAGGGCTCGAGCATCTCCTTGGCCACGGCGTCGGCCGTGGTGACCACGGCGCTGAACCGCAACGGCAGCATCGTGGTCCGTGCCGCCAGGGACGCGACGACGCTCTCGTGGGCAAGGAGGTCCTCGCGGCTGCCGAGCGCTCCGGCGGCCGGGATCTCGCTGATCACGCCGGCGAGCGCACCGTGCCGGACGAGGCGCACCCGCCCGCCGCCAGTGCCCATGAGCCCTTCGGGAAGGTGGGTGCACGCCGGGACGATCCCGTACACGTAGCAGACAGGCGCGCACGGGTTCGCGACCGTGGCCTCCTGTCGGGTCCTCACTGGTCGCGCTCCCTCCGGGGCCGCGGGCTCGCCATGGTCCTCGGGCTTCCCGGACTCGTGCGACGGCGCGTCCGGTGGCTCGGCGAGGTCGGCGGCCGACGCGCGGGTAGGCGCGGGCAGCGCCGCGGAGATCTCCGCGGCCCCGGCTCGGTGGCCTCCGGTGACGGGCGAGACGATGCGTACCGACTCAGGGGAAGCCGACGCGGTCACCGGGGTCGCCAAGGCCACCGGGCGCAGCCGCTGGGTGAGTCCCAGCAGGCGGGTCCCGATCGTCGTAGCCGAACCTTTGTCCTTCATGGCCTCCCCCGGGGCCTCCGCGGTACCGATGCCGAACGGCAGGGGACGGTTCATCACGGAGTGGCCCAAAACCCACGTTACCTGCGTGGATGCCACGGCAGGCGTTGGGTTTCGGATTCGCGAATCGGCTTGCCACAGGCTGGGCGGAACCCGCCACCGGGGCCCCGCCCGGCACAGGACCCTCAGGAGTTCACGGCGAGGACGAGCGGCAGCACGGCCGGAACTCCGGCCTCCCGGAGAAGCTTCGCCGCGATGGTGATCGTCCAGCCGGTCTCGACGCGGTCGTCCACGAGCAGGACCGGTCCCGTGAGGCCGGTCACGGAGTCCGGCACGGCGAGCGCGTTCCAGAGCGTACGGACCCGCTGAGCGCTGTTGTGGCGGCGCGGCCCCGGCCCGATTCCCGCGTACGCCACCTCGCCGAGATAGGGCAACCGGCCGATCGCGGCGACGCGGCGCGCCAGATCCACGATCATCGCGGGCCGGGTCGCGGACGCCATGGCGACGACCCCGGCGGGGCGCTCCTTCCAGTCCCAGGCGGACAGCACCTCGACGACGGCGTCGAAGACGTCACCGGCCACGGGGGCGTCCGGCGCGCCGTCGCCCAGCGTGCGACGCAGCCGGCCGCCCCAGCCGAGATCGGTCAGCCGCCCGAGCGCGCGTCCCGGCTCGGCCTGCAGCCCCGGCGGGATACGGCCGGAGATGCCCTCGGCCTTCATCCCGGTGGGCCACATGCGGCGTGGCGTCACCTCCACGCCCGGCCTGCTCAGCCGGGCCTGCGCCTGCGCCGCTCCGGCGTCGGAGACGTCGGCGGAGCGGTGCCGGCCGGTGCAGTTGTCGCAGCGCCCGCAACGCGCCGCGTCGGGATCGTCAAGTTCGCGGCGGAGGAACTCCATACGGCAGGCGTCGGTGTCCTCGTAGTCGAGCATGGCGCGCTGCTCGCGGGAGCGCTCGGCCGCCACGCGCTCGTAGCGCTCGCGGTCATAGGTCCAGGCCTCGCCGGTCGCCGTCCAGCCGCCGCGGACCCGGCGCACCGCGCCGTCGACGTCGAGGACCTTCAACATCATCTCCAGGCGGCTGCGGCCCAGGTCGACGCGGGACTCCAGCGCCGCGGTTGACAGCGTGCCCTCCTCTTCCAGCACCTGCAACGCCAGCCGTACGACCTGCTCGGAAGGAAACGCCAGGCCGGCGAAGTAGGACCAGATGTCGCGATCCTCCGCGCCCGGCAGGAGGATCACCTCGGCCCGCTCGACGCCACGCCCGGCGCGCCCGATCTGCTGGTAGTAGGCGACCGGTGACTGCGGGGCTCCCACGTGGATGATGAAGCCGAGGTCGGGCTTGTCGAAGCCCATGCCGAGGGCGCTGGTGGCGACCAGGGCCTTCACGGTGTTGTCCAGGAGGTCCTGCTCGGCCTGGAGACGCTCGGCCTGTTCGGTCTGGCCGGTGTAGGCGGCGACGACGTGGCCGCGGTCGCGCAGGAAGGCGGCGATCTCGTGCGCCGCGGCGACGGTGAGCGTGTAGATGATCCCGGATCCGGGCAGCTCGTCGAGCCGCTCGGCGAGCCAGGCCAGCCGCCGTTCGGCGCCCGGCAGGCCTACGACGGACAGGTGGAGGCTCTCGCGGTCGAGCGCCCCACGCAGCACCAGCGTCTCGTGGTCGGCGGTGAGCTGGTCGGCGACGTCACGGGTGACGCGCGCGTTGGCGGTCGCGGTCGTGGCCAGCACCGGAATGCCCGGCGGCAGGTCGGCGAAGAGCGTGCGCAGGCGCCGGTAGTCGGGCCGGAAGTCATGACCCCAGTCGGAGATGCAGTGCGCCTCGTCGACGACGACCAGCCCCGCGCCGGTCGCCAGCTTGGGCAGGATCTGGTCGCGGAAGTCGGGGTTGTTGAGGCGCTCGGGGCTGACGAGCAGCAGGTCGACCCCACCGTCCTGCACGTCGGCGAAGACCTGCTCCCAGTCGTCGGTGTTGGAGGAGTTGATGGTCACGGCGTGGATGCCGGCGCGCTCGGCGGCGGCGATCTGGTTGCGCATGAGCGCGAGCAGCGGGCTGACGATCACCGTCGGCCCGGCGCCCCGCTCGCGCAGCAGCGCGGTCGCGACGAAGTAGACCGCGGACTTGCCCCACCCGGTGCGCTGCACGACGAGCGCGCGCCGCCGCTCGACCACCAGCGCGTGGATCGCGGCCCACTGGTCCTCACGCAGGCGGGCGTGGTCACCAGCGAGCTCCCGCAGGCACGCCTCGGCGCGTTCTCTCAGGTCTTCGGCCATGGGTCCTTGGTATCAGCACCCACGGACGGCTGGAGCACCGATCAGCGAGTCTCGGCGAGCTCGGGCCGCAGGACGGCGTCGAGCAGGCCGGGGAACCTGGCGTCTAGATCGTCGCGGCGCAGCGTCAGCAGACGGCGCGCGCCCTGCACCCGGGAGTGGGTGATGCCCGCCTCGCGCAATATGCGCACGTGGTGGGACATGGTCGACTTGCTGACCTCGAGCCCGGCGTCGTGCTGGATCTGGCCGCACGCGGACTCGCCGACCTGCGCCAGCATGCGCACGGTGGCCAGGCGTGCGGGGTCGGCCAGGGCCGCCAGCACCTTGGGCAGGCTCAGCTCTTCCACTTGCGGGTGGACCACATCGTCGCTCACAGGTCGAGCATAAATCAGAGTTGCACGGAGTTCGACCTCTGTCGTACTGTTCGATCGTCTTCGAACTGTTTGATGATTGTCGAACTACGGGAGCGACGTGTCTCAACCCATCTCCACCCCTGATCCACGCCGCTGGATGATGCTGCCGGTGATCCTGTCGGCGACGTTCATGGCGTTGTTCGACTTCTTCGTCGTCAACGTCGCGGCGCCGTCACTGGAGCACGACCTGAACGCCGGGCAGGCCGCGCTGGAGCTCATCGTCGGCGGGTACGCCTTCACGTACGCCAGCGGCATGGTGACCGGCGGCCGGCTGGGCGACCTGTTCGGCTACCGGCGGCTGTTCCTGGCCGGCATGGCCTCCTTCACCCTCGCGTCCCTGCTGTGCGGACTGGCCCAGTCGCCGGCCGAGCTGATCGCGGCGCGGCTGCTGCAGGGACTCACCGGGGCGCTCATGGTGCCGCAGGTGCTGGCCCTGATCACCGCGACGTTCCCGGCGGAGGAGCGCCCGCGCGCCATGTCGTGGTTCGGCGTCACCGCCGGGATCGGCTCGATCGCCGGGCAGGTGCTGGGCGGGCTGCTCCTGGACGCCGACGTGTTCGGCCTGGGCTGGCGGGTGATCTTCCTGCTGAACGTGCCGGTGGGCGTGGTCGCGCTGGTGTTCGCACTGCGACTGCTGCCGCACCACCGGGCGCAGCGACGTCCGCGACTCGACCCGCTCGGCGCGATCGGCATCTCCGGATCGCTCGCCCTGGTCCTGGTGCCGCTCATCCTCGGCCGCGAAGAGGGCTGGCCGATGTGGACCTGGGTCTCCATGGTGCTGGCACCGCCGGTCCTGATCGCGACGCTGCGCTGGGAGCTGCGGCTCGCCCGCGGGGGCGGCGAGCCGCTGCTGGACCTGACGCTCTTCCGCAACCGCTCATTCGCGGCCGGGCTGCCGGTGAACGTGGCCTTCATGGCCTTCTTCGCGAGCTTCATGTTCGTGCTGACACTGCTCCTGCAGGGCGGCCTGGGCCTGTCCCCGCTGGAGGCCGGCCTGACGTTCATGCCGCTGGGAGTGCTGTTCTCGGTGACCTCGATCCTCGGCCGTTCCCTGGTCGCGAGGTTCGGCCTGCGGGTGATGACCGTGGGCGCCTCGATCTCCGCGGTGGGCCTGATGAGCCTGATCGCCGAGCTGCAGCAGCTGGGCGGTGACATCACGCCGACATGGCTGCTGATCCCGACGTCGCTCGTCGGACTCGGCAACGGCCTGGTGCTGCCCACGCTCATCGGCGCGGTCCTGGCCGGGATCCAGCCAGCGCACGGCGGTGCGGCGGCGGGCGTGCTGACGACCGTTCAGCAGTTCGCGAGCGCGGCCGGGGTCGCGGTGCTGGGCGCGGTGTTCTTCGGGGGACTGGGCACGCGTCCGTCTCGGGGCGACTTCGCCGCCGCGACCGAGTCGGTCACCTTCCTGGCACTGGCCCTCGTCCTGACCGCGGCGGTGCTGACCGTACTGCTCCCCAAGCCCGCGCCGGCCTCTCAGCCGACGGCCGAGCCGGAGGTCCTCGTCGAAGCCGCCTGACGCCGCGACGCGGCCGACCTCCGTGGGGTCGGCCGCGTCCGCGTCAGATGCGATGGATGTCCACGCGCACTCCGCGCGTCTTGAGGAGACGACCGAGGTCACCCGGGTCGGAGGTGACGACTCGGTCACCGGGCCCGGCCAGCAGGGCGACGTGCCCGTCCACGACGTCCGAGGTGCCCGAGTCGCGCAGGAGCTCGCCGATCCGGCGATCCACCTCGTCGTTCAGAGGGAGATGGTCACTTTGCGTACACTCACAGTCACTCATCATACCGTGGTATGACCGCGCCGCCTAGGTGACGTTCTGCAGGATCTCCAGGGACGGTGACGCGACGTCCGCGTGGCCGGACAGGCGCAGCGTGAGCTCGAGATCGGCGAGCAGGCAGCGCAGCACGTGCCGCACCCCCGCCTCCCCACCGAGCGCGAGCCCGTACGCGTACGGGCGGGCCAGCAGCACCGCCTTCGCGCCCAGCGCCAGGGCCTTGACGACGTCCGCGCCCGTACGGATGCCGCTGTCGAACAGCACGTCGATCTGGTCGCCGACCGCGTGAGTGATCGCGGGCAGCGTGTCCAGCGCGGCGATCGCGCCGTCCACCTGGCGTCCGCCGTGGTTGGACACGACGATCCCATCCATGCCCGCGTCGACCGCGCGGCGCGCGTCATCGGTGTCCTGGATGCCCTTCAGCGCGATCGGCCCGTCCCAGTGCTCACGCAGGAAGGTCAGGTCCTCCCAGGTCAAGGTCGGGTTTCCGAACAGCGACGCCCAGTGCAGAATCGGGTTGTCGCCGGCGCTCGCGGAGAAGACGGGGTCGGCGAAGTAGTTCTGGTTGCCGAGACCGCGCAGGAACGGCAGGTAGGCGTTGTCCAGGTCGTACGGCCGCCAGGCGAGCATGAACGTGTCCAGCGTGACGACCAGCGCGGAGTAGCCCGCCGCCTTTGCCCGGTCGAGGAAGCTGATCGCCAGGTCCCGGTCGTTCGGCCAGTACAGCTGATACCAGCGCGGCCCGCCGACCTCGGCGACCTCCTCCATGGTGTGCGACGCGGCCGTACTCAGCACCATCGTCACGCCCATCGACTCCGCCGCCCTGGCCACCGCGAGCTCGCCCTCGGGGTGCAACTGGCGCAGCACGCCGATCGGCCCGAGCAGCACCGGGACGGGCAGCGTCTGCCCGAGCACGGTCGTCGACAGGTCACAACCGGCCGACCCGCGCAGCATCCGCGGCACCAGCCGCCACCGCCGGAACGCCTCCCGGTTGGCCCGCGCCGTGTCCCCGGTGCCGGCCGAGCCCGCGACATAGTCGTACGCCTCGCGTGACAGCTTCTCCTTGGCGAGAGATTCGAGCCGGGTCAGGTCGGTGGGCAGCGGAGGAACGACACCGGCCAGGCCGTTGAGGTAGATCTCGTTCTGGATGTCGGCGTACATACGGCACTCCTTTTCGCGACATCTTCCATCATCGGTTCTGCGGCACGCCGACGCCCGAGGCGCAACCTGTCGTATCGACCCGTCACAATGACAGTTATGGCACGACGCGGTACGC
>JAOPYG010000441.1 GCA_025964685.1 Actinoallomurus sp. | reverse complement strand
GCGGCCTGCCGCCGCGCGCGGCGTGCGGGGGCGTCGCCGAGCTCCGGGCGGGCCGCGTCGGAGAACCTCACGGCGCGTCCGATCGCGGCGCGCGCCCCTCGAGCGGTGAGCCGGACCGCGCGGACCGAACGCCCCCGCCCTCCACCGCACCGAGCCCGGAGGCGAGGATCTCCGCGAGGTGTACCGCGCGTACGCCGCTGCGCAGCCGTGACAGCGCCCCGCCGAGGTGGGTGAGACAGGAGTCGTCGGTGGCGCAGACCACGTCCGCGCCGGTCTCGTGAATCCGGGCGATCTTGTCGGCGACCATGGCGACCGAGGTGTCGGAGTTCTTCATGGAGAAGGCCCCGCCGAAACCACAGCACTCGCCGGCCTCGGGCAGCTCGGCCAGGTCGAGGCCGCGGACCGCGCGCAGGAGCCGGAGCGGCCGGTCGCCGAGCCCGAGCGCGCGCAGCGAGTGACAGGTCGGCTGATAGGTGACGCGGTGGGGGTAGGAGGCGCCGACGTCGGTGACGCCCAGCACGTCGACGAGCAGCTCGGAGAGCTCGTAGACGCGCAGGCCGGCCAGCTCCGGGTCCATCCGCGGGTACGCCGTGCGGACCGTGGCCGCGCAGGAGGCGGACGGCGTCACGACGAGCTCGTGGGACCGGAAGACCTCGGCGAACCGGCGGGCCAGCGCGGTGGCCTCCGGGTGGTATCCGGTGGTCCAGTGCATCTGGCCGCAGCACGTCTGCGCGGGCTCGAAGGTGACCTCGTGCCCGAGGTGCTCCAGCAGTCGTACGAGGGCCCGTCCGGTGGCCGGGAACAGCGCATCCCCCCAGCACGTGACGAACACGGCGATGCGCACGCGGGCTCCCCTTCCCTCCGACGCAGTACAGCATCCTAGGACGGAGAATCAACCCTGATCATGGAAACTCGAGCAGAGTCGCGGTCTGCACCACAAGTTGTTCTTTGGCCGTTATTGATGCGACTGTGGACCGATAAGCCGTAAAGTGATCTGTGTCACGGGTGAGTTTTACGAGGCGATCAGGCCTACGAGAAAACCGCCCGGCCGTGCTATGTCGCCACGAGGGTGAACCACAGCACACTTGACAACGTCTCACTGCACAGAGACACACCGCAGACCCACCCAGAAGTTGAGACCGGAGGCACGAACATGTGCCAACACCAGCCGCCATGTCCTACCGCGACGGCGCGTGACCGCGAGGCCGCCCGCACCGTCACATGCCACCCTGAGCAAGGGTGGAGCCTCCTCTGCAACGGCATCGTGCTGTTCGAGGACACCGGCGAGCTGCTTCCTGACGGGGAAATCATCGCTCCACACCGCCCGACGGACGTTCCTGCTCCGTCAGCGGCCTGACTCGTCCCCCTGACGGGGGGACTAGTTCTTTCGGGTGATCACCTCGGGGGATTCAGCTCTGACCGCTCCACCGGCCGAGCCACGCGGCCGCGACTTCGCCGACCGCTGAGGGGGTCCGCGCCAGGTCGTGCCGCTCCCCCGGCATGATGTGAACGCACGTCGCATCGGCCGGATCCGGCACACCGAACGGATCACGGTCGCCGGCCACGACCACGACCTCCACTCCCGCGCCGCGCAGTTCCCCGGCTCTCGACCGCGCGGGATTCCACGGCGGCGACAACGGAAACGCCAGCGCGATCACGCCGCGGGCACCGGCCTTCAGCGCCGTGCGGCACACGACCCGGGCGCCGTTGCTCCGCCCGCACTGGATCAGTGGCACACCGGCGAACCGCTCCCGCAACGCCGCGACGACCATCAGCCACGCCTCGTCCTGCGCGGCCGCCGCCCCAGGCGCCCGGCGCCCGGCGACGCGGAACGGCTGCAGGACCCCCGCGACCGCGCCGCCCAGCCCCAGCGCACGCGTCCGTACGGCCACCAGGTCCGGGGCGTCCAGCCCGCCGTTCGAACCATGCGTCAGCACCAGCAGGAAGGCCGGCTCCTCACCGCCCGGCGGCTCATCGACGGTGACCTCGGCGGGCCCGGCCGGCGTCACGATCTCCCAGGTCGGCTCCATGGCACGCACCGTACTGCACCGCCCGGCACCCGCAGATGTGGCCCACCGGCGGCCGGACGGGTGAGAATCCGACCATGGCACACACGATGAGCACGGCCGAATGGCAGGCGTTCGTGTCGAGCGGAACGCGCACCGGCAAGGCGGGGGTGACGAGCGCCGACGGTGCGCCGCACGTGACGCCCATCTGGTTCCTCCTCGACGGCGACGACCTCGTCTTCACCACCCACGAATCGAGCGTGAAGCACAGGGCGCTGCGCCGGGACGCCCGCGTCTGCGTGTGCGTGGACGACGACACCCCGCCGTACTCCTTCGCGTCCCTGTGGGGGGAGGCGACGCTGTCGGAGGACCTCGGCGAGCTGCGCCGGTGGGCCACCGCGATCGGCGCGCGCTACATGGGCGCGGAGCGCGCCGAGGAGTTCGGCGCGCGCAACGCGGTGCCCGGTGAGACGCTCGTCCGGGTGCGGATCTCCAAGGTCGTGGCCGTGCGGGACATGGCGGACTGATCAGTCGCCGTCGGGCAGTGCCTGCGGCGAGGGAGCCTGCGATCCGACGGCCTGCCGCAGGCGCTCGTTGAAGCTCTCCCGCAGCGCCTGACCCCAGGGGTAGTGCGCGGGCACCCGCACCATCTCCGCGAGCAGCTCGTGGACCTCGGCGGGCAGGTCGTCCGCGCCGTCCGTGTAGCGGGTGGCGGCCAGCGCGTACAGGTGGTCGAGCGCGCCGAACACCTCACCGGTCAGCAGCGGCAGCGCGCCGGCACGCAGGGCGGCCTCGACGTCGTCCTCCCACCACAGGTGCTCGCCCTGGTCCGCGTCGTCGTCGGTGAGGGGGCGCCGCAGCCGCGCGCGCACCTGCTCGCCCAGCACCGGATCGGCCAGGCCGCGGCGCCAGACCTCCTGGGCCGCCTCGTCGCGGCCGCGCAGCGGCAGCGTGCGGGCCAGCAGCTCGATGGCGAGCGGCACGACCTCGGGGTCGGCCTCCTCGGTCGGGGTGACGCTGCCGAAGGCGGCGATCGCCTGCTCGAGGTGGGCGATGCCGAGGTTCACCGCGAGACGCGCGTGCGCCTGCGGATCCTCTTTGCGGTCGAGCACGTCCAGGGCGCCGTCCAGGGCGCGCTGTGCGCGCGCCGGCTCGCCCCAGTCGAGCAGCCGCAGCGCCAGGTCGTGCGCGGCGGCCGGGGCGTAGCGCACGTCGCGGGTGGCGATGACGCGCTCCCACCACTCGCAGGCCCGCGCGGCGTCGCCCTCTTCGTCGGCGATCTGCGCCAGCGCCAGGCACGCCGGCGGCAGGTAGGCGGGATTGCCGAAGTCGACGACGGTCCGCCATGCCTCGCGCGCCTGGTCGCGGTCGCCGGAGCGTTCGCACGACAGGGCCAGGTGGTAGGCGGCGCGCGCGCCGTACTCGGGGTCCTTGGTGCCGATCGCGATCCGGTCGGCCTCGCGGGCGCCGTCGTGGTCGCCCGTGCCCTCGAGCACGACCGCCAGCCCGAGTGCCGCCTGCGCCCGCTCGGAGGTGTCACCGGCCTCCAGCACCTCGCGGAACAGCTCGGCCGCGTTGTCGAGCCGACCGTCCTCGGCATGCCTTCGTGCCTCTTCGAGGCGGGTGGCCGGGTCCGCGGCCGTCTCGTCAGGCGGGGTCGTCATGACTTGCTCCAGCGGCTCAGAGCGCACCCGTAACCGGACGTACTCACCGGCGCCTCACAGGCGTCGCTCACACTCATCTCCGTGCCCTTGGGGGTAGGCGGCGTGTGGCATGAGCCTAACGGGACGGAGGCCGCTCCGTCCCGTAGCGTGACCGCGATGTCCGCCTCGGGCCACTGGAAAGCCTCCTTGACATCGGTGTGATGTAAAGCGTACTTTCCGTATGACGTAAAAGGAGCTTTACATCATGCGGAGTGACGTGCGCGAGCTGCGGGCGGCCGAGGGCCTCTCCCAGCAGGCGCTCGGACAGGCCCTCGGCGTGTCCCGGCAGACGATCAATGCCATCGAGCAGGGCAGGTACGACCCGTCGCTGCCGCTCGCGATCCGCATGGCCCGGTATTTCGGCAGGACGGTGGAGGAGGTCTTTCATGTCGATGACGAGGACCGGTGAGACGGCGAGCAAACGGCGCTGGCTGGTTCCGGGGCTGTGCGTGGTCATCGCGGCCGCCTACGCGGCCGTCTTCCTGGCCCACGACCGGCCGCTCGCGGCCACCATCGGCGCGGCCATCATGCTCGCGTACGCGGCCGTGCTTGTGGTCTTCTCGCGGCGCAGCGAGGCGGTCGCGCTGCTGCGCGAGGACGAGCGGGACGAGCGCCGCTCGATGATCACGACGAGGGCCGCCGCCACCACCCTGTACGCGCTGGTGCTCCTCGCGCTCACGATGGTCTTCGTCCAGCTCGCGCGTGGCCTGGAGCCGGGCCCGTGGGGCGTGATCTGCGGCGTCGGCGGCCTGACGTTCATCGTCGCGACCGTGTACCACTCACGGCGCTACTGACGTACTGCAGAACGCCGGGCCGGGATCCCTCTTCGTGGATCCCGGCCCGGCTCGCGCTCAGGACTCGCTCAGAACTCGCTCAGGACTCGAACGCCTCCGGCGGCGGGCAGGAGCAGACGAGGTTGCGGTCGCCGTACGCCTGGTCGATGCGGCGCACGGGGGACCAGTACTTGTTCTCCCGCAGCGAGGCGAGCGGGTAGGCCGCCTCTTCGCGGGTGTAGGAGTGCTTCCAGTCGGTGGTGAGCAGCGACGCCGCGGTGTGCGGGGCGTTCTTCAGCGGATTGTCGTCGGCGTCGTACTCACCGGCGGCGACCCGGTCGATCTCCCGCCGGATCCCGATCATCGCGTCGCAGAAGCGGTCGAGCTCGGCGCGGTCCTCGCTCTCGGTCGGCTCGATCATCAGCGTGCCGGCGACCGGGAAGGCGAGGGTCGGGGCGTGCAGGCCGTAGTCGATGAGCCGCTTGGCGACGTCCTCGGCGGTGACCTTCGTGTCCTTGGTGATCTTCCGGATGTCGATGATGCACTCGTGGGCGACGAGGCCGCCACGGCCCGAGTAGAGCACCGGGTAGTGGTCGGCGAGCCGCTGGGCGACGTAGTTCGCGGCGAGCACGGCCGCCTCGGTCGCCTCGCGGAGCCCGTCGGGCCCCATCATCGCGATGTAGGCCCAGGAGATGGGCAGGATGCCCGCCGACCCCCACGGAGCCGCCGAGATCGGGCCGCTTCCGGTGTCCGGGCCGGCCTCGGGACGCAGCGGGTGATTGGGCAGGAACGGCACCAGGTGCTCGCGCACGCCCACCGGTCCCACGCCGGGGCCGCCGCCGCCGTGCGGGATACAGAAGGTCTTGTGGAGGTTCAGGTGGGAAACGTCGGAGCCGAACTCCCCGAGACGCGCCAGCCCGACGAGGGCGTTGAGGTTGGCGCCGTCGACGTAGACCTGTCCGCCGGCGTCGTGCACGCTCTTGCAGACGTCCCCGATCGTCTCCTCGTAGATGCCGTGCGTCGAGGGGTAGGTCACCATGATCGCGGCGAGGTCGTGACGGTGCTTGTCGATCTTGGCGTGCAGGTCGTCGAGGTCGACGTCGCCCGTCTCGGTGCTCTTGACGACGACCACGCGCATGCCGGCCATCACCGCGCTGGCGGCGTTGGTGCCGTGTGCCGAGGAGGGGATCAGACAGACGTTCCGGTGCCCCTCGCCGCGCGCCGCGTGGTAGCCGTGCACCGCGAGCAGGCCGGCCAGCTCACCCTGCGAGCCCGCGTTGGGCTGCACCGACACCTTGGCGTACCCGGTGATCTCGGCGAGCCAGGTCTCCAGCTCGCCGATCAGCTCGACGTACCCCTGCGCCTGCTCCAGCGGGGCGAACGGGTGGATCTGCGCGAACTCCGGCCAGGTGATCGGCTCCATCTCGGTGGTGGCGTTCTGCTTCATCGTGCAGGAGCCGAGCGGGATCATCGAGCGGTCCAGCGCGATGTCCTTGTCCTGGAGCCGGCGCA
>JAOPYG010000258.1 GCA_025964685.1 Actinoallomurus sp. | reverse complement strand
CCGATGACAGCGATCCAGCGTTTGATCCTCGCGCGTGCCACTGATGTCTCTTATGGTCTGGATGAACCACTTTGACATCACAAGACGTAACCATGCCACCACTCAGCGCAACAGGCAAGTCCCTGATAGCAACTCTGTGATTTTTGGTGGCTGAGTCACGCTGCGTGATTCTAGCGACACGTATCGTCGCATCGCGCGCTGATTCAGCTAATTTTGTTCAGTTCGCGGATTCGAGGGCCCGTACGACCCGCCAGCGAGCCACCACGCGCTTGTGCATCGCGACCGCGAGTTCGGCCTGCCCGGTCTCCATACCCGTGATCGCCGCGGCCACCTCGGCGACCGACTCATCGGCCCGCAGAGCAGCGTCGTCAAGGATGTGCACGAGCCCGCCATAGTCGAGTTCCACCAGGGAGTGGGGGTGGAAGTCCTCCAGCCAGCGCCCCACCGACTCGACCTCTCCAAAATCGAAATCGTCTTCGGCGTGGCGCCGTGCGACGGCACGGGCGCGCGCCACGCGGCGGCGCGCCTGGGCCATCGGCGTGACGTAGATCAGGGTTCGTACGGGCGTGGCGGTCATCGGGCCGCTGCCGGCATTGTCGTCGTGTCCGCCGAGCACGAGCCACCGTTCTTTTGCGACAAATGGCACGAACCACGCAAGCGGGACCTGCCACGTGCTCGACAGGATGTGCGGGCTGAGGGCGCCGGACTGCCGCTTCCAGCCGTCGAAGGCGCCGTCGGCCTGCTCGGCCACGCGCTGCGGCACGAACATCTCGGTCAGCTGCTCGGATATGCCGGCGCGGAACCGGTCGAACGCCAGCCACGAACGCAGCCGCGTCTCCCACGGGCAGATGTAGGTGACGTCCTCGGCGCGCCGCACGTACGCGTCGCGGCTCTCACGGAGCGGCGCGACGATCGGCGGCACCGCGATCAGGCGTCTCAGTGCGCGTGTGTGCTCGACGTCCAGCGCGCCGACACGCCGTGGCCGCTTGCCCGAGACGGCATACGCTGCCCAAATGGATCTCTCCGGCTCGGCAAAGGCGGTAAGCGGTTCGTATACCCGAAGGTACGCGGCGTAGGGCAGCACGACCGCATCGTGACACGATCTCACCGGGGAACGCTCGCCGTCCCGCCCGCTGAGACGCTCCTGAGACCCTCCTGGAACCTCTTGAGACCTGCCGGTGCCGTCCTCGCGCCGATCACTGCGGGCGGGGTGCCGGTGCGCCTACCCTGATCCTGTCGGACTCATGCTCCCGTAGCTGGTCGCATGTCGTGCGATCCACGGACATGTCTCCCGGCTGTCGGGTACCGGGTACAACGCTCACGCCGCCACCGCGGCATCGAGCAGGTGTGCGCTCAGAGAGGAGCCACAACAGTGACGAAGGTCTTCGGCGCCCCCCACGAACAGGTCGTGTTCTGCCATGACGAGGCCACCGGCCTCAAGGCGATCATCGCCATCTATTCGACCGCCCTGGGTCCCGCCCTCGGCGGCACCCGCTTCTACCCGTACGCGTCCGAGGACGAGGCACTCGCCGACGTGCTCAACCTTTCCAAGGGGATGGCGTACAAGAACGCGCTCGCCGATCTTGACCTCGGGGGCGGCAAAGCGGTCATCATCGGCGATCCCGCCACGATCAAGTCTGAGGGGCTCCTCCGCGCGTACGGCCGATTCGTGCAGTCGCTGCACGGCCGCTACTTCACCGCCTGTGACGTGGGCACCTTCTCGGAGGACATGGACGTCATCGCACGCGAGTGCGCCTACGTCACGGGCCGTACGCTCGCGCACGGAGGCGCCGGCGACTCCTCGATCCTGACCGCCTTCGGGGTGTTCCAGGGCATGCGCGCCGCGGCGGAGCACACGTGGGGCGACCCGTCGCTGCGCGGCCGCCGCGTCGGCGTCGAGGGCGTCGGCAAGGTCGGCCGCCGCCTGGTCGAGCACCTCGTCACCGACGGCGCCGAGGTGATCCTCACAGATGTGACCGAGGCCGCGATCGACCGAGTACGCGCCGAGCACCCCCAGGTCGAGGTGGCCGACGGGCACGCCGCGCTCACCGGAGCCGAGATCGACGTGTACGCCCCGTGCGCGCTCGGCGGCGCGCTGGACGACGCGACCGTCGAGGCCCTGCGCGCGAAGATCGTGTGTGGCGGCGCCAACAACCAGCTCGCCCACGTGGGCATCGAGAAGCAGCTCGCCGACCGCGGCGTGCTCTACGCCCCCGACTACGTCGTGAACTCCGGCGGCGTCATCCAGGTGGCCGACGAGATCGAGGGGTTCGACTTCGACCGCGCCCGGCAGAAGGCCGGTGGGATCTTCGACACGACGCGCCGGATCTTCCAGATCGCCGCCGACGAAGGCGTCCCCCCGGCCGTGGCGGCCGACCGGCTCGCCGAACGCCGCATGTCCGAAATCGGCCGCCTGCGCGGCATCTTGGTCAACTCCTGACCCATTCACGTCCGGGATCTTCGCGGTGATGGGGATCCCGGACCCCTCCCCCGGCGAGGTCGGCTATCCTTCCCAGGAGCCGCCACCGCGCAGACGACGTACCGAGCCGGGCGCAAAACGGGTACGGTTGTAGCCGTAGCTGGCGCGTCGGGTCATGTCGCGCCCGGCTGTGGATGCATAAGCGAGCGTAAGTGGGGCCAACGACGGGTCCCCGACCATCGAGGGGGTCGAGCCAATGGGGCGCGGCCGAGCCAAGGCCAAGCAGGTGAAGGTTGCTCGCCGGCTGAAGTACAACAGCGGCGGGA
>JAOPYG010000231.1 GCA_025964685.1 Actinoallomurus sp. | reverse complement strand
ACTTCGTCCCCTCGGTGCAGACCGACTTCATCTTCACGGTCGCGGGGGAGGAGCTCGGCTTCGTCGGGGCGGCACTGATCACCGCGCTGCTGGGAGTGGTGCTCTGGCGGGGGCTGCGCATCGCCATGCAGGCGGCCGACCTGTTCGGCCTGCTGGTCGCCTCGGGGGTGGTGTGCTGGCTGGCGTTCCAGACGTTCGAGAACATCGGGATGACGGTCGGCATCATGCCGATCACCGGCCTGCCGTTGCCCTTCGTGTCGTACGGCGGCTCGGCGACCTTCGCCAACATGATCGCCGTAGGCCTGCTGGAGGCCGTCCACCTGCGCCACAACCCGTACGAGTGACCTGTCCATCACCCTCCCCGCCGAGTTCGCGGAGATGGTCGAGCGCCAAGCCGGGTGTCCGAGGCCATCGTCCCTCCGCTGATCCAAAAGGTCTGACGCCACGGTTCCTGGCCGGGGTGGCGAGTCGACGGCGGTAGGCTCGCAATTTGATTCCCATCCTGTTCTCCGGAGGCTTTCGCCATGTCGGTCGAGTCGCTTTTCCCCCGCCTGGAGCCGCTGCTCCCCACGGTGCAAAAGCCGATTCAGTACGTCGGCGGTGAGCTGAACTCCTCCGTCAAGGACTGGGACGACGCGCAGGTCCGATGGGCGCTGATGTACCCCGACGCGTACGAGGTCGGCCTGCCCAACCAGGGCGTGCAGATCCTGTACGAGCTGCTCAACGAGCGCGACGGAGTGCTGGCCGAGCGCACGTACAGCGTGTGGCCCGACCTCGAGGCGCTGATGCGCGAGCACGGCATCCCGCAGTTCACCGTCGACGCGCACCGTCCCGTCGGCGCCTTCGACGTGCTCGGCCTGAGCTTCTCCACCGAGCTGGGCTACACCAACATGCTGACCGCGCTCGACCTCGCGGGGATCCCCCTGCACGCGCAGGACCGTACGGACGAGCATCCGATCGTGCTCGCGGGCGGCCACGCGGCCTTCAACCCCGAGCCGATCGCCGACTTCCTCGACGCCGCCGTGCTCGGCGACGGCGAGGAGATCGTCCTGGCGATCACCGAGGTGATCCGCGAGTGGAAGGCCGAGGGCGAGCCCGGTGGGCGCGACGAGCTGCTGATGCGGCTGGCGCGCTCCGGAGGCGTCTACGTGCCGCGGTTCTACGACGTGAGCTACCTGCCCGACGGCCGGATCCAGCGGGTCGCGCCCAACCGGCCCGGCGTGCCCTGGCGGGTCGCGAAGCACACCGTCATGGACCTCGACCAGTGGCCGTACCCCAAGAAGCCCCTCGTGCCGCTCGCCGAGACGGTGCACGAGCGGTTCAGCGTGGAGATCTTCCGCGGCTGCACGCGCGGCTGCCGGTTCTGCCAGGCCGGCATGATCACCCGGCCGGTGCGCGAACGTTCCATCACCACGATCGGCGACATGGTGGAGAGCGGGCTGCAGGCGTCCGGCTTCCAGGAGGTCGGCCTGCTCAGCCTGTCGAGCGCCGACCACTCCGAGATCGGCGAGGTCGCCAAGGGCCTCGCCGACCGGTACGAAGGCACGAACACGTCGCTGTCGCTGCCCTCCACCCGTGTCGACGCGTTCAACATCACGCTCGCCAACGAGTTCTCCCGCGGCGGACGCCGCTCCGGGCTCACCTTCGCCCCGGAGGGCGGCTCCGAGCGCATGCGCAAGGTGATCAACAAGATGGTCTCCGAGGACGACCTGATCCGCACGGTGACCACGGCGTACGAGAACGGCTGGCGGCAGGTCAAGCTCTACTTCATGTGCGGGCTGCCCACCGAGGAGGACGAGGACGTGATGGCCATCGCCGACATGGCCAAGCGCGTCATCAAGGCGGGCCGTGAGGCGACAGGACGCCGCGACATCCGCTGCACGGTCTCGATCGGCGGGTTCGTGCCCAAGCCGCACACGCCGTTCCAGTGGGCCGGGCAGTGCGACCACGAGACGGTCGACCGGCGGCTGCGTGCGCTGAAGGACTCGCTGCGCCGCGACAAGGAGTACGGCCGCGCCATCGGCCTGCGCTACCACGACGGCGAGCCGTCGGTCATCGAAGGCCTGCTGTCCCGCGGCGACCGCCGCGTCGGCAAGGTCATCGAGGCGGTGTGGGAGGACGGCGGCCGGTTCGACGGCTGGAGCGAGTTCTTCTCCTTCGACCGCTGGCGTGCCTCCGCCGACAAGGCTCTGGAGGGCGTCGACCTCGACTGGTACACCGTCCGCGAACGGGACGAGGTCGAGGTCCTGCCCTGGGACCACCTGGACGCCGGTCTGGACCGAGAGTGGCTGTGGCAGGACTGGCAGGACGCCGTCGACGAGACGGAGGTCGAGGACTGCCGCTGGACCCCGTGCTACGACTGCGGCGTCTGCCCGACCATGGACACCGAGATCCAGATCGGCCCGACGGGCAAGAGCCTCCTCCCGCTGACCGTCGTCTGAGGCCCTGCCTCTCCGGCACGCGGGCGTCCCAGCGATCTTTCCGTGTACGTGCTCCCCGGGTCGCCGGCGAGACCGGCCAGGCGCGTCCGCGGGGCGAGAGCTCGCGGCCGCCGTCGGGTCTCGACCAGGAAGCGCCGCCGGCCTCGCCGTCACCCGCACCGCCGCTCTCTCCACCGGGCGGCGTAGCTCCCGCCGCGGCATCGTCCGCTGGCGTACGGGCCTGCGGCGCCGGTGGGGTGGTAACGCACGGTCTGGCGGTCGGCTGCTTCGCGCCGGCGTCCATCGCCGGTGACAGGACGCGGCACGCGGTCTTCGGCGACTGCCGGAACGGACGCCGAGTGAGGTCACGGATCCGGAGCCGTGCTGACGGCCGGTGGGCCCCGTGGTGCTGGCGGGTCGAAGGGCCGGAAAGCCAAAAGCCCCGTGAGGCCTCGCCTGGCTTGGGGCCTGGCGAGGCTTCTCACAGGGCTGGTCGCCGGGGGCCGGAGCGGACGGCCTCGGGGGCGGCGACGAGAGACGGTGGGATCCGGCAGGGGCGCACGGCTCCGTGCGTGGAGGCTGCCGGATCAGGGTGGCTCAGCCCGCGGACGGGGCTGGGCAGGGGTCGACCCGGTCGGCGGTGCGGCGCAGCAGACCGGCCAGCTGTGTGCGGGCGGTCAGGCGCGCTCGGACGACGGTGTCCTGGCGACGGGTCGGCCGGTAGGGCACCTGGGGCGCCCCCGGAAGCGAGTCGAGCAGGCGCTGGTGTGCCTGGCCTGTGGACTCGAACGCGATCAACTGCAGCGGTTCCATCTGCCCCTCTCTTGGCTTCTTTATCGATTCAGAACCACTCCCGAGAGTAAAGGTATGTCGCGTCTGAATCAATTCAGAAATAGGCTTTCCCGTGTGGAACGCGTCACGCTACAGACGATCGCCGACCGGATCGGCGTCTCCCGGACCACCGTGTCCAACGCCTTCTCCCGGCCTGACCAGCTCAAAGAAGAGTTGCGGCAGCGGATCATGGAGGTCGCCGAGGAGCTTGACTACCCCGGCCCGAACCCCGCGGCCCGTACGCTCCGCCGCGGTCGTGCCGGAGTGATCGGTGTCGTCTTCACCGAGGCGCTGTCGTACGCCTTCGCCGACTCCTATGCCGTCGGCTTCCTGCGCGGGCTGGCCCGGGTGGCCGAGCAGTCCGGGACCGGTCTGCATCTGATCGGCTGGCCCTCACCCGGTGTCGCCGAAGAGGTGATCGGCGACGCCGTGGTCGACGGGTTCTGTCTCTTCTCACCCGAAGGACATCCGCTGGTCGAGACGGTCCTGCGCCGCCGGCTGCCCGTCGTCACGGTCGATCATCCGTACGTTCCGGGTGTGCCGTTCGTCGGCATCGAGGACCGGCTCGCGGCACGGGAGGTGGCCACGTACCTGCTGGGCCTCGGTCACCGCCGCATCGCGATCGTGGCGGCCCGGCCCATGGCCGCGCAGCCCATCGTGGCCCGCCCCAGGATGATCCAGGATCCTGCGGACTGGCTCGACGTCGACCTGTCCGAGGAGCACCGTTTCGGCGCCGGACGCGCCCGGCTGGCCGGCTACCACGACGCGTGCCTGGAGGAGGGTCTGGCCTGGGAGGACGTTCCGCTCCACCGGACCACGAACGACCGGGAGATCGCACGCCGCGCCGCCGGGCAGCTGCTGGACCTGCGGCCGAGGCCGACGGCGGTGATCGCCGCGACCGACGAGATCGCGTTCGGGGTCATGGACGTCGCCGCGCAGCGGGGCATCGACATCCCGGGGGAGCTGTCCGTCGTCGGGTTCGACGACGTGCCGGCGGCGGAGCCGGCCGGGCTCACCACCGTGCGCCAGCCGATCACCGCGAAGGGCACCACCGCCGGGCGACTGCTGCTCGAGCCGTCACGCCACGATCCTGCCCCCTGCGTGCTCATGGACCACCATCTCGTCATCCGCCGCTCGACCGCCCCGCCTCCCTAGTGCGGTGACCACCGAACGTTCGCCGGGTTTGATCACTGCGCGTCACAGAATCCGGCGGTTCATCGGCGTCATTGCGTTAGCTCGCCGTCTGAACGGATTGTCGGAGGATGGTCTTGAGTTTGGCGGGCTCGGTCCGGCGGTGGTCGCCGAGGTAGATCTCGTGGTGGTGTCCGGACATTCGCAGGTTGTTGGCGGCGAGGTACTCGTGATGGAGCTTGGCGAGT
>JAOPYG010000193.1 GCA_025964685.1 Actinoallomurus sp. | reverse complement strand
GTACTCCCCGTTGAGGATCTCCTTCAGGTGCGCGCGCATCTCGATCGTGCTCGCGAAGGTGCTCACGCCCTGGTCCGCCGAACCGCCTCCGACTACGAGGTGGCGGTCTTCGAGAACCGCTTCCCTTCCTACTCCGGGCGGGCGCCGCTCGAGCTGGACGGTGTGACTCCGGGGCTGGGCCGCTGTGAGGTGGTCTGCTTCTCCCCCGACCACGACGCGTCGTTCGCGACCCTCGATCCGGCCCAGGTCGCCACCGTCATGGAGGCCTGGGCCGACCGCACGGCCGAGCTGTCGACGCTGCCCGGCGTCGAGCAGGTGTTCTGCTTCGAGAACCGCGGCGCGGAGATCGGCGTCACGCTCGCCCACCCGCACGGACAGATCTACGCCTACCCGTTCGTCACGCCCCGCACCGAGCGGATGCTGCAGGTCGCCCGCGCCCATCGCGAGGAGACCGGCGGTGACCTGTTCGCCGACGTGCTCGCCGCCGAGCGGGCCGCCGAGGTACGCGTCGTCGCCGCCAACGAGCTGTGGACGGCGTTCGTTCCGGAGGCCGCGCGGTGGCCGTTCGAGGTGCACCTGTTCCCCCACCGCAAGGTGCCCGACCTGAACGCACTGTCGGCAGAGGAGCGCGCGGCGTTCGGCCCGCTGTACGTGGACGTGCTGCGCCGCCTCGACCGGCTCTTCGGGGTGCCGATGCCGTACGTCTCCGCCTGGCACCAGGCGCCGGTGTCCACCGACCGTGACCTGGCCTACCTGCACCTGCAGCTGTTCAGCAGCAGACGTGCCGCCGGAAAGCTGAAGTACCTCGCCGGCTCCGAGGCGGCCATGGGCGCGTTCGTGAACGACATCTACCCCGAAGAGGCCGCACGCCGGCTTCGCGCCGCCCTGTAGCCGGCGGACTCCCGCCACCCCACGGCGGTCGCTCCCCGGCTTGCGTTCGTCGTCGCCGGTGGTTCCTTCTGGACTTGCGCTTGATTTAACTTTCAACTAAGCTCGGCCGCATTGTTGAAGATTCAAGCAATGGAGGATCACATGACCGCTCTCGCCAGTGAGCTCGGAGTCAGCGCCGGCACGTACAACATCGACCCGGCCCACTCCGAGGTCACCTTCGTCATCCGGCACCTGATGAGCAAGGTCCGCGGCTCGTTCACCGACTTCGCCGGCACGGTGGAGCTCGCCGACAACGTGCTGGACTCCAAGGCCACCGTCGACATCCAGATCACGTCGATCGACACGCGCAACGGCGACCGTGACGCGCACATCCGGTCCGCCGAGATCCTCGACCTCGAAACCCACCCGACCATGAAGTTCGTCAGCACGGGCGTGCGCGAGAACGGTGCGAACTACCTCCTGGACGGCGACCTGACGATCAGGAACGTCACCCGCCCGGTCACCCTCGACCTGGAGTTCAACGGCACCGGCGTGGACCCCTGGGGCGGCACGCGCGTCGGCTTCAGCGCCACCACCTCGATCAGCCGCAAGGAGTACGGCATCGAGTTCAACATCCCGCTCGGTGGCGACAAGGCCCTGCTCGGCGACAACGTCGACGTCCAGCTCGAGATTCAGGCCGCCCGCGCCTGACCCTGGCGTCTCCCCTCCGCGTGACGAAGAGCACCCCGCGATTGCCGGCTGGTGCTCTTCGTCGTGTTGGCGAAGCCGACATTCGGGGTATCGCGGAACAGCAAAGGGGAGATCGGCGTTGATCCATACGGGATCCGACGTGAGAGCGAGGTGGCCCGATGGCGGCGACCACGAGTACCAGCAGGCGTGTCAGGCGGCCCGGACGTGCCGCCGACGGTGATCTGCTCGGCGCCTACCTGGATGAGATCGCCGCGACGCCGCTGCTCACGGCCGAACAGGAGATCGAGCTCGCCCTGGCCATGGAGGCCGGGCTGCTCGCGCACAACCACCTCGACGGCGGCACGCACCCGGAGGGCGCGACCACCGACGAGCTCGAGGAGGTCGCGGCCCGCGGCGACGCCTCCAAGGACCGCTTCATCCTGGCCAACCTCCGCCTGGTCGTCTCCGTGGCGCGGCGCTACCCGACCGACGGCATGAGCCTGCTCGATCTCATCCAGGAGGGCACGATCGGCCTGATCCGGGCCGTCGAGGGCTTCGATCCCCGTCGCGGGTTCAAGTTCTCCACGTACGCCACCTGGTGGATCCGGCAGGCGATCGGCCGCGCGCTGGCCAACTCCTCGCGGTCCGTGCGTCTTCCCGGCGCGGTCCACACCGACGTCAACCGGCTCCGCAAGGCCCGCCGCGAGCTCGTCCTGCTCACCGGGTCCGAACCCACGGACGAGGAGCTGGCCGCCGAGCTCGACCTTCCGGTCGAGCGGATCGGCGAGCTGGACCGCTGGGACCGTACGCCGGCGAGCCTCGACGCGGTGGTCGGCGAGGACGAGGAGACCTCACTCGGCGACCTGCTCGCCGACGAGGACGCTCCCTCGCCGGAGGACACCGCCATGGCCGGCGCACAGCTGGAGATCATCGACGGCATGCTCGACCGGCTGGAGCCGCGCGAGGCCGTCGTCCTGCGGGCGCGCTACGGCCTGGAGGACGGCACCGAGCACAGCCGCCGCGAGATCGCGACCCGCCTCGGAGTCTCCGCCGAGCGGGTGCGGCAGATGGAGCTGGCGGCACTGCGCCGGATGCGCGAGATGGTGCAGCGGCTCGACACGCAGCTGGCCGCCTGAGGATCGCCCGACCGGCACATCCGGGACATCACGCGCCGAACCAGCTTAGAAAGTCTTCGTGGCCGAACATCCGGGCCGCGTCGACGGCCGACGGGCTGCCCGCCTGAGGATCGGCGCCGCCGTCGAGCAGCGCGCGTACGACCTCGGGTTCCTTCTTGAAGACCGCGCCGGCCAGAGGCGTCTGGCCGCGGTCGTTCGGCCGCCCGGGATCGGCGCCGCGCTCGATCAGCGCGCGCACGGTGGCCGCGTGGCCGTGGTAGGCGGCGAGCATCAGCAGTGTGTCGCCTGCGTCATTGGTGAAGTCGGCCGGCACTCCGGCATCGACGTACGCCGCGAGCGCGTCGGTCTCGCCGGAGCGGGCGAGACCGAAAAGCCTGGTCGCGAACTCCACCAGCTCAGGATCGTCCATCAGGTCAAGCATGCCATGGAGAGACGCCGAGGGGTGCGGGAGACGAGTACGCACCCCCCGGCGAGGTGCCTCCTGACGGTTTGCTGCTGTCGCTAGGCGTTCACCTCCTCGGCGCGCATTCAGGCGACTCCGACGGTCAGACCCGCGACCGTCGCGTCAAGGGAGCTGGTGGTGATCGGCATGACGAGCGGCTCGGTGACCCGGAACCGTTCCATGCCGCGCTTGGTCAGATGGACGCGCAGGTCGAGCCAGCCGTCCTGGGTCTGGCAGCCTCCCTCGTCCGGGAAGTGCAGGTCGCCGGCCGAGATGCGGGCACCGGGCACGTACACCGGCAGCAGGATCTGCGAACGCGGCGCCAGCGCACGGCACGACGCGCGTACCGGCTCGGCGCGCGCGGCGACCCGCGCGTGGTCGGCCGATGTGGGCGCGATGCGTCCGAGCAGCGCCCCGGCCGGGTCACCGCCGGAGTCCCGCAGCATCGCGTGTGAGGGCGCGCAGCCGAGGATGCCCGGGTGACCGGCGGCGGTGAAGTGCCCGTCCGGTCGGCCGATGCCCAGGACCTCCACCATCACGAGGTCGCCCGGCTCGGCGCCGACGACGCCGACCGGTCCGCACAGGACGTCCTGGCCCTGGCAGTTGAGCCGGACCGAGCCACCGGCGATCACTTCGGCGACGGGCGGGATATCGGGATGCCAGCGGTTGTGACCGGGAATGTACTGCACGGTCCGGAGCGGTGCGGCGGGCGTGAACAGCAAGTGCCGGTCCCTTCTGTGCGGCGGTCCAAGAGGCGATCTGCTGAAATCAATCCTGCACGTCAGGCTGTTTCGCAGCGGTTTCGCGGCTTTTAACGTGTCGTCAATTGAAGTTCACCGGAACCCTGGGGAGCCGTTCGGCGTCCAAGGCAGATGGGCACCGACTCAGGCTCAGGCGCCCGGCCGGTCCTCGCGGTCGCGGTCGCCGGATTGATCATCGCTGGGTGTGGCGCGAGCGGCGCCGCCTCCCCCGTCCGGCCAGGATCGTCGCTGCGGCTGGTCGCCTACGACGGCTGTGGCACGTTGCTCGACGGTCTGCGCCGGGCGGTCGCGGCGCAGGTCGGCCCCTACGGTCTGCCGGGCGATCCGGCCATGCGGCCGCTGGCGGGTGGCCGCGTCCCAGGAGACGCGCTGACCGGCCCGCCCGCCGACACGCCACATTCGGACACCAACGTCCAAGAGCCGGGCGTCGGCGAGCCCGACCTGGTCAAGACCGACGGCCGCCGCATCGTCACCGTGTCACGCGGGCGGCTGCTCGTGGTCGACGCGGCCTCACGCAGGCAGACCGGCGCGCTCGACCTGCGCGCCGGCGCCGCGTGGTCCGCCGGTGAGCTGCTGATCAGCGGAGACCGGGTGCTGGTCGTGATGCGCCCGGCCGTCACCTTCACGCCCGGTGATTCGGAGGACGGCGGCATCGTGGACGGCACCGGTGACGCTCCGAACGCGCCCGGCCCGCGCCTGGCCCTGGTCGACCTCACGGGCGCGCCGCGCCTGGTGAGCTCGATGCAGGTCGACGGTTCGTACGTGGACGCGCGCCAGACCGGCTCGGTGGCACGCGTCGTCGTACGCTCGGCGCCCCGCATCGCGTTCCCCCGGCGCCCTCCCGGCGGCACCGACGCGGACGCCACCGCGGCGAACCGCACGGCCGCGCGAAAGGCGCCTCTCGACGCGTGGCTGCCGCGCTACAGCGTGACGCGTGACGGCCGTACGGAAGCGGAGAAGGTGCCGTGCGACCACGTGAGCCATCCGCCGTCGTACACCGGGCTTTCGCTGGTCTCGGTGCTGTCCGTGGACCTTTCCGGCGACATGTCCGACGCGGCGCCGGTGAGCGTCGTGGCGGGCGGCCGGACGGTGTACGGCTCGGGCACCGCCCTGTACGTCACCGACCGTCCCGCGGCGCAGGGCACGGCAACGGACAGGACCGACATCTACCGCTTCGACGTCGGCGGTTCCGGGCCGCCCAGGTTCGCGGCGTCCGGCTCGGTCCCCGGCGAACCGCTGAACCAGTACTCCCTGTCGGAGTACGCAGGCGACCTGCGGATCGCCACGACGACCACACCCGCGACCGGACCGCCCGCGGCGACCCCACGGCCGGCCCAGAACGCGGTGTACGTCCTCGCGCGGCACGGGACCCGCCTGGAGCAGATGGGCGAGATCGGCGGCCTCGGCCGGGGCGAACGCATTCACGCCGTGCTCTTCGCCGGGCCGGTCGGCTACGTCGCCACGTTCCGGCAGACCGACCCGCTCTACACCCTGGACCTGCGCGACCCGGCCCATCCGCGGACCACCGGGCAGCTGAAGATCAGCGGCTACTCCGCCTATCTGCATCCGGCGGGCGAGGGGCGGCTCATCGGCGTCGGCCAGCGGACCGACGCGCGCGGCCTTCCGCAGGGCACCCAGGTGTCGCTGTTCGACGTGCGCGACCCGGCCCATCCGCGCAGAGTGAGCGCGTACACCCTTCCGTCCACCTGGTCGGCGGTCGAGGGCGATCCCCGCGCGTTCCTCCACTGGCCGGCCACCGGCCTGACGGTCATCCCCATGGGCGGCCCGGACGGCGCGCTCGTGCTGTCCGCCACCGCCTCCGGCGTCCGCAGGCTCGGCAGCGTACGCCCGTCCCAGAACGCCGGGCCCGTCCAGCGGGCGCTGCTCGTCGGGGACACGCTGTGGACGCTGTCGCCGTCCGGGCTTCAGGCCAACGACGCCACAACGCTCACCAGGACCGCCTGGCTGCCCTTCGCCTAGACCAGCTCAGCGCAGGCCGACGGGACGCCGCATCGCCGTGCGGATCCAGCGGTCGACGAGGGCGGGGTAGTCCAGTCCGGTCGCCGCCCACATCTTGGGGAACGCCGACGCGGGGGTGCACCCGGGCATGGTGTTGATCTCGTTGAGAACGACCCGGCCGTCGGAGGTGTAGAAGAAGTCCACGCGGGCGAGGCCTTCGCAGTCCAGCGCCTCGAAGGCCTGCACCGACAGCTTGCGCACCTCTTCGATGACGGCGGCCGGCAGGTCGGGCGGGATGTCGAGGCGCAGGCCCTCGTCCAGGTACTTGGCCTCGAAGTCGTAGTAGTCGTGGCCGGAGCCGACCCGGACCTCGGCGGGCAGGCTCGCCTCCGCGGGCTCGTCGTCCAGCCCCTCGAGGACACCGCACTCGAGCTCGCGGCCCTCGATGGCGGCCTCGACGATCACCTTGCGGTCGTGTTCACGCGCGGCCTCGACCGCGGCCTCCAGGTCCGCCTCGGCCTCGACCCGTGAGATGCCCATGCTGGACCCGGCACGCGCGGGCTTGACGAACACCGGCCAGCCGAGTTCCTTGATCTCGTCCACGACGCGCTTGCGCTCGCGCCGCCAGCGACGGTCTCCGGCGACGACGTACGGTCCCACCGGGAGCCCCGCGCCCTCCCAGATGACCTTCATGAAGCCCTTGTCCATGCTCGCCGCGCTGGCGAACACCCCCGCGCCGACGTAGCGGACTCCGGCGAGCTCCAGGAGACCCTGGATGGTGCCGTCCTCACCGTACGGGCCGTGCAGGAGCGGCAGCACCACGTCGACGTCGCCGAGGGCGCGCGGCACCTGGCCGGGCTCGATGACCACGAGGCCGTTGCCCGACGGGTCGAACGGGAGGGCGAGGGTCTGGCCGTCGCCGGTCACCTCGGGCAGGCGTCCGCCCTCGATCACCAGCCGCTGCTCGGACGCGAGCACCCATCTGCCGTCTCGTGCGATGCCCACCGGGACGATCTCGTAGTGGTCCTTGTCGATCGCCGCCATGACGCTGCCCGCGGTGAGACAGGAGATCGCATGTTCCGAACTGCGGCCGCCGAAGACGACGGCAACACGGATCTTTCTCATGGATCCACCCCTTCTCACCTGCACAAAGCACGCGGCCATTGACCATACACGGCGTTTCCTCGCAACCGGCCGCACGCACCGTGCGGACCGGATTATGAGTTCAATGCCCCGTCCTGCACTCCGATCCGCCCCAAGGCGGTCAATGCATTGTTCACATCGTGGATCAGGTCGTCGGCGTCCTCGAGACCGATGGAGAAGCGGACGGCGCCGGGATCGATGCCCGCGGCGGCCAGCGCACGCGCGTCCATCTGCCGATGCGTGGTGGAGGCGATGTGGCCGGCGAGCGTGTGGGTGCCGCCCAGGGACGTCGCCACCTTGGCCAGGCGCAGACCGTCGGCGAGGGCCATGCCGGCCTGCGCGCCGCCGTGCGGCGTGATCGTCACGACCGCGCCGAACCGGGTGCCCTCCGGCCCGGCGTCGAAGAGCCGGCGAGCCGTCTCGCGGCCGGGATGCCCCGGAAGACCCGGGTAGTCGACCCTGGCGACCGCGGGGTGCCGGGCGGCCGCGGCGGCGACCAGCGCGGCGGTGTCGCACTGCCGGCGCACGCGCAGCGGCAAGGTCTCCAGGCCGCGGCGCAGCAGGAACGCCTCGTCGGGGGCGAGCATGCCTCCGGTGTGGATCCGGACCCCGCGCACCGGCGCCATCACCCCCGTCCGCCCCACGACGACACCGCCGGTGGCGTCGCTGTGCCCGCCGATGTACTTGGTCGCGGAGTGGATGACGAGGTCCGCGCCGTGCTCCAGCGGACGGCAGACGACCGGCGTCGCGAAGGTCGAGTCGACGACCAGCAGCGCCCCCGCCTCGTGCGCCGCCTCGGCGAGCGCCGGCAGGTCGGCAACGGCCATGGTGGGGTTCGCGAGGGTCTCGGCCCACACGATGCGCGTCTCGGGCCGGATCGCCGCGCGCACCGTCGCCGGGTCGGTCATGTCGACGAAGTCGGTCCGCACGCCGAACCTCGACAGCAGCTCCGACAGCAGGCCGTACGTGCCGCCGTAGGCCGCCGCGGGCGCGACGACGTGCGCGCCGGCGTGCGTGAACGTCATGAGGACCGCGGTGATCGCCGCCATGCCCGAGGCGAACGCCTGGCCCGTCACCCCGCCCACACGGACGCCCTCCAGCGCGGCGACCGCCGCCGCGAAGCCGTCGGAGGTCGGGTTGTCCACCCGGCTGTAGGTGTATCCCGGCACGCGGTCGCCCAGCACGTCGGCGTACTCCTGCGACGTCTCGAAGGCGAAGGTGGCCGAGCGCCACACCGGGGTGCCGAGCGGCGCCTGGTGGGGCATGGGAGACGGCGGCAGGTGAACGGCGCGGGTGTTCTCCCCGGGCGGGGGCTGTTCGGTCATGATCCTCAAACTCCGTAGCGTTCCGGCTTCGGCGTGCGTGACATCAGCAGCCGGCCGGCCTCGACCGGGCTCAGGCCGCCGTGCATGACGGCCACGATGCCCTCGGTGATCGGCATCTCGACGTGGTGCCGGCGCGCGAGCTCCAGCACGGCGTCACAGGACTTGACGCCTTCGGCGGTCTGTTTGGTGGCGGCGATGACCTCCTCCAGGCTCATCCCGCGGCCGAGGTTCTCCCCGAACGTCCGGTTGCGGGAGAGCGGCGAGCTGCAGGTAGCGACGAGGTCGCCCATACCCGCCAGCCCGGCGAACGTGTGCTGGTCGGCGCCGAGCGCGGCACCGAGCCGGGCGATCTCGGCGAGGCCGCGCGTCATGAGCAAGGCGCTCACGTTGGCGCCCATGCCCATGCCGACCGCGATGCCGACGGCGAGGGCGATGACGTTCTTGACCGCTCCGCCCAGCTCACAGCCGACGACGTCCTGGTTGGTGTACGCGCGGAAGTAGGGGGTCATGCAGGCGAGCTGGAGCTTCTGGGCGGTCGGCTCGTCGGTGCAGGCGACGACGGCCGCCGATGGCTGCTCCAGGGCGATCTCACGGGCGAGGTTGGGCCCGGAGACCACGGCGACCCGCTCCTCCGGCACGCCGGCGACCTCGCGGATCACCTCACTCATCCGCTTGGACGTGCCGAGCTCGATGCCCTTCATGAGGCTCACCAGCACGGCGTCGCCGCCGATCAGCGGCCGCCATTCCGACAGGTTGGCGCGCAGCGTCTGGGCCGGGACGGCCAGGACGACGTACGACGCGCCGTCGAGCGCCTCGCCGACGTCCGTCGTGGCCCGCAGTCGTTCGGGCAGTACGCAGTCCGGGAGATAGTCGGGGTTGCGCCGGCTCTCATTGATCGCGTCGACGACGTCCGGGCGGCGGCCCCACATCATGACGTCGCCACCCGCGTCGGCGAGCACCTTGGCGAAGACGGTGCCCCATGACCCTGCCCCGAGTACGGCTGTCTTCAAGAGGCCTTGGCCTCCTTGCTGTCGTCGTTGCCTTCCTTGCCCGCTCGTGACGCCCTGGCCGCCTCCCGGCGGTCATAGAGCTTGTCCGGCGGCGTCTCGCCGCGCAGTTCGCCGAGCAGGCCGGCGATGGCCCGCATGATGTCCGCGGTGGCGGCGGTGAGCGTCTCGGCGTCGAGCGGCTTGCCTTCGTAGGCCGACAGGTCCACCGGAGGCCCCGCGATGACGTGCATCGTCTTGCGGGGGAACGGCCGGATCTTCTTCGTGCCGTACCGCCAGAGCTCGTGTGAGCCCCAGTGCGCGACCGGGACCACGGGCACACCGGTGGCCAGGGCGACCCGGGCGGCACCGGTCTTACCGGTCATCGGCCACAGCTCGGGATCGCGGGTGCAGGTGCCCTCGGGATAGAAGATCAGGCACTCACCGCTCCGCGCCCCCTTCTCGGCGTCCCGTAGCGCCAGGCCGGCGTCCGTACGGTCGCGGTAGACCGGGATCTGCCCGGTCCGGCGGAGGATGTGGCCGAGGACCCTGCTCTTGAAGACCGAGTCCTTGGCGAGGTAGACCGGGAACCGGCCGGCCGTGTACACGAAGTGGGCGAGGACCAGCGGGTCGGACTCCGACAGGTGGTTGGGCGCGATGATCACGCCGCCCTCGCGCGGGATGTTGTCCTGGCCCTTCCAGTCGCGCCCCAGCAGGTTGAACAGCAGCGGCCGCAGGATCCCCACGACGATCGTGCGCCATACGGGCGAATATTTCATTGCCCATCTCCTAGGTCCATCCCCGCGAACTGCGGGGTCCGGTCAAGTCTCCCGGTTGGTTCCGCATAGTGTCGACCCACGATGCCTGGTACCCACCGCCTCACCTGGACGCTCGTCGTGCCGGTCAAGCCGCTGGCACGCGCCAAGTCGCGTCTGTCGGGGGCCGCAGGACCCCACCGCGAGCGGCTCGCGCTCGCGATCGCGACCGACACGGTATCCGCCGTGCTCCGATCCTCGCGGGTGCAGGGGGTCGTCGTCGTCACCGACGATCCGGTCGCGGCACCCGAACTCGCCGCGCTCGGCGCCATCATCGTGCCCGACGAGCCCGACAGCGGGCTGAACCCGGCGCTGGTCCACGGCGCCGCCGAAGCCCGCCGGCTGGCTCCCGCGAACGCCGTCGGCGCTCTCAGCGCCGATCTGCCCTCGCTGCGGCCCCACGAGCTGGACCGGGTGCTGGACGCCGCCTCGGCGACGCCGAACGCGTTCGTCGCCGACGCGGCGGGCATCGGCACGACGCTCTACACCGCACGCCCCGACGCGGGGTTCTGCCCGGCGTTCGGCGGCCTGTCGCGGGCCCGCCACCGCGACGGCGGCGCGCGTGAGCTGGCGCTGGATGACGTACCAAGCGTACGGCGGGACGTCGACACCATCGAGGACCTGCGCGCCGCGCTCGAGCTCGGTGTGGGGCCGCACACCGCCTCTGTGGCGCCGCTGCTGCCCCTCACACGCCGTTAGGCCGTCTCCACCGGAGACCCCTTAAGCTCGCCCTATGCAGGCGACGGTGAAGGCGTACGACCGGGAGACGCGCAGCGGAAGCGTGCTCCTCGACGACGGAAGCGAGATGCCGTTCGGCGCGCTGGCGTTCGACGCCGGCGGTCTGCGGTTGCTGCGCCTCGGGCAGCGGGTCAACATCGCGGTCGAGGGCGAGTGGATCACCGCCATCACGCTCTCGACGTTCCCTCTGCCCTGAGGCACGAAGACGACGACGGCGCCCGGGAGACGGACGTCTCGCCGGGCGCCGTGGCCCTATGCGTTGCTTCTCTTTCGCTTACTTCTTCTTAGGACCGGCCACCTGCCCCTTGAAGTCGGCACCGGCCTTGAACTTCGGCACCGACGTCGCTGGGACCTTGATGGTGGCGCCTGTCGCCGGATTGCGGGCCTCTCGCGCCGGCCGATCGGCCTTTTCGAAGGATCCGAAGCCAGTGATGGCGACCTTCTCCCCCTTGGAGACGGTGTCCTGGATGGTGTCCAGGATCGCGTCTACGGCCTCCGTCGCGACCTTCTTACTGCCCACTCGTTCGGCGACAGCGTCGACGAGCTCACGCTTATTCATGGGTTGCTCCTCTTCCCCCTTGCTCGGTCGAAACTAGGGGACTCGCAGCATCTACACAATCACCCATGGCCGAGGTTTTCGGCTGTGTCGCAGGCCGAACTGCCTTTCGGGGTACGTTTTCATCGCTCTTCGAGATCACTCAAGAACGATTCGAGGCGTCTCAGGGCGAGCGCGGCATCCCGCTTCGCGAGGTCGGTGATGACCAGCAAATGCCTGGCCAACTGGGGTCTGACCTGCGGCGGAAGGCCCGCGACCTGGACATGGG
>JAOPYG010000188.1 GCA_025964685.1 Actinoallomurus sp. | reverse complement strand
GTGCCGAGTTGCAACTCGATGTCGACTACCGGATGCTCGATGACCGCCCGGGACAGGTCCAGGTGCACCCTTCCCAATGCGGACTCGACCTTGAGGATCCGAGGTACCCGCCATGCGCCGCGCCGCTGGATCCGTCCGTTGACGGCGGCAATCGTGGACGTGGTGCCGGCATTCTCCTCTGGGAGCGAGGCCAGAGCCGACACGAGCTCGCTGTGCGTCTTGGCGGTGAGCACCTGGTGGAGGCGTTCGTCCAGCTCCTCGTGCGATATGTGCCCTTCGGTGTACGCATCCTGCAGGCGCTGCACGGCCGTGTCGCGGTCGTCTTCGCTGACCAATGGCGGCGGATCCTCCGGCAGCGGGGGCACCGTCTCACCCTAGTGCCGTGCCGGCGATGCGAACGCGCCGAGGTCCGTAGCGGCAAGGCATCCGATGGGGAGGCCCGACCGCTCGTCATCATGGCCTTGATCGCCCAACCCGGCGAACCTATGCGGTCAAAGCACCGGCGACCCGATGGACGTCGCCACGGCCACGCACACGCGCCGAGGTAGATCAGGCGGTGCCACCCCGAGGCCCGCGAGACATCGGCTGGCGGCCCTTTGTCGATAGCGAGGCGGTACGTCGGCAGGGGCGCGCACCCGTTCGGCCCCGGGCTTTGGCCGGCGGGGGAACGTCAGGCCTTCTGGGTGGCGGGGAGGCAGATGCGGTCGCGGCCGGACTTCTTCGCGCGGTAGAGGGCCAGGTCGGCGGAGGCGAGGAGTTCGAGGAGGTCTTGGCCGTGCGTGCGGAACAGGGCGACGCCGACCGAGACCGTGACGCTGACCGACTCGTCGTCGGCCGGGACGGACAGCCGCCGTACGCGGTTGCGGAGTCGTTCGGCCACGCGGCAGCCCTCGAGGATGTCGGCGCCCGGCAGGAGTACGACGAACTCCTCGCCGCCGAACCTGCCGATCACGTCGTACTCGCGGAGCTGGCTGACGAGCGTGCCGGCCACGCCGATCAGGACCTGGTCGCCGGCGAGGTGCCCGTGGGCGTCGTTGACCCGTTTGAAGTGGTCGATGTCGATCAGCAGGAGGGCGAGGGACTCGCCCGTACGGTTGGCGCGCGCGATCTCGGTGTCGGCCTCGCGCTGCCACGCGGCGGCGTTGAGCAGGCCGGTCTTGGCGTCGGTGCGCGCCGCGGCCTGGAGCTGCTGGTGCATCAGGCTGCGCTGGAGCAGCATCACCGGGGGCAGTGCGACGAGGATGAGTACGGGGGTGAGCGCGCAGGCGATCGTGACGAGTACGCCGAGGCAGAGCTCCACGAGGTCGAGCACCAGGTGCTCACGGTTGCGCATGTGCTCGTGCCAGCGGCAGCCTGGCGCGGAGCTGTGGGCGGCCACCGCGACGATCCCCGTGTTGATCACGGTGAACAGCACGGCGCAGGCGACCATCGTCGGGAGGACGGATTCGAGGTCGGTGAGCCACTGCACGCCGCCCTGCAGGGGATCGGGCACGACCAGGTGGAATGCTCCCGACGCCGCCGCTCCGGCCAAGCCGTAGGCGGCCGACACGATCGCCCGGCGATGCAGGAGCGTACGGCGTACGCGCAGTTGCAGCAGCGCCTGCATAGGGATGGGGATCAGCAGGGCGTACACGGGTGGCAGGAGCAACACCACGGGCAGCCACCAGGCGGACAGCAGGTCTCGCCCGATGCCGGCGGGCATGCCGAGTCGTCGGGACGCCTCGATACAGACGACCCCGGCGGCCATGAGCGCGCCGAACGTGAGCAGCGCCGCGGGCCGCCACTCGGTCCGTGCGGCCAAGAAGCCGATCAGCACGAAGTGCAGCCCGACGACCACGATGACGTATGCGATGATCGGCGCGGGTTGGGCCAGGAGCGGCCAGCGTGGCGGCTTCCTCGTCATGTCGCCCCGGTCCTCGGCGGCCGATTGATGCAGTGCCGTCATCATTCCCCCAACGGATCGGGCCAGAGCCGCACGTCAGGGCAGCCCTTTGGCGGAGAGCGGCCCCCACTCACCCCATCATCGAATCACGTTCAGTAATAGGATAGTTGCAATCTGTGCGGAGTGGGCAGGAAAAGCTGTAGCTTCTTAGAGCGCCCGACGAGCGAAGGGCGTACGCTCAGGGCCGCAGGCGCTCATGGCCTCCTGGGCGCCCCCGTACTCGCCCGGTCCAGCGCCGGGCGGGACGTACATTTCCGGAAAGGGAATCAGGATGCGCGGAGTCTCCTGGATCTGACGCCGACAGCGCCACCATCCTGCCGTCCGCCCGACCCGCTGGTCACCTCCATCTGGGCCGAGCCACTAGGCGCTGCCTGAGTACGGCACCCTCGAAGGCCGACATCAGTTCGGTGCTGGAGGGGCCGCCCGATTGCGCTCCATCGACACTGACCACAGGCAGTGCCGGAACGCCGCTCGATCGCAGTCCCCCACGGCACCCACCGCCCGCTGGCGGCCCCTCGACGTCCACCACAGGCGCTCGTGGAGACACCGCATGACCAAGGCCCCGTCGACGCCCGTCACAGGCGCTCGTTGAGGTGCCGCCTGTACGCCGGCGCTCTCTCACATGCCCAAGAGCTCGAAGTTCATCACCGTCGCAACGCCGAAGGCCCTCCTTCCTAGGCACGCCGGATCTCATGGTGAAAGTCCGCTGCGCGGCGGCCTGACGACGGTTAGCCGCTGGCCGCGTCTTCGCCAACCCGCCGCGTAGCGCCCCCTCACTCCACACAAAATTCACGACCGCTCTGTCGGCCACTCATCCTCAATATGCGTTGCTCAACGGCGGGCCCAGCCTGTGGCAGCGGCTGAACGACAGTTCTTCCGCAATGGCGAGGCGGCCGGCGATGCGGGTGAACACCCCCTTGACGACTCCCCCACCGGGAAAACGCCGGCCCGATCGCCGCCTCCCGAGGACACGCCGGGGGCACGCCGGAGCTGCCGTTCGGCGAGGCCGAATGAGGCGCCCGGCGTTTACCGCTACATCCCGGCAGTGGCCGGTGCGGACCTTGCAGGCGGGTTCAGCTCCCTCTAAGTGCCCAGGAGACGCCTGGCCGGGTATCAGCATGCGGTTTTCGCATTCGTAGCTCCCTCCTTGACAACGGTGCGCTGTACGGCGGACGTGATCGCGTTGGCGGCATCACCGGCTAACCCGACCTTTGCGGCGTGTCTGGACATCCAACGTGGACTCGGACGCTAGAGCGGCGTAGCTATGAAGCCGGGCATGGACTCGCCGATGCCGTCACTCGAACCCGGATCGAGCGGATGACGGCCACGGGCCTGGCTGCCAAGCCTTCGCGTTCACGCCGGCGTTCACAGCCGTCGGCGAGCGGTGCGCCGCCGCGGCACGGTCCCGCCCCGGCAGACCCCGTCCAGGGGCACGGCCCCGCCCGCACGGACACCTCTGCCATCGCGAGGTACCGTGCCGCCCGCACGACGCCTATGCCACCGCGAAGAAGCGACCGCCCAGACGGGTGGCTCCATCACCGCGAACAACCGGCCCGCGCGCGCGATGGCTGTGCCACCGCACAAGATCGTTCCGCCCGTGCGAACGGCTATGGCATCGCGAAGAAACGACCCGTCCGGACGGGTGGCTCTGCCGCCGCGAGTAGCCGGTCTGCGCGGACCGATGGTCATGCGGCTGCGCGGAACGGGCCCGTCTCGGCGGTCTCGTCCGTGTCGTCGATGTCCTCGGCTCCGCCATCGGTGTTTGCGGTGATCTCCTCGGTGCTCTCCTCCATGCCCTCCTCTAGCCATCGGTCGGCGACGTCGTCCGCCTGGCGGCGGTCCTCTGGGAGGCCGGCGGAGCGCTGGGAACGCTGGAAGCGCGCTATGCCGCGGCTCAGGTCGTGTCCGACCGTGGTCGCCTCTACCTGGGCGGAGAAGCGCCGTTGCCCGTCCTTGACGTATTCGCGGATGCGGAGCTTGCCGGTCACGATGACCGGGTCTCCGCGTTGCAGCTCACACGCCTGGAGGTTGTCGGCGAGGGTTCGCCAGCAGCTGACCGTCAGGAACATCGGGTCCTCGTCACGCCACTGGCCGATTTCGCGGTCGTAACGGCGTGGGGTGCTGCCGATCCGCAAGGACATCAGCGACGTGCCACTCCCGAGAACTTCGAAGATGGGGTCTTGGGCGACGAAGCCGATCACCGTGACAACTGCCTCGTTCACGAAGGGGTCCTCCGGTCTGTCCGCGACGGTCCATCACCGCCGATGTGAAACCCACGGTGACGGACGTGCGGTACCCGCCACCAGACCTCTCCGCCACCTGTGGATAACTCACCGTGATCAGGGTGAGGCCCGATGTGGCTCCTACGAACGTGGGCGAGGCTCGGACCGGGCGGCTGAACTCGTGAAGGTACTAACGGCGGTCGCCAGATGGCCTTTGAGCTGCGACCGTCGTGCGCCCTTGAGCTAAGGCGGTCACCGAACCGCGCCCAACTGGCGGCGGGCAGCGTGGGCTGAAGCGACTGCTCCGGGCTACGGCATCAGCGAACGGATGGCGGTGGAGGCCTCCTTGCGGAAGGACTTGTACACCTCCAGCTCCCGTTCGACCGGCTCGATGACCAAGGTTCTGGCTGAGGTGCCGATGCCCTGGCGCATCTGCTCCTCCAGGCGTTCGCTGTGGCGGACCGACGACAGGGCGATCACGTTTCTCGCGGCCGCGGTTGTGAAGGCTCCCAAGCCCAGCGTGCAGAGCACCAGCAGGCCGACATACGGCGACAGGGACGGGTCGCCGAGGATGCCGAACGGCGCGCGGCCCAGGTCGAGGCCGCCGTACGCCAGGATGGCGCCGAGCCAGAGCAGGCCCAGGGCCGACGCGGTCACGAGGAGGTATTGCCAGGCTCGGAGGATCCACCACCAGGCCGGGACCTGGTTGAAGGCGGGTACGACCTCGCGCAGGGAGTCTCCCAGTGCCTCGGGGAGTTCTTCTGCCTGGGAGCGGCCCGCCTCGCGTACGGAGCGCTGCCACGACGGGGGCAGGTCGGCTGTGACGCCCTCGGTGACCTCCTGCAGGGCGTTGTCCACGTGCGCCTGCTGGGCGTTGACCGGTGTCGTGAAGGCCGCTCTCAGCTCCTGGCGCAGCTCGCCCAGGCGCATGCGGCGCAGTGGGTCGGCGTGCAGGCGGGCGGTCAGGCGGCCCAGTGGCCAGCCGATGTAGTCCATGGCGCGCAGGGAGTAGGCGCTCTCCATGGACTCCGCTACGGCCGGTACGCCGGCGGCCTCCGTGAGGGCCTCGACCAGGGCGGCCGCGCGGCGGTCATCGACCGTGGTCGGCGGCTCGGCCTCGGCGTATTGGCCCTCGAAGCGCCGGACCAGCCGGTCGATGTCGGCGACCAGGCGTTCCAGCCGCGCCTGGCGGGCGGCGACCGTGTCGGCGAGGATTTCGCGGAAGCCCTCGATGCCGGCCCCGGTCTTGGCCGAGGTGGTGAGGATCGTGGGACCGCCCATGCCCTCGGCCTCGAGAAGGCGGTGTAGGTCCTTGACGCACTCGGTGACCTCTTCTGGCTCCAGCCGGTCGACCTGGTTCAAGACGATCAGGGTGACGCCGGTGTGCCCGGACAGCTGTTCGAAGTAGCGGCGGTGGACGGCGAAGTCAGCATATTTCTGCGGGTCGAGCACCCAGATGATCAGGTCGGCGACGCTGACGTACTTGTCGACCTCGGCGAGGTGCGCCGCGCGGATGGAGTCGTGGTCGGGCAGGTCCAGCAGGACCAGGCCCTGCAGGGAGCCGACCTGGCCGTCACCGTCGAGGGCGCTGGCACGGGCGTAGCGGTGGCGCGGGTCGATGTCGAGCCAGTCCATGAGCGGACCGGCGCCGCCCAGGCCCCATACGCAGGAGTGGGCGGAGCTGGTCATCGGGCGGCGCAGGCCGGTGGGTGACAGCTCCAGGCCGCAGACGGCGTTGAAGAGTGAGGACTTTCCGCTGCCGGTGCCGCCGGCCAGGGCCACCACGGTGTGCTCCCCGGACAGGCGCAGCCGCTCGCCGGCGCGGGCGAGCAGCGCCGCCGCGTCGTCCATGAGCGGCTTGTCGACCCGCCCCTCGCCGAGCGCGACCAGGCGGTCGAGGACGTCCAGGCGATCGGACAGGCCGACCGCGGCGGTCTGCGGTGGAGTCTCGATCTCCTCAAGCGAGGAGACCGGCGGTGTCGTCGCCGTCATCCGTCGCGCTCCTCGTCGTATCGGTATTGGAAAAGGCCTCGGCGGGCAGAGCCGGTCACCGGCTGACCTCAAGGTTGTATGTGGCCTGATAGAGCTGGACCGGTGTGGTCTCGTCAGGCACTCCGGCCCCGTCGAGCGCCTGCCCGAACCGGATGGCCTCCTCGTCGTAGAGCATTCCGATCCGGCCGCGCAGGTCGGCTCTGGCCTTGGCGCTCATGCTACGCAAGGATTCGGCACCGAACAGCGCCTTGAGCAAACGTTGTGGCACCGCGCTGGTGCCGGCCTCGACGGCGACGTCACTCGTGCCGAAGCCGAACAGGCCCACCATCATCACCAGGGACAGGGCCTCTTCGTCGTAGGAGACGAACTTGGCGACGGCGCGCTTGGTGACGCCTTCGGTGCGGATCAGCTCGATGATGTGGTCCTGCCAGCTGCTGACCGCACGGGTGGTGCGGCGGGACAGCTCGGACGAGGCGCGCCCGAGCGTGTCGGCGCGTCCCTCGAGCAGGTCGGCTCCTGCCGGGCGGCTCCGCCAGCGGCTCACGACGTCTTCGGCGGCGCGCTCCGCGGCGGCCATGACGAGTGACTCCAGCCCGCTGCGCAGCGCCGCCTTGAGGGCGCGGACGCGTGCGGGGGCGCGGCGGCGCCGGCCGGCGCGGTGGCCGGCCTGGCCGGCACGCACCTGCAGTGCGCGTTCGAGATCGCCGGTGCCGGCGAAGTCCTGCCAGCGGGCCAGCACCTCGCCGCGCAGCAGCGAGCCGTTGCGCGTCGCCTCGTCCAGCTCGGCCAGGCCCGTGGCGTACGCCGCCTCGACCTCGTCGCGAAGCATGGTGCGCAGGGCGACCTGCTCCTCGACCCGCTTGGCGAGCTCGGGGACGCGAGTACGGAAGGTGTCCAGCACGCTACCCAGAGTAGACCTGATGACCTCGGCGCGACCATCCTCGTCTTCGGTGATGCTCGTCAGCCAGCCGTGCACCTCCTCGGCCATCTTCTTGGGCAGCATGCCGCCGGAGACCTTGGTCTCGGAGATGGTGAACTGCGCGGCCTGCTCGAGGCCGTTGTCCTTGAGCATCTCGGCGAAGTGCGCGACGACCTCCTCGCCGCCCTCCTCCGGGACACGGGACAGCACGATGCCGAGGGTGGCGCCGTGGTCTCTCGCCCGGTGCAGCAGGCGCCAGACCTGGGCGTCGGCGTAGCGCGCGGCGGTCGTCACGCACATCCAGATGTCGGCGGCGGCCAGGAACTGGGCCGCGAACTCGTGGTGGTCCTCGAAGACCGAGTCGACGTCGGGGCTGTCGAGCAAAGCGAGGCCCCTGGGCAGCACGTCGCTCTTCATGATCACGAGTTGGTCGCCGACGACGGCGTCGGGCGCCGGGCCGAGTACGCGGCCGAATCCCGGCAGGACGTAGCGCTCGTCGAGCCACCAGTCCGCGTCGTCGGGATGGCAGACCAGAATCGGGCTGCTCGTGGTGGGCCGCAGCACGCCGGTCGCGCTGACCCGCGCGCCGACGAGCGTGTTGACCAGCGTGGACTTGCCCGCGCCGGTCGAACCGCTCAGTACGACGAGCAGCGGTGAGTCCGTGCGGCGCACTCTGGGCAGCACGTAGTCGTCGAGCTGGTTCAGCAGGTCCTGCTGGGTGGAGCTCGCCTCCTCGGCGCCCGGTGCGTCCAGGACGAACCGGAAGGAGGCGATCTGGTCCCGCAGCTCAGCGAGGACCTCGTCGAGTGGGAGGGAAGCCGCCCTGTGCTTGGCGGCGCCCTGATCAGCCGGGGGTGTCACGGAGCCGCCCCATATCCGCTCTCAGCATGTCGATCTCTTGTGCCACCTGCACGACCTCGCCGACAACGATGATCGCCGGTGGCCGTACTCCGCTGGCCGTCATCTCGTCCGACACAGTCGCGAGGCTCGCCATGAGTGTGCGCTGGCTTTGCAGCGTACCGTCCTGGATCACCGCGACAGGTGCGTCAGGCGACCGACCATAGCGCATGAGCGTGTCCGCGATCACACGCATCCGCTCGACCGCCATCAACAGAATCAGCGTGCCGTGTGAGCGGCCGAGCGCCTCCCAGTCGACCGTCGAGCCCGGCCCACCCGGGGCGACGTGCGCGGATACGACGTGGAACTCCTGTGCGACGCCGCGGTGGGTGACGGGGATGCCGATGGCGGAGGGTACGGCGATCGCACTGGTGATGCCGGGGACCACCGTGACCGGAATGCCTGCTTTGAGGCAGTGCAGCACCTCTTCGGCCCCCCGGCCGAACACGAAGGGGTCACCGCCCTTGAGGCGTACGACGAACCGGCCGGCCCGCGCGTGCTCGACCAGTGCCGCGTTGATGTGCTCCTGGGTCACCGAGCGGCCGTACGGGATCTTGGCCGCGTCGATGATCTCGACGTCGCCGGCGAGCTCGTCGAGGAGTTCGCGCGGGGCGAGCCGGTCGGTGACCACCACGTCGGCCTGGGCGAGCAGTCGGCGGCCGCGCACGGTGATCAGCCCGGGGTCGCCGGGGCCGCCGCCCACGAGGGCGACGCCGACGGGCTTTTGGCGCGAGTGACGGGCGGTCAGCGTGCCGTCACGGAGCCCGTCGAGGACGGCGTCGCGTACGCCCGCGGCACGCCTCGGGTCACCGCCGGCCAGCACCGCGATCGAGGTGTCGTCGACCCGGCCGCCGGCCGGGGTCCAGGCGGCGGACGCCTCCGCGTCATCGGCGCGTACGCACCAGATCCGCCGGCCCTCGGCCTCCGCCGCCACCGCGGCGTTGACCTTGCCGTCGTCGGTGCACGCCTGCACGATCCAGGCACCGTCGCAGTCGCCCGTACGGTAGGGCCGCCGCTCCCAGGTCAGCTCATCGCGGGCGACGAGGTCCTCCAGAGCCGGGGTGGCCTCGGGAGAGACGAGTACCACCTCGGCACCGGCGGCCAGCAGCGCGGGCACGCGCCGCTGTGCGACGCGCCCGCCGCCGACCACGAGCGCGCGGCGCCCATCGAGGCGCAGGCCGAGAAGGTAGGGGGGCAACGCTGGGTTCTCCTGAGTCGGGCACGGGCTTCGGTACTGCCTCCGGGCGTCATCGGCCGCCCGGTCAACCATATTCAGCCATCGTTCAGCCACCAAGGTACTCGGGCCTGGTCAAGCCTTGTCCGCGACACCGGCGGAGTCGAACGTCGCGACGTCGTGCAGTACGCGCACGGCGCTCTGCACGAGTGGGAGGGCCAGCAGCGCGCCGGTGCCCTCGCCGAGCCGGAGGTCGAGGTCGATGAGAGGCCGCAGCTCCAGGTGCCGCAGCGCGGCCGCGTGGCCCGGCTCAGCGGAGCGGTGGCCCGCCACGCACGAGTCGCGTACGTCCGGGGCGAGTGCCACGGCGGCCAGCGCGGCGGCGCCGGCGATCACGCCGTCGAGCACGACGGGCACCCGCTCGGCGGCGGCGCCCAGGATGAAGCCGGCGATCGCCGCGTGCTCGAATCCGCCGACCTGGGCGAGCACCGCGAGCGGGTCGGCCGCGGCGGCGCCGTCCAACTCGGCGCGAGCCCGGTCCATGGCGGAGCGCACGATCTTGATCTTGTGCGCGTGGGTGCGCTCGTCGATGCCGGTGCCGTGGCCGGTGACGTCCTCGGGGGCGCGGCCGGTGAAGAGAGCGATGAGGGCGGCGGACGCCGTCGTGTTCGCGATGCCCATGTCGCCGGTGATCAGGCAGCGGTACCCGGCCGCCACCAGCTCTCGGGCGGTCGTGATGCCCGCCTCGACCGCGGCGCGGACCTGGTCCGCCGTCATGGCCGGCTCACGCGTCATGTCCGCGGTGCCGTGGGCCGTCTTGCGGATGACGAGCCCGTCCGCGGCCGGCAGGTCGGTCTTCATCCCGACGTCCACCACGCGTACTTCGGCGCCGGTCTGGCGGGCGAAGGCGTTGACGACGGCTCCTCCGGCCAGGAAGTTCTGGACCATCTGGCCCGTCACCTCCTGCGGCCACGGTGTGACGCCCTGGGCGTGCACGCCGTGGTCGGCGGCGAACACGGCGACGGCGGCCGGTTCGGGCATCGGCGGCGGGCAGGCGCCCGCGAGGCCCGCCAGGCGCACCGAGAGCTCCTCCAGCACGCCCAGCGCGCCTCGCGGCTTGGTCAGCCGGTCCTGGTGCGCGCGTGCCGCGCTCATCGCCACTTCGTCCAGGGGACGTATCGCGGCGATCGTCTCGGCGATGAGGTCCATGATTCTCCTCGCGGGAAGGGTGTTCACAGGGGATGAAGGACCGAGGAGAGTTCGGCGACGAACGCCGCCACGGTCCGCTCGTCGCGCACGGCGACGCGAAGCCAGTCGGGCCCCAGACCGGGGAAGGTGTCGCCGCGCCGGACGGCGTACCCGCGCTCGCGCAGCGCCTGGCGTACGCGCAGGCCCTCGGGCACGCGTACGCACAGGAACGACGCGCGGGCACCGGGGACGACCTCCAGGCCGAGGCCCTTCAGCGCCGCGGCGAGGCGTTCGCGGTCGGTCGTCAGGTCGCGCGCCCACGCCTCGGCCTCGGCCAGCGCACGGGGGCTCACGCACGCCTCCGCCGCGACCAGCGCGGGCGTGGAGACCGACCACAGCGGCTGCGCGGCGGCGAGGCGCTCGACCAGTGAGGGCTCGGCGAGCACGTATCCGGCGCGGAGCCCGGCCAGGCCCCACGTCTTGGTGAGGCTGCGGACCACGACCAGGCCCGGGAGGCGGCGGGCGGCCAGGCTTTCGGTCTCGCCGGGCACGCAGTCCATGAACGCCTCGTCGACGACCAGGACGCGGCCCGGCCGGGCCAGTCCGGCGACGTGCTCGGCCGGATGCAGGACCGACGTCGGGTTGGTCGGGTTGCCGATCATCACCAGGTCGGCGTCATCGGGTACCGGCCCCAGCCGGAAGTCCCCGTCGAGGATCACCCGCGACACCTCGTGCCCGGCGGCGCGCAGAGCGCTCTCCGGCTCGGTGAACTGCGGGTGCACGACCACCGCGCGGCGTGGCGCCAGCACGCGGGCGAGCAGCACGAACGCCTCCGCCGCCCCCGCCGTGAGCAGCACCTCGTCCTCGGACCGGCCGTGACGGCGGGCCACCGCGCGCCGCGCCTGTGCCGGGTCGGGGTAGGCCGCGAGGCCGGCCACGCTGTCACGCAGCAGGGCGGCCAGCCATTCGGGCGGGGTCCCCAGGCGTACGTTCACCGCGAGGTCGACCAGGCCGGGGGCCACCTCGGTGTCTCCGTGGTGACGGAGGTCGACGTCAGTGCGCATGGACGTGTGACGGGTCGTCCGGGTGGTGGTGCGGGTGCTGCGGGGCGCCCACGCGGTCCTCGAAGCCGGGCATCGGCAGCCGGTACACGCAGGTGTCGCAGTTCATCCGGATGTCGCCGTGCAGCGCCTCCTCGTAGCGCTCGACCACGAGGTCGGCCAGACCCTCGCAGTCACCGATCACGGCGGCGCAGCGCATCTCGGCGCCGTCGTACGCCTCCGCCTCCGCGACCACGCGGTCCGGCAGCACGCCGGGGAACAGGAAGTACGGCAGTACGACGATCCGCTGGGCGCCGAGCCGGCGGCAGCGTTCGAGGCCCTCGGGCACTCCGGGCCGCGCGAGTGAGACGAAGGCGGTCTCGACCATGGACAGGCCGCGGCCCTCCCAGAGCAGCCGGGCGGCCTTGCAGACCTCGGCGTTGGCGTCCGGGTCTGTGGAGCCACGGCCGACGAGCAGCACCGCGGTGTCCGCGCGCTCCGCGGGATCGAGGACGGCGTCGAGGCGCTCCTCCAGCAGCCGCAGCAGCGTCGGGTGCGGCCCCAGTGGACGGCCGTACGCGTAGCCGAACCCGGGATGGCGCTCGCGTTCGCGGTTCAGGGCGGCGGGCATGTCGCCCTTGGCGTGTCCGGCGGCAACGAGCACCAGCGGCACCGCGGCGACGCGACGGTGCCCCGCGGCGTACAGCCGGGCGACCGCGTCCGTCAGCGGCGGCGGCGACAGCTCGATGAACCCCCCGGCCACGTCCACCGGCAGCCGCGCGCGCAGCCGTTCGACGAAGCGGCCGAACTCCGCGGCGCCCGTCTCGTCCCTGGTGCCGTGCCCGACCAGCAGCAACGGTGTCATTCGTCCCCCTCATCGTCGGCCGGCCGGTAGAGCAGCGCGTTGAGGGCGGCGGCGGCGACGGCCGATCCGCCCTTCTCCGAGACGTTGCTGACGGCGGGCAGGCCGCTTTCGCGCAGCGCCGCCTTGGACTCGGCCGCGCCGACGAACCCGACCGGCAGGCCGATCACCAGGGCCGGGGCGACCCCGCTTGCGATGATCTCCTCCAGCGCCGTCGGGGCACAGCCGACCACCCACACCGCACCCGGCCCCGCCTTGACGGCGGACAGCCGGACCGCGGCGGCGGACCGGGTCAGGGCGTACGCCTTCGCCATGTCCGCGGCGGCCGGGTCGCCGATCGAGCAGATCACCTGCCGTGCCGTGATGCCGGCGGCCACCATCGCGACGTCGGTGACGACCGGCGCGCCGTCGCGCAGCGCGCGCAGGCCCTGTTCGAGGTCCGCCTCGTCGGTGACCAGGTCGGTGGCGTACTCCAGGTCCGCACTCGCGTGGATGACACGCTCGGTGACGGCCCGGGTGAGGGGCGGCAGCCCGCGGAGATCGACGCGCGAGCGCAGGATCTCCAGGGACCGCGCCTCGATCGGATGGATGGTCCTCATATCTCCTCAATCGCGTCCGCGGGACAGGTCTCGACGCAGTCGCCGCATCCGGTGCAGAGATCGTCCAGGACGTACAGCGGGCTCCTGCCCTCGGCGGCCCAGGCGGCGTACGGGCGGAGGGCACGTTCGGGGCAGGTCAGCAGGCAGGCGCCGCAGCCCGTGCAGCGGTCGGTGACCCGCAGAGACATCAGGCCCATCGATACCCCCGGGGGGTTACAAAACGCCCGGCCACCGTACGGCTCCGGCTCGATCCGACGACGACCACGGTGAACATGTCGACACGGGCCGGGTCCAGCTCCGCGAGCGTCGTGAGCGTCACCGTCTCGTCCGGGCGGGTGGCGTTGCGGACGTACCCGACCGGTGTGTCCGGCGGCCGGTGCGCGGCAAGGATGCTCAGCGCCTTGGGCAGCTGCCAGTCGCGCGTCCGGCTGCGCGGGTTGTAGAAGCACACCGTGAAGTCGCCCTCCGCGGCCGCGGTGACCCGGCGCTCGATGGCCTCCCACGGTGTGTGGAGGTCCGACAGCGAGATGTAGGCGTGGTCGTGGCCGAGCGGCGCACCCAGGAGGTTCGAGGCGGCCGTCGCGGCGGTGATGCCGGGCACGCCCTCGACGTCGATGCCGGCGTCGGCGAACTCCAGCGCCGGGCTCGCCATCGCGTAGACGCCCGCGTCGCCGGAGCCGACCAATGCCACGGCGTGGCCGGCCGACGCCTCCTCGACGGCGGTACGGGCCCGCTCCTCCTCCTGGCCGAGGCCGGAGGTGATCACGCGTGTCCCCGGGCGGATCAGATCGCGGACCTGCTCGACGTACTGGTCCAGGCCGACGACGACCGCGGCGCGCCGCAGCGCGGCGATCGCCCGTGGCGTGACCAGGTCGCGCGCGCCGGGGCCGAGGCCGACGATGGACAGCCGGCCGCGCGGCGCGAGCCGGGCGACGGCCACGGTGGCGTTCGCCGACTTGCGCTTCTCGACCACGAGCTCCGCTCGCGGGCCCGCCGAGAGGAGCGCCGCCGCCTCGGCGACGCTGGGGGTGCCGACCTCGGCGCGCACGACCTCCGACGGGTTGGGCACCTCGACGGAGGAGAGCTGCTCGGCGGGATGGGTCACGACGTCCCAGCCGCGCTCGCGCGCCACCTGGAGGATGCCCTCCTCATCGGCCTTCAGGTCGGCGGTGGCCAGGCACCGCACCGACTCGGCGGCCAGGCATCCGGCGGCCAGGGCCTCATCGACCAGGCCTGCCACCTCGCCGGCCGTGACGCCGCGCGCGGAGCCGACTCCGACGACGAGGGACTTCGGCCGGTAGACCAGGGCGCCCTCGAACCGGCCGTCGTGGCACATGCAGTCGCGCTCGGCCTCATCGGTGACGATGATGCGGTGCCCCTCGCCGGGCGCCTCCGGTGAGACGTTGGGCGGCAGCGGGGGCAGTGGCCAGCCCGCCGCGCCGTCGAGGCGCACCGGCTCGCCGGAGAGCACCGCGGCACCGACGTGCGCGAGCAGCTCCGGGTTGTGCACGGTGAAGCCGAGGTCCGCGCCGTAGGAGTCGAGCGGGGTGACGTTGCTCTGGTCACTGGCGGTCGTCACCACCGGCGTGCAGCCGAGCACACCGGTGAGCCGATGGGCGAGAAGGTTGGCGCCGTGATGGCCGCCGAGGACGGCCACCGCGAAGGCCATCGACTCGTCCACGCACACGACGGCCGGGTCGGTGGTCTTGTTGCCGAGCAAGGGTGCGAGGACCCGCACCGTCGCGCCGACGGCGAGAAAGCTCACCACGGCGTCGCAGGTTCGCCACGCCTCGCGCAGGGCGTCGGCGGCCTTCTGCCCGGTGAGCAGCCGCACCTCGTCCGGCCAGGCGGCCGCGAGTGTCGCGGCCGCCGCACGGCCGGTCGCCGTGGCCGCGACCACACCGATCATTTTCGCCTCCCCGCCAGCAGGAACACCGGATTCTGCGCCTCCAGGCGGAACGACCCGCCCGGCAGGTCCGCGAAGCGCGACGCGGCCAGCTGCACGCCGTCCACGGCGTAGCCGGCGTCGGCGATCAGGACACGGGCCGGTACGGCACGGTCGACGGCGGCGTAGGTGACCACGATCCTTTCGGGGCTCCGGGCCAGGACGCCGGTGAGCACGGGCAGGCCGCCGCCGCCGACGAAGGCCGCGTCGGGGTCGGGCAGGTCCGTCAAGGCTTCGGGCGCGCTCCCCTCGACCACGCGTACGTCCACCCCGCCGGCGTTCCGGCGGATCTGCGCGCAGGCCGCCGGGTCGCGTTCGACGGCGATGACGGCGGCGTGGTGCTCGGCGCATTCGATGCCGACCGAGCCGCTGCCCGCGCCAACGTCCCAGACGAGCATGCCGAGGGTGGGCCGGAGCCGGGCCAGCGCCGCCGCGCGCACCTCCCACTTCGTGATCATCCCGGCGCGGTGCCGGTAGGCGTCGTCGCCGGCCCAGTCACGCGGCGGCGCGGCGGGCTGGTTGTGCGTTCGCGGGCGGTCCCCGGGAGCGGGCTCACGTACCGCGAGGACGACGTTCGGGTCGGCCCAGTCGCCGGCCACGGCCTCGGCCGGCGTGCGGCGAGTGATCCGCTCATCCGGGGCACCCAGCCGCTCGGCGACGTAGAGGGTGCGGTCCCAGCCGGCCAGGGCGGCGCCCAGCTCGGCCGGTCCGCAGCCGGGCGCGGTGAACACGGCCGTCTTGGGCATCGCGCGGCAGGCGTTGACCGCCGTACGCGGGTCACGCCCGTGGGCGCTCACCACGACTGCGTCGTCCCACGGCACGCCGACCCGCGCGAACGCGCCGGCCACCGAGGAGACGGCGGGCAGCACCTCCGGTGCGTGCCCGCGCTCGCGCAGGGCGCGCAGGATCCCGAAGAACCCCGGATCGCCGCTCGCCAGCACGACCGCCCCCGCGCCGGCGGCGGCGTCCACCTGGTCGAGCGCGGCCGACACGTCGCCCATGACGACCTGGCGGACGTGGGCCGGCGGGCGTACGGCGTCCAGGTGCCGCCGCCCTCCGGCCACCAGCACGGCCGCGTCCAGGCGTTCCACCGCCTGCCGCGGCAGCGGCGAACCGTCCCAGCCCACGACCGTGATCATCTGCTCAGCCGCCCGTACATCGCGATCATGCGCTGGCCGGTGAAGTCGACGAGGACGACCTGGGCGGCGATGTCACCGCCCGCCTCCGCGGCGAACTGCTCCAGGACCACCGCGACCCGGCGGCACAGCTCGCGTCCGGCCCGGCCGAGCAGCCCGGCGGCCTCCCACAGCTCGTACGCGTGCCGCGCGGTGTTGGCCTCGGCGACCTGGCCGGCGAGCTCCCCCGAGCCGCCCATCGTGAGTGTGATCTCGGCGAGCAGCGCGGTGTCCACCTTGGAACGCGTGTAGTGCGTCATGAGCACACCGGACGCCAGCTTGGTCAGCTTCCCCGCCATGCCGACGAAAACGACCTGTGTGATGCCGTGCTCCACCGCCTTGCGGAGCGCCGCGCCGGTGAAGTCGCCGACCTCCACGAAGCACACGGCCGGCAGCTGCGGCAGCAGCCGCATGGCGCCCTTCTCGGTACGGCCCCCCGTGCACAGGACGAGCGTCTTCTCCCCCTGCGCGGCCATCACCGCCACCGCCTGCTCGACGCTCGCCCGCCAGGACGCCGTCGAGAAGGGGCGCACGATCCCGGTCGTGCCGAGGATCGAGATCCCACCCAGGATGCCGAGCCGTTTGTTCGTCGTCTTGCGCGCCATCGTCTCGCCATCGGGTACCGAGATGACGACGCGAACTCCTCGAGCCTTCAGGTCCACAGACTCCCCCACTGCCTGTTCGATCATCTTGCGCGGCACGGGGTTGATCGCCGGACCACCGAGCTCGAGACCGAGCCCGGGCTTGGTGACGACGCCGACCCCGATGCCGCCGTCCAGCTCGATGCCGGGTTCGTCCCGCCAGCAGGCGGTCGCGGTCAGCCGGGCACCGTGCGTCACGTCAGGATCGTCGCCCGCGTCCTTGATCACCACTGCCTCGGCCCGGTCGGCGCGGATCAGGCATGAATCAACGGCGAACGTCACCCGCCGGCCCGACGGCAGCGCGACCTCCACCACGTCACGCGCCCGCTGGGAGACGAGGGCCTCGGTGGCCGCCTTCGCCGCCGCCGACGCGCAGGTGCCGGTGGTCCAGCCGGTACGCAAAGCCTTCTGCCGCACCTTCATCGTGCGCGGCAGGTCGGGCTCGTAGGGCGTACGGTCAGCCACCCTTGAGCACCTTCCGCGCCCCCGGCTCGGCACGCCGATGACCATGGAAGTGACCGGGGTGGTAAAGGTGCGAACGGGTGCCGCCCGCCTCCAGCGCCGGGCCGACGAGCACAAGGGTGTGCTTCCACAGCTTGTGCGCCCTGGTGGTCTCGGCGAGCTCGTCCAGCCGGCAGCGCACGATCAGCTCGTCCGGCCACGTGCACTGGTACGCGACGACGCACGGCGTGTCCGGCGGGTAGCCGCCGTCGAGCAGTTCCTCCTGCAGCTGCCGGGACCGGGCGGCGGACAGGAACAGCGCCATCGTCGTGCCGTGCCGGGCGAACTCGCGTACCTCCTCGCCGGGTGGCATCGGCGTCTTGCCCCCGCCCAGGCGGGTGAGGATCACCGACTGGGCCACCTCGGGGATGGTCAGCTCACGGCCGACGGAGGCGGCCACCGCGGAGAAGCTCGACACGCCGGGGACGATCTCGGTCTCCAGGCCGAGGTCGTCGCAGCGGTCCAGCTGTTCCTGCAGCGCCCCCCAGAGTGCCGGGTCGCCCGAGTGGATCCGCGCGACGGTGAGGCCCTCGGCGGCGGCGCGCTCGTAGTAGGGCAGCACACCCTCCATCGGCAGCCGCGCCGAGTCGACGATCTCCGCGTCCGGACGGGCGTGCTGGAGAACCTCCTCGTGCACCAGGCTGGCCGCCCAGATCACCACGTCCGCCTCGGCGATCGCCTTCGCGGCGCGGA
>JAOPYG010000166.1 GCA_025964685.1 Actinoallomurus sp. | reverse complement strand
GAGGTCTTCTCCTCATGACGAGCGTCATCCACGACATCGGCTACCGCCACTACGACGGCCCGCGCCTGGGCCGCTCGTACGCGGTCCGCTCCCTGTTCCTGCACAACCTGCGCGCGGCGTACGGGCTGGGGCGGCCGGCCAAGACCAAGATCATGCCGTTCTTGCTGTTCGCCATCATGCTGCTGCCGGCGGCCATCAGCGTCGCGATCACCGCGCTGGCCTCCCAGATCGGCGGCGGCCAGGCGATCAACCTGATCCGCTACGAGTCGTACGCCATCTACCTGCAGCCGCTGATCGCGATCTTCCTGGCGGCCCAGTCGCCGGTGCTCGCCTCACGCGACCTGCGCTTCCATGTCACGCCGCTGTACTTCTCCCGCCCGCTGTCCCGGATGGACTACGTGCTGGCCAAGTACGGCGCGCTCACGACGGCGCTGTTCATCCTGCTGAGCACTCCGGTCACGCTGCTGTTCATCGGCGCTCTTGCCACCAAGCAGAAGCACCTGGGCACCCACGCGCTGCACTTCGCCGCCGGACTGGGGGGCTGCCTGATCCTGGCTCTGGTGCTGGCGGCGATCGGCCTGGTCGTGGCCGCGTTCACCCCACGCCGTGGCTTCGGCGTGACCGCGGTGATGGCGGTCTACCTCATCAGCACCGCCGCGGTCGGCGCCGTCCAGGGCATCGCGGAAAGCCAGACCAAGTTCGCGGTCGCCCGGTGGGCCGGCATGTTCACCCCGTTCAACCTGGTCGACGGCGTGCAGGTATGGGCGCTGCGGGCCAAGGTGTCCGCGGCGGAGCCCCCGCCGTCCGGCATCGGCGGACCGGTCTTCACGCTCGCGTGCGCGGCCGTCGTGGCCGGCGCGCTGGGCATCCTGTACCTGCGGTTCCGGAAGGCGGGCGCCCAGTGACCAGTCAGCGAGCGAACGACCGGGAGGCGCGATGAGTGTCCTGGAGCTCCGGGACGTCTCCCGGTGGTACGGCAACGTGGTGGCGGTCAACGGAGTGACGATGACCGTCGGCCCGGGCGTCACCGGGCTGCTCGGCCCGAACGGCGCCGGCAAGTCGACGCTCATCCACATGATGGGCGGCTTCCTCTCCCCCTCGAACGGCCAGGTGGGCATCGACGGGCAGCGGATCTGGAAGAACCCCTCGGTCTTCCGGAACATCGGGCTGGTGCCCGAGCGCGAGGCGGCGTACGACTTCCTCACCGGGCGGCAGTTCGTCCGCTCGATGGCGAAGCTGCACAAGCTGCCCGACCCGGGCGCGGCGGCCGAGCGCGCGCTCGGCCTGGTCGAGATGATCGCCCCGGCCGACCGCACCATCGGCACCTACTCCAAAGGCATGAAGCAGCGGGTCAAGATGGCCTCGGCGCTCGTGCACGACCCGGCGGTGCTGCTGCTCGACGAGCCGTTCAACGGCATGGACCCGCGGCAGCGGCTCCAGCTGATGGACCTGATCCGCAAGATGGCCGCCGAGGGCCGTACGGTGCTGTTCAGCTCGCACATCCTCGAGGAGGTCGAGCGGCTGGCGCACCACATCGAGGTGATCATCGCCGGCCGGCACGCCGCGTCGGGCGACTTCCGGGCGATCCGGCGGCTGATGACCGACCGGCCGCACATGTTCGCCATCCGCTCCAGCGATGACCGCCGACTGGCGGCCGCGCTCATCGCCGACGACTCGACCCGCGGTGTCGAACTCACCTCGGCCGGGCTGGCCGTGGAAGCCGTGGACTTCCAGCGTTTCACCCTGCTGCTGCCCCAGGCGGCCCGTACGGCCGGCATCCGGCTGTGGGAAGTCTCCCCGGCCGACGAATCCCTCGAAAGCGTCTTCTCCTACCTGGTCGCGTCATGAACCCCACCATCGCGTACATCACCTTCCGCGGAATGCTCGGCCGCCGGCGGGCACTCCTGCTCTTCATCCTCCCGGCCGTCCTGCTGCTGCTGAGCATCGGTCTGCGACTCACCGGCAACAGCGACCTCGACACCGCCACGGCGCTGCTCACGCAGTTCGGACTGGGCGCGCTGTTGCCGCTACTGGCCCTGCTCGCCGGCACCGGAGTCATCGCCCCGGAGATCGACGACGGCCAGATCATGTACCTCATGACCAAGCCGATCGCGCGTCCGATCATCTCGACCACGAAGTTCCTGGTCGCGGTCGCCCTGGTCATCGGCTTCTGCGTAGTGCCGATCTTCATCTCCGCCGTGATCATGAATGGCCTGACGGCGGGCCTGGCGACGGGCTTCGCTCTCGGCGCGCTGGTGGGCGGCATCGCGTACTGCGCCCTGTTCATCGCCATCGCGGTGCTCAGCCGGTTCGCCGTGACGATCGGGCTGATCTACGCCCTGGTGTGGGAGAACCTCCTCGCGAGGTACGCCCCTGGCGCCAGGACGCTGTCGATCCGGCAGTGGGCCATCTCGATCACCGACATGGGCACGAACGCGACCGCGGTCACCTCCGAGGTCCACACCTCGACCGCGGTCCCGCTGCTCATCGCGCTGAGCGTGCTCGGCGTGGCGTTCGCCGGCTGGAAGCTCCGCACCCTGTCGATCACGGGCACCGACTAGGGCGTATCTGATGAATCGCGTTCGTAGCGAGCGGTGTCCAGGCGTCGCGTCGCGAGGCGGTGGAGGGAGTCGGCCCGGTGTCGGCCGGCGACCGACGACAACGCGGCGGGGCGTCGTCTGGACACCGCGCGGCCGGACAGGGATTCATCAGACACGCCCTGGCCGACCGGGCCCAGGGGCCATGCCGAAGCCGGCGGTCTCCGGGGCCCGCCGTCACGCGGGCGCCGGCGCGCCGTGCTCAACGCGTCCGCGCGTCCATGGCCGGCAGGCCGCGCCGGCGGACCTCGGCGATGATCTGCTCCGCCTCGGGGTCCCAGCCCGGGTGGACCGGGGTCGCCCATTGCGTCGAGGCCACGCCCGGCA
>JAOPYG010000115.1 GCA_025964685.1 Actinoallomurus sp. | reverse complement strand
AGCAGCACGACGCGGTGGTCGCGTACGTCAACCAGGACGTGGCCACCTCCACTGAGGCGATGTCCGCGGCGGAGTCCTGCTGGAAGGACACCGCGATCCTCGACTACATCAACCTCGTGCAGACCGCGAAGGTCAAGGAGGCGATCGCCGGTACCGCCAACGCGGATCTGCCGGTGGTCTCCATCGCCGCGCCGTTCAACCGGGCCGCCACGTTCCCGGCCGGCAAGGTCACGATCAAGGACATCGCCGGGCTCTACATCTACGACAACACGCTCCTGGGCAGCATCCTGACCGGCTCCCAGATCAAGGCGTACCTGGAGTACTCGGCGCGGTACTACAAGCAGGTCGCCGCGAACGCCCCGGTCGATCCGCCTTCGTGGACCAACGCCAACATTCTTCCCGACTACAACTACGACCAGTTCTCCGGCGTCACGTACGACATCGACATCGCCAAGGCCGAGGGCTCACGGATCGTCAACCTCGCCTACGACGGTACGGCGGTCGCCGACGACCAGCGGTTCGTGGTCGCGGTCAACAACTACCGCCAGTCCGGCGGTGGCGGCTTTCCCCACATCGCCGCCGCCCCGGTCGTCTACAACGCCCAGGTCGCGATCCGGGAGGCGATCGTCGCGTACGCCTCGGCGGCCAAGACCATCGACCCCTCCACCTTCCACGTGGAGAACTGGAAGCTGGTCCGCGACGGCGTACCGGTCTTCTGAACCGCCGAGATCAGGGCTGCCCGGTGGCCGAGCCGGCCGGGGTGTCCTCGTCGAGAAGGGTGCGAAGTCTGGCGAGTGACCGCATGCTCTGGATCTTGACGTGGCTCTCGGAGAGGTTGAGCAGGTCGGCGACGGCCCGGATGCTCAGGTCCTCCCAGTAGCGGAGCACGACGATGGCGCGGTCGCGTGGCGGCAGGTGACCCAGCGCCTCGAACAGGGTGAGCCGCAGGTCGGGCTGGTCGCATACCGCGGAGGTCTCCGGGAGTTCCCCGACGGCGAACTCATCGGAGCTGCGCCGCCGTTTGTGATCGAGAAAGGCGCGCAGCAGGATCTTCTTGGCGTACGCGTGCGGGTCGTCGATCCGTCGCCACTTGAGGTAGACCTTGGCGAGCGTGATCTGGGCCAGGTCCTGGGCGAGATGCCAGTCGCGGCTGAGGAGGAAGGCCGTCTGCCGCAGCCGGATGACGGCCGCCTCCGCGAACTCGGAGAACTCGCTGTCGTCGCGCATGTGGGTCCTCTCACTCGGCGACGCGGTACGGCGGGCCCCGCCGTGAGGCGTGACCCGCCGTGGGGGCGGTCAGTAGACGGTGGGCGGGGACCGGTAGTCGGTGGCGGCTTTGCGGACCAGCGCGGAGTCCATCTTGGCTCCCCAGCCGGGGAAAGCGGCGATCTTGAGCGCCTGGTCGGGGGTCAGGGTGACCCTCCCGACCGGGTTCGTCCTGCCGTTCCAGGCGAGCCAGGTCGGAGTGAACACGTCCACGACGATGCCGTTGCCGTGGTCGACCGTCACCGACCCGTCGCTGCCCGGCTTCATGTCGACGAGGGCGCGACCACCACCCGGCAGGTCATGGCAGCCGGGGCGTTTCGTCGCCATGATGGCCGCGAACCGCTGCCGGATCTGCTTCTTGGCCGCCTCGGAGGTGGCCGCTTTGAGCATGGCCTGCTCCTTGGAGGCCTCCGCCTTGGTGTTGGGCTTGGTGCTGCACGCGCTGGCGCTGAGCCCGCCCTTGTAGATGAAGACCCGGATCATGCCCGGGCCCTTGCCCGAGTCCAGGTAGAGCTGGCCGAAGGCGTACCGGCCGTTCTCCCTGGGCCCCCCGGCGAAGCCGCTGATCTTGCCTTGCGGCACCAGCCGGGCGAGCTGCTCGATCACCGCGGCGTCGGTGACCGGCGACTTGGGGCCGGCCGGTTGCTTGATCACTGTGGAGGTCGAACTCGCGGCCAGGACGGGCGTGGGCCCTTTCAACGGGGTCACGGCCTGCTTCGCACTCTCTCCGGGGGTGACGACGAAAGCGGTGACGGTCAGGGCCGCCGCCACGCCGGTGGCGCCCACGCCGATCCAGGCCCTGCGAGCTCGTCGCGCGCGCCGGGCATCGCGTACCGCATCCTCAAGCAGCCCCCCGAGCGGCGGCTGCTGCTCGGCGGACATCTCTTCACGGAACATCCTTCGTAGCCTCTCGTCCATCTCGTACCTCTCTTCGGACCGGGGGCGCGCGCTCCCTGTCCATGAAGACGGAATGGGGATCGACTTTGGTTACGAGTTCTGGAAGCTCAGGGATCGGGGATGGTGAAGTCGCGGAGCAGACCGGTGTAGCGCTTCGGTCGCGGCGCGGCGAATTCGTCGCGGCTGCTGGTGCGCAGGCCGAGGGCGACCAGGGCCTCCACGAGCTTGGTGGCGGCCGCGACGCCGTCGACCACCGGGACGCCGAGGTCGGCCGAGATCTCCGCGCAGAAGTCGGCCATGCCCGCGCAGCCGAGGACGATCGCGTCGCTTCCGTCGGCGTCGAGTGCGGCGGCGCACAGGTCGGCGACGGCCTTCCGGGCGCCGGAGGCCGGGTCCTCGAGTTCCAGGACCGGTACGTCGCAGGCATGCACCCCCCGGCAGGCGGTCGCGCAGCCGTACCGATGAGCGAGGTCCCAGGCGCGGCCGGTCGTACGGGACAGCGTCGTGACCACGCTGAAGCCGCGGCCAAGGAGCGCGGCGGTGCGCATGGCCGCCTCCGCGATCCCGACCACGGGACCGGTCGCGAGCTCGCGGGCCGCCTCGACGCCGGGGTCGCCGAAGCAGGCGATGACGTGGCCGTCCGCGCCGGCCCGCTCGCCTCTCGCGATCTCGGTGAGGATGCCGGGTACGGCGAGCGCGGCGTCGTAGTGGCTCTCGATCGACTCCGGGCCCATGCTCGGGTTCACCGCGGTGATGACGGTGGAGGGCGCGGCGACCGCCCGGGCGCATCGGCCGCTGGTATCGGTCATGGCCCGGGCGGTGTTGGGGTTGATCCCCTGGATTCGTGCCATCAAGCGACCGCCGGCGCGATCCCGTTCGAGGCCAGTGCGGCGTCGCGGTCCAGGTCGATGATGCGCGGCGACATGCGCTCCAGCAGGGTGAACGCCGCGAAGCCCAGCCCGCAGCCGATGAACCAGCTGTAGTTGGCGATCCAGCCCACGTCGTACGTCGTGACGTGCAGGTCGAGCAGTAGCCGCGGCACCAGGACCGACAGGACCGCGGGCACGCCGCTGAGGACGATCGCCCAGACGGCGTTGGGGTTGTACCCGCCCCGGAACCAGTACCGGCCGGTCGTACTCAGCGTGAACAGGTCGTCCACCCAGACCCGCTGCCTGCTGCACACGTAGTAGCCGGCGATCAGGATGCCGAACAGCGGCCCGATCAGCGCGCCGAGCAGGCCCAGCGTGTACTGGATGGCGGCCGGGTTGCTGTACCAGTTCCACGGGGTGAGGAGCACGGAGCCGGCCGCCGCGATCATGCCGCCGGTCCGCCAGCTGATCCGCTGCGGGCTGACGTTGGAGAAGTCGAACGCGGGGGAGATGAAGTTCGCGACGATGTTGATGCCGACGGTCGCGATCACGAAGGTCAGCCCGCCGAGCAGGATCGCGAACGTCGAGTCGATGCGCTGCACGGTCATGATGGGATCGGTGATGAGCTCGCCGAACACCGGTACGGTCGCCGACGCCGTGATCACCGTCAGCAGCGAGAAGAACAGGAAGTTGACCGGCAGCCCGAGGAGATTGCCCCTCTTCACGGCACTGAACGAGCGTCCGTACCGGGAGAAGTCGCCGAAGTTGAGCATCGGGCCGGAGAAGTACGAGACGACCAGCGCGATCGCGCTCAGCATGGTCGTGATGGAGTGGGTGAAGTCCAGGCTCTTGCCCTGGGAGAGGTTGAGGCTGAGGTTGCTCCAGCCCGCCTTGGCGACCAGGTAGATGGCGAGCACGAGCATCACGACGTAGACGGCGGGACCGGCCCAGTCGATGAACCGGCGGATCGCCTCCATGCCCTTCCAGAACACCGCCGCCTGCGCGACCCACAGGATCGCGTAGCAGATGTAGCCGAGCGCGGACAGGCCGAGGAAGCCGTACCTGCCACTGTCGTTGAGCGTCGCCGTCGCCGGCCAGAACTTCAGGAAGATGATGATCAGCGACTGAGAGGCGAGGTACGTCTGGACGCCGTACCAGGCGATCGCGATGCAGCCGCGGACGATCGCCGGGATGTTCGCGCCCCGCACGCCGAAGATCGCCCGGTTGATCACTGGAAAGGGCACACCGGCCATCTGGCTGGGCTTCGCGACCAGGTTGCAGAAGACGTTCACGATGACGATGCCGACCAGCAGCGAGATGAGGACCTGCCAGCTCGCCAGGCCCAGTGCGAACAGGCTGCCCGCGGTGACATAACCGCCGACGCTGTGCACGTCGGACATCCAGAACGCGAAGATGTTGTATGAGGACCACGACTGCGTACGCAGCGGCGCCAGGTCCTCATTGGTGAGGCTCGGGTCATAGGGGCTGTGATCAGGCATGGCGGTTTCCCTCGCGTATCGTGCGGGTGAATCCAGGCGTGGGTGTGAAGTGATCACTTAACGGGCGAATCTATTACGTCACGAACGCGCGAAATTTCAAGCTCGTAAATCCTTTGTGACAGTCGATGTGAGGGCCATTGACCACCGATCCGGACTCGGAGGCGCGCACGGGTGAGCACCTGGGCCCGCGCCTGCGTGAGCTCCGTCTTCAGTCGGGGACCTCGCTACGGGCTCTCGCGCGCGAACTCGGGATCTCCGCGAGCGCCGTCTCCCAGATCGAGCGGGGCATCATGCGCCCGTCGGTCAGCCGTCTGATCGCCTACGTCTCCGCCCTCGGGGTACCGCTCTCGGCGGTCTTCGAGACCGGCCAGGAAAAGGAGCCCGAAGGAGCGCGCCTCGCGATCCGGCGATCCTGGGAGATCGCGCCGATCAAGCTCAGCGGCGGGGTCACCTTCCGCAGGCTCGCGCCCGTGCCGACACCTGGCGTGGAGTTCTTCGAGTCGATCTATCCGCCGAACGCGATCTCGAATGCGCACGGCCGGTTTCTCAAGCACGAGGGCTACGAGGTGGGCACGGTCACCCAGGGCGAGCTGACCATCGAGTTCGAATCGGAGATCGTCACCCTCGCGGTGAACGACTCGATCACCTTTCCCTGCGCCAGGCCGCACATCATCGGCAACCGCTCCAAGACGCTCACCGCCGTCGCGACCTGGCTCATCGTCCACTCCTGATCGGAGAGCCGGTCAGGGCCCGATGCGGTCCGCGAGTTTCTGCCGGCCCGGTCCCGACAGCTCGTCCACGATGCCCCGCCGGCCGGCCATGGCCATCAGGAGGGCTTCGGCTCGTCCTTCTACCTCCGGGCCGTTGCCGGTGGACCAGTCGAGGTCGGTCGCTGACAGGCGTAGTCCCCGGACGCGCCAGAAGGCACCGATGAGCGGAGCGGTCTTTGCTCCATTCAACGTGGGCAGCAGCCGTTCCGCCGGAATGTCGCGTGGCATTCCGAGCGGACGCCGGATGTCCTGCTGGTGGATGACACCGTCGACCAGCGCGATCATGCCCCCGAACGCCGCGGTCAGACCGCGTGGTTCCTCGTGGTCTTTCAGCAACGCCAGCAGTTCCTCGGGGCTGCGCGTGTTGTATTCGGCCAGCCCGACGGCGTTGACCCGATTGGGCAGGAACCAGCCCTTGGCGAAGCGCCCGGCCAGACCGCGCCCCCCGAGTTTCTCGTAGCTGATCACATGCGCCACCACCTCACGTACCCGCCATCGCGCGCACAGGGTGGGCGCCTCCCACTGCCGCGGCGACAATGTGGCGAGGAATGCCGCGAAGTCTTTTCGCTCGTCCCGCGCTAACGGCATCAGGTCCATGGCATGCCTGCCTAGCGCATCCCGGGCGCTCCCGCAACGCCTCTGGCGTCGACCGGTCGCTGACCTGGGTCGACTGAGACGCGCATCACGTTTTGCCGGGAATCATGCGGAGCCGGTCGCTGTTCGGACGAGGGACCGGACAAACGGGGAGTAGCTCCCCGGTTCGCGACACGGGGCTTGAGGGGGGAGTGGCATGAGCAGTGCGGGTACGGCACGGCCGCCGCTCGCCCGAGAGTGTGCGGCCCCGTGCCGCCGGGCGGACGCGTCACGTAACCATGAGCGCATCCTGATCGCGGCTCGTGCCGTCTTCGTCGAGGACGGACCCGAGGCGTCGCTCGATGAGGTCGCCCGGCGCGCCGGTGTCGGCAACGCCACCCTCTATCGCCATTTCGGCGACCGCGAGGATCTTATCCGCCAGGTCGCCACGCATGTCATCGCGCAGATCGCGCGTGATGCCGAGAGTGCCCTCGCCGAGGAGCGCGATCCGTTCGAGGCGCTTCGCCGCTGCCTCCATGCCGCCGCCTCCCGGGGCGTCGGCGCGGTGCTGCAGGTGGTGCGCGGGCGGTTCGTCAAGGACGAGGCGTTCTTCGCGGTACGCGCCCAGGGCGTCGAGGCATTCGAAGAGATCATGCGGCGGGCGCGGGAAAGCGGGCAGCTACGTCCCGACGCGACGTTCGATGACGTCTGGGGCATGCTCGCCCAGCTCACCCGGCCACCACCGTGCAGCGACCGTACCGACTTCGAAGCCCGTGTCGGCCGGTATCTCGAGTTGTTCTTGGCCGGCCTGCGCGCTCCCGCGCCGTACCCACTGCCCGGCTCATCCACCGGCGGCAACTGATCCGCCGTCCTCTATTCCTACGCACTGAATATTCCTACGCACTGAACTCGCCTGAACTCTGGAGATACGTTCCGTAATGTCAATAACCGCACCAACCACCCAGAGGAACGGCGTCGGGGCCGCGAAGGCGGCCGTCTCCCGGCGATGGACGGCCCTGCTCTTCATCGCCCTCGCCCAGCTGATGGTCGTGCTCGACGCGACCATCGTGAACATCGCCCTGCCGTCGGCGCAGAAGGCGCTGAACATCTCCGACGGTAACCGCCAGTGGGTGATCACCGCCTACACGCTGGTCTTCGGTGGACTGCTGCTGTTCGGTGGCCGTATCGCCGATCTTCTCGGCCGGAAACGTACGTTCCTGATCGGTCTGGTCGGCTTCGCCGGTGCCTCTGCCATCGGCGGCGCGGCGATCAATTCGGGCATGCTGCTCGGCGCCCGTGCGCTTCAGGGCGCGTTCGGTGCCCTGCTCGCGCCGTCGGCGCTGTCGCTGCTGGCCACCATGTTCACGCAGCCGCGTGAGCGGGCCAAGGCGTTCGGCATCTACGGCGCGATCGCGGGTGGCGGCAGTGCCGTCGGCCTGATCCTCGGCGGGGTACTGACCGAGTACCTGAACTGGCGCTGGGCGCTCTATGTCAACGTGCCGATCGCCGTCGTCGCCTCGTCGGCGCTATCGCGTTCGTCCACGTCGCCGTTCCTGCGGGCGGCCACCAGCGCGGCCGATTGGACATTACCGGCGTCATCATGGTCACCGCGGGTCTGGTGTCGCTCGTGTACGGCTTCACGCGTGCCGAGTCGCA
>JAOPYG010000107.1 GCA_025964685.1 Actinoallomurus sp. | reverse complement strand
GGTGCGGGCCTACGCGGACTGGCATGAGGCCGGTCCGACCCGTCCGCCGGCCGAGATCCCCGGCCCGCCGTACACCGAGGTGTGGCGGGCCCGGGCCGCCGTGGATCAGCGGAAGTCGTAGTCCTCGACCACCGGGGCGCGGGTTCGGCGGTAGAACTCGAACGTCGACAGCGGCCAGTTCTGTGACACCCGCCCGGACGCGTTCTTGTACCAGCTGCTGGCCCCGGGTGTTCCCCACGCCATGAGCGAACTGGCCTCATCGACGCGCCGGTAGTAGTGCTCCAGCGCCTCCCACCGGCACTCCATCGTCCGGTGCGGCGACCCCAGCAGCGTCGCCAGGCAGGCCATCACGTAGTCGACCTCGAACTCAGAGAACATCACGATGCTGCCGTTGACCACGAGGTTGGTGTTCGGGCCGTACAGCAGGAAGAAGTTCGGGAAGTTCGGCACGGTGACGCCGAGACAGGCACGCGCGTCACCGTCCCACTGCTCGTGCAGGTCGACGCCGCCGCGTCCGGTGACCCGCATCCGCGACAGGAACTCCGAGGCGCGAAAGCCGGTCCCGTAGATGATGACGTCGGCCGGGTGCAGGGTCCCCTCCCCGGTCACGACGCCGTGGGGGGCGATCTCGGCGATGGGGTCGGTGACGACGGTGACGTTGCTCCGCTTCAGCGTGCGGAACCACGTGCCGTCGTCCCGCAGCATGCGCTTGGCGTAGGGCGGGTAGGCCGGAACGGCGCCCGCGAGGAGGTCGGGCCGGTCGGCGTACCCCTGCCGGAGATGGGCGGTGAGAGCCTCGCGGAGCGCCTGGTTCCGTGCCGAGATCGAGCCGTGGTCCGTCCAGCCGGGATCGACCAGCGCGAACGGGCGACGACCTTCGACGTTGACCCAGAACTGGTAGAAGCGGAACCAGCGGTGGTAGCCGGGCACGTGGCGGAACAGCCACCGCAGCCCCGGCTTGAGCAGGGAGTGATAGGTCGCCGTGGGCACGATCCACGGCGGGGTGCGCTGGAACAGCGTCAGCTCGGCCACCGAGCCCGCGATCTGCGGCACCACCTGGAACGAGCTGGCGCCCGTACCGATCACCGCGACCCGGCGGCCGGCCAGGCTCTCGCCGTGGTTCCACCGCGCCGTGTGCCAGGACGGGCCGGCGAACCGCTCCCGGCCCGGGACGTCCGGGTAGCGAGGCCGGTTCAGCTGGCCCACCGCGCTGATCACGGCGTCGGCCTCGACCGTCTCGGTCATGCCGCCGGCCGTACGCGTCCGCAGGCGCCACCGGCACGCGTGCTCGTCGAACACGGCGGAGACGACCTCGGTGCCGAACCGGATGAACCGGCGCAGGCCCAGGTCGTCGGTGACGCGCGTGAAGTAGTCGAGGATCGAGTCGCGGGTCGAGTAGTGGTACCGCCAGGTCGGCTGCTGGGCGAACGAGTAGCTGTAGGAGAAGTTGCTCGTGTCGAGCCGGCAGCCGGGGTAGCTGTTCTCCCACCACACGCCGCCGACCTCTTCGTTGCGCTCCAGGACGAGGACCGGGATGCCAGCCTGGCGCAGGCGGTGCGTGGCGGCGAGCCCCGACATTCCCGCGCCGATGACCACCACGCGGAAGTCGGCGCCGCGCGCGACCGGCCGGGGCGGCGCGTCGTGGATGCCCAGCTGGTGCCGGAACAGCGGCAGGTAGTCCTCCTCCACCTCGCCGGTGACGAATTCCATCATCCGGCGTAGCCGCTCGTCGTCCGGCGTGGAGGCGGCCGGGCGGCCGCGACCGGCCCAGTCCCGTATCGCCTGGGCGGCGAGGTCCCGGGCCCGTTCCTGGGCCGCCGGCGACAGCCCGCCCTGCGGCTCCAGCCCGAGCGGCGTCGCGTTGATCGCCGGCCGGAACTCCTCCCGCAGCAGGGACAGGTCCCCGGTGAGGTGGGCGAGGGCGGGCAGCAGCGAGGGCAGTTCGGCGTCGAGAAGCACCGCGCGCAGATCGACGTCCGCGAGCGCGAAGGGTTCCGCGTCACCGGCCAGGTCGGGCACGTCGTCTCCTGTTCTCAGCGGGGCAGGCCGAGGACCCGTTCCCCGATGATGTTGCGCTGGATCTCCGACGTCCCGCCGCCGATCGTGGAGGAGAAGGAGTGCAGGTACCGGCCGGTCCACCCGTCGGGCAGCCACTGGCTGAGGAAGCGGAGCGAGTCCGGGCCGAGCAGGTCGTTCGACAGGCGCGCCACGCGCTGTTCGAGTTCGGAGAAGTAGAGCTTGATGATCGACCCCTCCGGGCCGGGGGTGCCCTGCCGGGCGCTGCGGGAGATCGCCGTGTACGTGACGGCCCGCAGCGCGGCCACCTCGGCGCGCGCCAGGGCGAGACCGCGGCCCAGCTCGTCGTCGTCGAGCGCACGGCCGCGCCCCAGCGGGCCGGCCCGGCCGGCGGCGATGGCGATGAGCTCCTCGACGGTGGAGGCGAGCCGCACCTGTCCGGCGGTGAAGGCGGTGCCCCGCTCGAACGACAGGGTCGACATCGCCACGCTCCAGCCCTCGCCGATCTCGCCGACGACGTTTGAGGCCGGGATGCGGACCTCGTCGTAGAAGACCTCGCAGAAGTCGGCCTCACCGTCCATGGTCGCGATGGGCCGCACGTCGATTCCCGGGCTGTGCATGTCGCAGATGACCCAGGTGATGCCGTCGTGCTTGCGGCTCGTACGGCCGGTGCGGACCAGCAGTTCCTGCCAGTCCGCGAGGTGGGCGCTGCTGGTCCAGATCTTCTGCCCGGTCACCACGAGCTCGTCGCCGTCGATCTCCGCGCGCGTCCGCAGGGACGCCAGGTCCGAGCCGGCCTCGGGCTCGGAGAACCCCTGGCACCACACCACGTCGCCGCGCAGGATCGGCAGCAGGTGCGCCGACTTCTGCTCGTGGTCCGCGCGCTCGATCAGGGTCGGGCCGGCGTGGTTCAGGCCGACGAACGTGCTGTCCAGGCTGGGCAGGCCGGCGCGGCCGTACTCCTCGTACCAGATCAGCTGTTCCAGCAGGGACAGCCCGCGACCGCCGTACTCCTTCGGCCAGGCGATGCCGGCCCAGCCGCCCTCGTACTGGGTGCGCTGCCACTCCAGGTCGTACCCACGGATGTCCCCGCCGTCGCCCGGTCGCGGCTCGGCCGGCTTGTGCTCGGCGAGCCAGGTACGGACCTCGTCGCGGAGGTCCCGCTGCTCGTCGGAGAAGTCGAGGTCCACCTGTCATCTCCCGTCATCGAGGTCACTGTGCCGACCGATCCGTTTCCGGCCGCTACGGCTCCAGGGCGGCGAGGAAACGGCCGAGCACCCCGTCGAGGTCGGCGGCCCGGCATACCGCGCCGACGTAGCGGTCCGGCCGTACGACGTACACCTCGTCGGCGGGACGGGCGAGCAGCAGGTCGCGCAGCACGCCGTCGATGTCGACCACGGTGACCACCGCAGGGTCCGCCGGCAGGTCCGTCGGACCGGCGGCCCCACGCAGGTACGTCGGCGCCGGCGCGGACCGCACCAGCACGCCGCCGCAGGCGCGCAGCCGCTCGGCCGTGCGGTCGGAGATCGACGCGGCCACGCCGGGTACCAGGCCGACCACGGCGATCCGCGGTCCGAGGACGTCGTCGAGGCGGATCGGCTCGCCGTCCGCGGTCTGCACCATGGGCTGCGGGAAGGCGCGCCCGACCAGCGAGGCGCGGTCCGCGCCGGCCGCTTCGACCACGATGCCTTCGGTGTAGCGCGGGATCGGCTTGTACTTCATCTGCAGGATGTAGTCCCGCGCGCCGGGCACCTTCTGCACCCCGCGGAAGGCGGCGTTGCGGACCCGATCGGTGAGCCGATTGCGCGGTTTGTACATGCGCCCCATCTGCGTGGCGAACCTGACCATCACCTCGGCGTTGCGCCGGCGCTCGGTGTCGTAGCTGTCCAGGACCCGAGGCGCGGCCAGGCCGCCGGTCACCAGCGCGAGCTTCCAGGCCAGGTTGGTCACGTCCCGGATCCCGGAGTTCATGCCCTGGCCGAAGAACGGGGGCTGGAGGTGCGCGGCGTCCCCGACCAGGAACACCCGGCCGGCCTGGAATGAGGCCGCGGTGCGGGAATGGTGCCAGTACACGTCGTTGCGGACCACCGGCGGCACCGGTGAGCCGGGATAGAACCGCTGCAGCAGGGAGGTCACGTTGTCCAGCCGGCTGACGGTCTCCGGGTCCTCATCCTCCCGGACCTGGAACTCGAAGCGCCGATAGCCGAAGGGCAGCGGGATCGTCATCGACGGCCGTTCCGGCGAGGTGTACACCGCCGAGTAGGGCGCGTCCCAGGTGTCCTTCTCCACGTCGACGACCAGCCACTTGACCGGGGCGGTATCGCCCAGCAGGGAGATCCCGACCGCGTCGCGGACGAAGCTGCGACCGCCATCGGCGCCCACCACGTACCGCGCGCGTACTGTGCCGCCCCCGCGCACCTGGAGGGTCACGCCGTCCGGGTCCTGCTCCAGCGCGGTGACCTTGCTGCCCGGCCGGAGGTCGACACCGGCGTACCGGGACAGGTGTTCGCGCAGGCACTTCTCCAGGAACGGCTGGTAGAACAGGTTGCGCCGGGGCCAGCCGTACGGCCGACCGGTCGGGGCGACGTGCGCCAGGATCCGGCCCTCGGAGTCGTGGTACCGGATCGGCACGTTGCGCAGTGAGTTGTCCAGCACGGCCTCCGCCAGGCCGACCGACTGCAGGGTGCGGATCGCCTCGTCGTCGATCCCCACCGCCCTGGGGTGCCCGACCACGGTCTCCGACGCCTCCAGGACCACCACGGTGACGCCGGCGTGTCCCAGCAGGTTGGCCAGGACCGCACCCACCGGGCCGGCTCCCACGACGGCGACGTCGCAGTCAAAGCCCTCCATCGGGAACCACCCTCCAGCAGGATCCTCTTATGCACAGAATGTCAGAACCAAGCCGCGCAACGCTAGAGACATGCGGTGCCAGACCACCGATAAGCCACCCATAGTGCTCTGACAGTACTCAGGCTACTGTGATGCACATTCCGTCAGAATCTATGATGCGGTTGGAGTACGCGGGCGGCGGCTCTCCGCGGGAGGCGAGGAACGATGGCCGGACCACGTACGGAGGGCGCCTTCGTTCCCGAACGCCGGATGCTGATCGACGGGGAGCTAGTCGAGTCCGCCAACGGGGCCGAGTTCGACAACGTCAACCCGGCGACGGAGCAGGTGCTGGGCCAGGTCGCCGACGGCACCGAGAAGGACATGAACCGGGCGATCGCCTCGGCCCGGCGCGCCTTCGACGAGTCGAAGTGGTCAACTGACCGGGCCCTGCGACGACGCTGCCTCGAACAGCTCCAGGAGGCGGTCGAGTCCGAGCGCGAGGAGCTGCGGGCCGAGCTCGTCGCCGAGGCCGGCACCCCCGTGGCCGTGACCTACCTGGGACAACTGGACTGGCCGTTGGCCGACGCGTTCGGCTGGCCGGCGAAGATGATCGACGAGTTCCCCTGGGAGCGGCCGCTGCCCGACGGCGACCTGATGGGCATGACCAGCAGGCGGGTCGTCCGCAAGGAGCCGGTCGGCGTCGTCGGGGCGATCGTCCCGTGGAACTTCCCGTTCGAGGTGACCGCGAACAAGCTCGGGCCGATCCTCGCCATGGGCAACACCGTGGTGCTCAAGCCCGCCCCGGACACCCCGTGGAACGCGACCCGGCTCGGGCGGCTCATCGCGGAGCGCACGGACATCCCGCCCGGCGTGGTCAACGTCGTGACCTCCTCGGACCACCTCGTCGGCGAGGCGCTCACGCTCGACCCGCGCGTGGACATGATCTCCTTCACCGGCTCGACCGCCACCGGCCGGCGCATCATGGAACGCGGCGCCGCGACGCTGAAGAAGGTGTTCCTGGAGCTCGGCGGCAAGTCGGCGATGATCGTCTGTGACGACGCCGACCTCGCGACCGTGCTGCCCGCGGCCGGGGCCGTCTGCATGCACGCCGGCCAGGGCTGCGCCCTGCAGACCAGGGTGCTGCTCCCGCGCTCGCGCTACGACGAGGGCGTCGAGATCCTCACCGCGGTGATGAAGAGCATCCCGTACGGCGATCCGACCGACCCGGCCGTCCTGTCCGGTCCGCAGGTCAGCGCCCTGCAACGTGACCGCGTCCAGGGCCACGTCGACCGCGCGGTCGAGCAGGGCGCCCGGCTGGTCACCGGCGGCGGACGGCCCGCACACCTGCCTGCGGGCTACTACATCGAACCCACCCTGTTCGCCGACGTCGACAACGCAATGCCCATCGCGCAGGAAGAGGTGTTCGGCCCCGTCCTGGCGGTCATCGCCTACGAGGACGACGACGACGCGGTGCGCATCG
>JAOPYG010000105.1 GCA_025964685.1 Actinoallomurus sp. | reverse complement strand
GTCGATCTCTCTAAGGTAACTGGGATGTCGCGTGCACAACTGCGCATAACGGGAGGTCGGGCTTGCGAGTTGCCATGACGTACCTCAGGCTTCCGGAAGCCGAGGGCGGAGGCGATCCGGGCGCCGTTGCCAGGTCGGTTTTCGGAAACAGGGGCTGGCGGGACCAGCACTCGGTGCTTCCCATCGCCGGCACGTGGCAGGGCCTCCACTACCTGATCACGGGTGATCCGTGGGAGGGCCCGCACCCCGCCGCCGACGTCGTCTGCGGCGGGCGGCTGCTGACCGAGAACGGCGCCGACGAACTCGGCGTCGACGTCATCTACCTGGCGCCCCAGCGGGTCAAGCCGGCCGCGGACCATCTCGCCGCCACCGACTTCCGGCAGATCGCCGGCCGGTACGACCCGGCGGCGATGGCCAAGCTCGGTGTCCAGGGCGCGGACGAATGGATCAACAAGCCCACCGAGGCCGTACGCGACCGCGACCTGCGCACCGCGTACCAGAACCTCGTGGGCTTCTTCAAGGCCGCCGCGGACGAGGGCCAGGCGATCTACAAGGCGATGGGCTGATCCACCGGCTCGAGGCCCAGCATCGGCCCGAGAGTGCGGTGCGCGGTGGTGGTGGCGCCGAGCGCGTCGGCCAGCCGCTGCTCGGTCAACGCCAGGGTCTCGGCCACCGGCACCCGGCGGCCCAGCTCCTCGGTCAGTGACGTCACGCCCGCGTCGCGGATTCCGCACGGCACGATCCGGTCGAACCATGACAGATCGGAGTCGCAGTTGATCTCGAAGCCGTGCATCGTCACGCCGCGGGAGACGCGGATGCCGATCGCCCCGACCTTGCGGTCGGGCACACCGGACACCCAGACGCCGCTGCGGCCCTCGACGCGTTTGGTCTCCAGGCCGAGGTCGGCGCACGTGCGGATCAGCGCCTCCTCGATCGTGCGGACGTACGCGACCACGTCGACCGGGTCCTTCAGCTTCACGATCGGGTAGCCGACCAGTTGCCCGGGACCGTGCCAGGTGATCTTCCCGCCGCGGTCGACGTCGATCACCGGCGCGCCGGGGTCGCCGATCGGCCGGTCCATCGGCTCGGTCCGCTTGCCGGCGGTGTAGACCGGCGGGTGCTCCAGCAGCAGGCAGACGTCGGGGATCTCGTCGGCGACCCGGCGCTCGTGCAGCCGTCGCTGCAGCTCCCAGGCCTCTTCGTACGGGACCGCGTGCTCGCCGAATCCGGCGTGGATGAAGACCAGGTCACTCGTTGACGCGGACGGCGCTTCGAGGACCGGGCTTGGCTGTGTCGCAGGCTCAGTCACGGACAAAAGCGTACGACCGTTCAGAGTGAGGCGAGCAGGCGAGGTTCGATCCGGGTCTCCTTGACCCCGCCCGCGCCGTCAGGCGCGACGTCGTACGCCCCGCGTCCGTCGATGTAGCTGACCGCCTGGACGAACTCGATACCGACGTAGTGCAGGCCCACGGCCTCGTCGGCGGCGTACCCGGCGGGCAGCGTGCCGTCCGCGACGAGGCGCTGCAGCAGCGGCCGCCGCTGCGAGTCGCTGTCGTAGTGGACGCCGCAGGAGTAGGGCAGCAGCCCGAGGGCGTTCGTCAGCGGGCGGAGCCGCGGGCCGAAGGAGTCGGTGCTGCCGCCGGAGTGCCAGCACAGCGCACCCGCGCTCTGGCCGCACAGGACGACTCCGGACCGCCACGCCTCGGCGAACGCGTCGTCGAGGCCATGCAGACGCCAGAGGGCCAGCAGGTTGGCGACGCTGCCGCCGGCGACGTACACCAGGTCCTGGGCGAGCAGGTGCGCCGCCGGGTCCTCGTGGTTCGGCATCGGGAACAGCGACAGGTGACTGACCTCGGCGTCGAGCTGGGAGAACGCCGAGTAGAAGCGGGCGATGTGCTCGGCGCCGTCACCCAGGGCGGTGGGGACGAAGCACACGCGCGGCCGGTCGTGGCCCGTGAGATCCAGCGCGTAGCGCAGGAGGGGACTCGGCGACAGGCCGTACCGGTCGGTCGGGATGAAGCTGCCGCCGCCGATCGCGAGGATGTGCGGTTTTCCGTCGGTGCTCATGCTCCGAAGACCCTTTCCACGAACGTCCCCCTGTGTACTCGCCTGAGTCACGGTACGCGGCCCGCGTGCCGCGCGCAGCAGAGTGACGGGTTCCTTGCGAGTTCGTGGTGCCCCGTTCAGGACAGGACGGCGGCCAGGGCGGTGTCGATGTCGGGATGCCGGAAGGTGAACCCGGCCTTCGTGAGGCGGTCGGGCACGACCCGCTGGCTGACGAGCGCTCCCTCGTCGGCGAATTCGCCCAGCGCGAGCCGCAGCGCCGGCGCGGGCACGATGAACCGGGCCGGGCGGTGCAGCGCACGCCCGACGGCGCTGGTGAACGCCGCGTTGGTCACGGGCTCGGGCGCGGTGAGGTTGACGGGGCCCTGCAGGCCGTCATGGAGCAGGAAGCGCAGCGCGGCGATGTGGTCGGGCAGAGAGATCCAGCTCATCCACTGACGCCCGCTCCCGAGCCGCCCCCCGAGGCCGAGGCGGAACAGCGGCAGCGTCTTGCCGAGCAGGCCGCCCTGGCGTGACAGCACCAGGCCGGTACGCGGGTGGACGACCCTGATGCCGGCGTCCACGGCGGGCTGGGCCGCCGCCTCCCAGTCACGGCACAGCGCGGGGAGGAACCCCTCACCCTCAGGCGCGGACTCGTCGGCGGCGTGATCACCGGTGTCGCCGTAGAAGCCCACCGCCGAGCCGGTCACCAGCACCGCGGGGCGCCGGGACAGCCCGGCCAGGGCGCGCGCGAGCGTACGCGTGCCCTCGACGCGGCTGTCGCGCACCTCACGCTTGTAGGCCTCGGTCCAGCGGTGATCGCCGATGCCGGCTCCCGCGAGGTGCACGACGCCGTCCACGCCCTCCAGCGCGCCGGAGTCGACCCCGCCGAAGGGATCCCAGCGGACCTCGTCCTCGGCCGAGGCCGGCCGGCGTACGAGCCGGATGACAGTAAGGCCCTCGTCGCGCAGTGCGCGGACGAGGGCCTTACCGATGAGTCCTGTCGAACCGGTGATGGCGATCTGCACGATCGCCACCCTAGTTACCGGCGGACCCGGGGAGTACTGCCGGGACGGGGCTAAATTCCCAGCTCGGACTCGAACTTGCCCTCCTCGAGACGGTGCTTGACCGTCGTGAGGAACCGGGCCGCGTCGGCCCCGTCGACCAGGCGGTGGTCGTAGGTCAGCGCGAGGTACACGATCGATCGCACCGCGATGACCTCACCGAGCTGCGGGTCGTCGATCACCGCGGGCCGCTTGACGACCGTGCCGGTGCCGAGCATGCCGACCTGCGGCTGGTTCAGGATGGGCGTGTCGAACAGCGCGCCGCGACTGCCGGTGTTGGTCAGCGTGAACGTGCCGCCCGTCACCTCGTCCGGGCTCACCTTGTTGGTGCGGGTGCGCTCGGCGAGGTCGGCGATCCGCTGGGCCAGGCCGGCCAGGTTGAGCTGCCCGGCGTTGTGGATCACCGGCACCATGAGGCCCTTGTCGGCGTCCACCGCGAAGCCGAGGTTCTCGACGTCCTGGTAGGTGACCTCGTTGGTCTCGGAGTTGATGACGGCGTTCAGCTTCGGGTGGACCTTGAGCGCCTCGATCGCGGCCAGGGCGAAGAACGGCAGGAAGCTGAGCTTCACGCCCTCCCGCGCCTGGAAGTCGGCCTTGGCCTGGTCACGCAGTCGCGCGATCTTGGTGACGTCGGCCTCGACGACCGTGGTGAGCTGCGCCGACACCTTGAGCGACTCGACCATGTGACGGGCGATCGACTGGCGCGTCCGCGACATCTTCTCGGTCGTACCGCGCAGGCGGGCGGCGGCCGCCGGTGCCTGGGAAGGCGCCGGGGGCGTGGACCGCGGGGCGGGTGCCTGCGCCGGCGGAGCCTGTCCCTGTGACGGCGCCGGGGCCGCTGCCGGCTGCGGCGGGGGAGCCTGCTTGGCCCGCGCGGCCTCCAGGACGTCCTGCTTGCGGATGCGGCCGCCGACGCCCGTGCCCTTGAGGGAGCTCAGGTCGACGTCGTGCTCGCTGGCCAGTTTGCGGACGAGCGGGGTGACGTACGGGCTGTCGCCGGAGGGCGCGCCCGCGGCGGAGTCCGCCTGCTGAGGAGCCTGCTGCTGCGGCGCCTGCTCCTGCTGCTGCGGGGCCGGCGGCGGCCACGAGGGCGCCTGCTGCGACGAGGACTGCTGGTCGGACTGCTGCTGCGCGGCGGGCCGCTCCGGCTCGGGGGCCGGTTCGGGCTCAGGCTCGGCCTGTGCCTGCTCGGGCTCGGCCTCCTGCTCGGCCTGCTGGGGCTCGTCCTGGCCGCCGGCGTCCGCGGACGCCTCACCCTCCTGGGCGATGACCGCCAGCTCGGCTCCGACCTCCACGGTCTCGTCCTCGGCGACGGTGATGCTGCTCAGGACCCCTGCGGCGGGCGAGGGGATCTCGGTGTCGACCTTGTCGGTCGACACCTCGAGGAGCGGCTCGTCGGCCTCGACGTGCTCACCCTCTTTCTTGAGCCAGCGGGTGACAGTGCCCTCGGTCACGCTCTCGCCGAGCTGGGGCATGGTTACGGAGACCGACATGGTTCTCTGCGACTCCTCTTGGTGCTGGTCGGGCGGTGGTCAGCCGTGGACGTGCAGCGGCTTGCCGGCGAGCGCGAGGTGGGCCTCGCCGATCGCCTCTGACTGGGTGGGATGCGGATGAATGAGCTGGGCGACCTCGGAAGGAAGTGCTTCCCAGTTGTAGATCAACTGACCCTCGGTGATGAGTTCGCCCACACGGCTGCCGACCATGTGGATCCCCAGCACCGGGCCGTCCTTCTGCGCGATGACCTTGACCTCGCCCTGGGTGCCCAGGATCTTGCTCCGTGGGTTGCCGGCCAGGTCGTAGGTGAACGAGGTCGTGTCGAGCCCGCGCTCCTCGGCCACCTTGGTGGTGATGCCCACCGACGCGACCTCGGGCTCGGAGTAGGTGATGCGCGGCACACCGTCGTAGTCGATCGGCGCCGGGTCGAGCCCGCCCAGCCGCTCGGCGACGAGGATGCCCTCGGCGAAGCCGACGTGCGCCAGCTGCAGGGTGGGGATCAGGTCGCCGACCGCGGAGACGGACTCGACGTTGGTACGGCAGTACTCGTCGACCTTCACGAAGCCGCGCTCGACCTCGATGCCGAGCTCCTCGAGGCCCAGGCCGCTGGAGACCGGGCCACGGCCGACGGCCACGAGCATCAGCTCGGCGTCGAGCGTCTTGCCGCCTTCGAGCGTGACGATGACGCCCGAATCGGTGTGCTTGACGCTCTCGTAGCGGGCGCCCAGCTCGAACTTGATGCCGCGCTTTCGGAAGGCGCGCTCCAGGCGCTTGGAGCTCGTCTCCTCCTCCAGGGGCAGCAGGTGCGGCAGCGCCTCGACGACGGTGACCTCGGCGCCGAAGGAACGCCAGACGCTGGCGAACTCCACGCCGATCACGCCGCCGCCGAGGACCACCACGGACTGCGGGATCCGGTCGAGGGTGAGCGCGTGGTCGCTGGAGATGACCCGCTCGCCGTCGATGTCGAGGCCGGGCAGTGACTTGGGCACCGAGCCGGTGGCCAGCACGATGTGGCGGCCTTCGTAGGTCGTGTCGCCGACCGTCACCGACGTGGGGCCGGTCAGCCGTCCCTCGCCGTCCACGATGGTGATGCCCTTGGACTTGATCAGCCCGGTCAGGCCCTTCACCGTCGTGCTGACGACCTTGTCCTTGTAAGCGTGCACGCCTGGAAGGTCGATGCCCTCGAACCGCGCCTTGACGCCGAACGTCGCCGCCTCGCGGGTCTGGTCGGCGACCTCGGCGGCGTGCAGCAGCGCCTTGGTCGGGATGCAGCCGCGGTTGAGGCACGTGCCGCCCAGCTTGTCCTTTTCGACCAGCAGGACGCTCATGCCCAGCTCCACCGCGCGCAATGCGCAGGCGTAGCCGCCGCTGCCGCCACCTAGGACGACGATGTCGTAGGTGCTATTCGACACGGGACGCTCCTTCGATGCTCACTCGCGCGCCGGCGCACGGCGCGATGGTCCTTCCGGGAGGCATCTTTCCACTTGTGGCCACCGGCCGGTGACAGGGGCCGGTGACACGCCTCCCGCTTACTCGGGTCACAACGCGCCGGGGCCCGCCTAAAGTCCGTCGGCGGCGACGTCCTCCGCGATCTGCACGAGGGTGCGGACGGCGGCGCCCGTGCCGCCCTTCGGTGTGTAGCCGTACGGCTCGCCCCGGTGGAAGGCCGGACCCGCGATGTCGAGGTGCGCCCAGCGCACGCCCTCCGGCACGAACTCCTTGAGGAACACACCCGCCGTCAGCATGCCGCCCCAGCGTTCGCCGCTGATGTTGGCGATGTCGGCGACGGTGGAGTCGAGGCCCTTGCGGAGCTCCTCGGGCAGCGGCATCGGCCAGGCGGCCTCTCCGGCGCGCCCGGCGGCGGCGACCACTCGCTCGCGCACGGTGTCGTCGTTGGCCATCACCCCGGCGGTACGGGTGCCGAGCGCCACGAGCTGGGCACCGGTGAGTGTGGCGACGTCGACGATCAGATCGGGGTCGTCCTCGCCGGCCCGGACGATGGCGTCGGCCATGACGAGCCGGCCCTCGGCGTCGGTGTTGAGCACCTCGACCGTCTTGCCGCCGTACACGGTGATCACGTCGGAGGGGCGCTGCGCGGTGCCGCTCGGCATGTTCTCCGCGATGGCGAGGTAGCCGATGACGTTCACCTTCGGGGTGAGCCGGGCGATCGCCTTGAGGGCGCCGAGCACGGCGGCGGCGCCTCCCATGTCGGACTTCATCCAGTCCATCGAGTCGGCGGGCTTGAGTGACAGGCCGCCGGAGTCGAACGTGATGCCCTTGCCGACGTACGCGACCGTGCACGTGGCCTCAGGGTGGCTGTAGGCGAGGCGGACGAGCCTCGGCGGGTTGACCGAACCCTGGCCCACGCCGGCGATGCCGCCGTACCCGCCCTCGACCAGTGCCTTCTCGTCGAGGACCTGGACCGACAGGCCGGCGTCCGTCCCGACCTGCTCGGCGGTCTCAGCGAGGATCTCCGGGCTCAGGTCGGACGGGGGCGTGTTGACCAGGTCGCGGACCAGGGTGACGGACTGGGCGAGCACCTCGGCCCTGTGCAGCGCGTCTCCCGCGTCGGCGTCGCTGATCACGGTCACGTCCGCGACCGGCTGCTTGTGGCCGTTGCCGGTCCGGTAGTTCAAGTAGGAGTAGTTGCCCAGCAGCGCGCCGGCGGCCACCGCCGTCACGTCGTCGGCCGTCGTGGCGGGCAGCGCGACCGCGACCGACCCCGCTCCGGCGAGTGCGCGCAGCGCGGCACCCGCGGCACGGCGAAGGGCCTCGACGTCACCCGATCCGGCGTCACTCCCGACTCCGACGGCCACGACGATCGGAGCGGCCAGCTTGCCGAACGTCGGCACCTTGGTGATCTCGCCCCGGTCACCGGTGGCGCCCAAGCCGGCCAGCACGGCGGCGAGCTCCCCGCCGAACGCCCGATCGACACTCTCAGCACCGGGCGCGAGGCCGATATCGGAGTCGTTGCTGACGACGCCGATCACCACCGCGTCGACGTCGAGGGTTGCGATTTCGGGGTTGGCAAGCCTGAGGTTCGTCACGTGGCCCGATGCTAGTCGTAATACTGACCGGTTTCGTCAATTCGATCTACACGGTCCACGTGACTGCCTGCGGTTTTGCCCCTCACAGTGTCCGCGACCGGCCACGGAACGGGTGCTTCGTTAGCCCAGCTAAGATTAGCCACACTAACGATAGGGGCGCCTCGGGAGCCGACGCAGGCACCCGACGGGTGGGCCGACGGGACGGCCATCAGCCGATCGGGGTGGCCGGATGACGCTCCGGCGAGCCGGTGGTGGAGTGTGATCACCATGACCGGTGGCGGAGCACGGGACGCGGGGGGCCTGTGGTGACTTCATGACCGAGTCGGTCCGGGACGCGTTCGGCTTCCGGTTCGTCAGTCCGCTCCTCATCGGAACCCTGCTCAACCCCGTCAACTCGGCGATGATCGCGACCGCGCTCGTGCCGATCGGACGGGATCTGCACGCCGGTCCCGCTTCGACCGTCTGGCTCGTCGCCGGGCTGTATCTCGCCGCCGCCGTGGGGCAGCCCACCATGGGCCGGATCGCCGACATGTACGGTCCGCGCAAGGTGATCGTCGCGGGGCTCGTGCTCGTGCTGGCCGCCGGTCTGACCGGAGCGGCGGCTCCCGGGCTCGGCGTGCTCGTCTTCGCCCGGGTGCTGCTGGGCCTGGGCACGTCGGCGGCCTATCCCGCGGCGATGACGATGATCCGGGCGCGGGCCGAGGAGGCCGGCGTGGCGACGCCGGCACCGGTGCTGGGCATGGTGGCGATCACCAGCCAGGTCAGCGCCGCGGTCGGGCCGGCGCTCGGTGGACTGCTGGTCGGGTTCACCGGCTGGCGTTCGATCTTCCTGGTGAACGTTCCGGTCGCCGCGGCCGGGATCGTCCTGGCCTTCCTCTGGCTGCCCGCCGACGATCGCGGGCGCCGGCGGGGGAGCGGCTCGCTGGACCTGACCGGGGTCGTGCTCTTCGCCGCCGGGCTCACCGCGCTGCTGCTGTTCCTGATGCGGCTGCGGAACCATCCTCCGTACGTCCTGCTGGGCGCGGCCGTGGTGATCCTCGCGACGCTGGTGTGGTGGGAGCTGCGGCGCGACGAGCCCTTCCTCGACATACGGATGCTCGCGGCCAACCGCGCTCTCACCATGACCTACGTCCGGTACGCGCTGACCTGGCTGGTCGTCTACAGCGTGCTGTACGGCTTCAGCCAGTGGCTGGAGGAGGGCCGCCGCCTCGGGCCGGGCATGACCGGGCTGCTCACCCTGCCGATGCCGATCGTCGGTACGGTGGCCGCCGCACTCGCGTCGCGGCGCGACCGGGTCCTCGGCCCGATGCTGGCCGGCACCGTGGCGATGACCGTCGGGACGCTGGCGCTGGCGCTGCTGCACGCATCCAGCCCGATCGCTCTGCTCGTGCTGGTGACGGCCGTGCTGGGACTGCCGCAGGGCCTGCTCCCGGTCGCCAACCAGACGGCGCTCTACCGGCAGGCGCCTCCCGAGCGGACCGGAGCGGCCGCCGGGTTGCTGCGCACCTCGCAGTACGGCGGGGCGATCCTGCAGTCGAGCCTCATCGGGCTGCTGTTCGGCTCGCACGCCGACGACGCCGCGCTGCACCGGCTCGCCCCGGTGCTGGCCGCGCTCGGCGGCGTGCTGCTCGTCATCACCCTCGCCGACCGCGGGCTACGCGGGGCCGTACGGTGATCACCGTACGGCCAGTACGAGCAGTGCCACCGTCACCGCGGTCTCGACGAGCGCGCCGAGCACGTCGCCGGTGATGCCGCCCAGCCGGCGTACGGCGTGCCGGAGCAGCGCCGCCGACGCGGCCAGGCCGATGAGGACGGCGGCGGCTCCGAGCGCCGCGTCGTAGGCTCCGCCGCCCGGGCCGGTCAGCGCCGCGAGGGCACCGGCCGCCGCGGTGACCACGATGGCGCCGATCGCCTCGGCGGAACGCACGGTGCCCGCCACCAGCGCGCCGAGGCCGTCGGGCCGCGCGGGGCGTACACGGGTGCGGCAGGCCCAGGTGACCGCGAGCCGGCCCGTCATCGCGGCCACGACGACCGCGGCCACCGGCGCCTCGGCGATCGCGGCGACCTGGACGGCCAGCGTCAGCACCAGCGTGATGACCCCGAACGGCCCGATATCGGACTTCTTCATGATCGCGAGGGCCTCCGCGGCCGGCTTGCCGCTGCCCAGGCCGTCGGCGAGGTCGGCCAGGCCGTCCAGGTGCAGCCCGCGCGTGAGCAGCGCCATCGCGCCGACCGCCAGGGCGGCGGCCAGCAGCGATCCGAAGCCCAGCCACCCGGACACGGTGAGCACGGCCGCGGCCACCGCGCCGACGAGGAGGCCGGCGACGGGTGCGAGCGTCATCGCCCACCGGGCCGCCTCGCGGTCCACACGCTCGCACCGCACCGGCACGACGGTGAGCAGCGAGACGGCGAGCCGCAGCCCGGCGTAGACGGCCGGTTCGACGCGCTCGCCGGTCCCGTGCCTCACGGCAGCTCCAGGACGCGGCCGGCCACCACCAGGGCGGTCTCCTCGGATTCGGCGGCCAGCCGTTGGTTGAGCCGGCCGAGCATGTCGCGGAACGCGCGGCCGGAGGCGGTGTCGGGCACGACCGACAGCCCGACCTCGTCGCTGACCGCGACGACGTGCGCCTCGGTGGACCGCCAGGCCTTGACCAGCTCGTCCACGCGGGGCTCGACGGCGCGCGGGTACTCCCAGGCGCCGAGCGCGTCGAACATCGCGGTCAGCCACGTGCCCATGCCGTCGACCAGGATGGTGCCGGACGCCGTACGGAGCAGGCCGGCGACGTCGATCGTCTCCGCCGTCTCCCACCAGCCGGGCCGGCGCTCGCGGTGCACGGCGATCCGGGCCCGCCACTCGGGGTCGTCGGCGTGCATGACGCCCGTCGCCACGTAGGTCACCTCCGCGCTGGTGAGCACCCGGCGTTCCGCCTCCTCCGACTTGCCCGACCGCGCGCCGCCCAGGACGAGGGTCCGCCACGGGGGGGTGAACGGCCGCCGCCACCGCTCGAGCCGGCGTTCGAGTTCGACCGGGGAGGCGACGCGATGGTCGACCTGCACGGCCTCGATCCGGGTCGCCGCGGTGACCGCGCCGATGTGCCGCAGCCAGCCCAGGTGTGACGGGTCGCCCGCCAGGTCCAGCAGGACGGCGTCGTAGGGCCCCGGGGACGCCGGCCGTGGGCGTGCGCCCGGATGGGAGGCGTACAGCACCCGGTGGCCGCGCGGGGACTGGACGTCGTACCCGCCCGGCACCTCCTGGCGACGGCACTGGTCCAGCGGCACACCGTCGAGCAGGACGCGGGTGGGTTCGAGCCGGCGCCGCGCGGCCCGCATCCGCGTGCACGAGGCGCACCGGCAGCCGGGTTCGGGCCACCCGCCCGGAGCCGCCGCGCCGAGCAGGTGAAGCTCTAGTGCGTCCACGGGCGGCTCACCTTCGACACGGGCCCGTTCACGTCCGCTCCGTCACGTGCGCCGGAAGTCCACGGGGGCCTCGAAGGCCGCGCGGCGGGCGGCGCGCCGAAGCGCCAGCAGCACCGGGCGGCCGGTGACGACCACCAGCACCGCGGTCGTGATCGCGCGCGGCACGTTGAATCCCAGCGACGTGGCGAGGTCGAAGGCCACGAAACGGCCGAGGTTCGCGGTCACCGCCGCCCCGGGTACATAAGCGATCGACGTCGACACTCCCGTCGCGAACGGCCACAGGGCCAGGTCCTGCAACGCACCATAGATGAAGGCGGCCACGGCGCCATAGCCGGCGAGCATCGCGATCTCCGCCCGGCCGCCGAGGCGCGGCAGGCATCCGGCGAAGAACCCGACCCACGCCGCGCCGAGGATCTGGAAAGGCAGCCACGGACCCACGCCCGCGGTCAGCAGCGCGCTGGCGAACATCGTCACCGATCCCAGCAGGTAGCCGAAGCCGCGGCCCAGGACCCGTCCGCCGTGCACCAGCACGAAGAACATCGGCTCGAACCCGGCCACGCCCGTGCCCAGCGGTCGCAGTGCCGCGCCGATCGCGCCGAGCACCCCCAGGAGGGCGACGGCCTTGGCGTCCACGCCGTCCTCGGAGATCTCGGCGAGAGCGACGAGCAGCAGCACGGGGAGCAGCAGCACGAACAGCCATGACGCGGGCCCGGACTGGGTGAGGCCGGCTCGTGGCGCGACCACGAGCGGCCAGCCGAACGCCGCGAGCCCCGCCACCGACACCAGCCCGACGGTGATCGCCGAACGCGGCCGCAGCCGTACGGCGGTCATGGGACCTCCTTCGCCGGTCTCATGACCAAGGTGCTGTGTTCGCCGATTCCCTCGCTCCGCTCGGTCATGATGGATCCCGCAGGGCGGCGGTGGCCTGGGCCACGGTCAGCAGCGGCAGCGGCGCGAAGATCTTGCTCATCTGGGGCGCGAACGCCGGGGAGGAGACCAGGACCTCCTCGGTGGGGCCGTCCGCGACGACCTCACCGTCGGCGATCACGACGGCGCGGGTGGCCACCTCGGCGGCCAGCTCGACGTCGTGGGTCGCGATCACGACGGCGTGGCCGGCTTCGGTCAGCTCGCGCACGATCTCCACCAGCCGCGCCTTGGCCGCGTAGTCGAGGCCGCGGGTGGGCTCGTCGAGCAGCACGAGCGGTGGCCGTCCGGTCAGGATGACGGCCAGGGCGAGGCACAGCCGGCCGCCCTCGGACAGGTCGCGCGGATGGAGGTCGCCCGCGACATCGGGGAGGAGGCGGTCGAACAGTGCCCGGCAGGTGCCCTCCGGCGCCGCCATGTCCCGGTCGGCGGCACGGCACTCGGCGGCGACGGTGTCGGCGTAGAGCAGGTCGGCGGGCTCCTGCGGCACGAGGCCCGCGTGCCGCACCATCGCGCGGGCGCGCAGTTCGTGCGGTACGGCGCCGAGCACCTCCACCCGTCCGGAGGCCGGCCGCACCAGTCCCACCAGCGCGGACAGCAGCGAGGACTTGCCCGCGCCGTTGCGGCCCATCAGGGCGACGACCTCCCCACGGGAGACGGCGAGATCCACGCTCCGCAACGCGGTGACCGTGCCGTACCGGACCGCGAGACCCCGCACTGCGGCAACCGCCGAACCCGCACCGGTGCCGGGGCGGCCGGAGGGGGCGACGGTCAGGCGGGCGCGGAGCGGGGCGGCGGCACGGCGGGCGTCGCGCACCGACAGCGGCAGTGGCGACCAGCCGGCGGCCTGCCCGAGCCGGACCACCGGCGGCGCCACCGGTGAGTCACCCATGATCGTCCCCGCCGGCCCGTACGCGACCGGGCGGCCGCCGCCGGGGAGCAGGACGACGCTGTCGGCAAGGTGGACGACGCGTTCGAGGCGGTGCTCGGCCAGCACGACGGTGAGCCCCAGATCGTGCACGAGGCGCTGGAGGATGGCCAGGACGTCCTCCGCGCCGACCGGGTCGAGCGCGGACGTCGGCTCGTCCAGCACGAGCACCCGCGGATGGGCGGCGAGCACCGACCCGATGGCGACGCGCTGTGCCTGCCCGCCGGACAGCGTGGCCAGCGGCCGGTCCCGTACGGCCTCCAGGCCCAGCAGGTCGAGCGTCTCCTCCACGCGGCGCCGCATCACGGCGGGCGCCAGGCCGAGCGACTCCATGCCGTACGCCAGTTCCTCCTCGACCAGGTCGGTGACGAACCCGGCGCGTGGGTCCTGGCCGACGTACCCGACGACGTCGGCGAGATCGCGCGGCGCGTGGTCGCGGGTGTCCCGGCCGGCGACGGTGAGACGACCGGACCAGATCCCCCCGGTGAAATGGGGGACCAGCCCGTTCACGGCCCGCAGCAGCGTCGACTTGCCGGTTCCCGTACGGCCCACGACGAGGCACAGCTCACCTTCGTCGATCTCCAGGTCGACCTCGGCGAGCACCGGCGCGGCCTCCTCGGCGTACCGGAAGCCGGCCCGTTCGAAGCGGATCACGCGGGCTCCCGGCGCACTGAGGGGGAAGAGAGGAGTGCGGCGGCGAGGGCGAGCACCAGGGCGGCGGCCGGGAGCAGGGGCGTGCCCGTCTCAGGCGCTCCACCGGCCGTCGCTGCGGCCGCCGCGAGCCCGCAGACCGAGACGAGCCACTCGGGCCACCGCCACGGGTCGGGACGGTAGCGGGTACGCGGCGAGCGCCGGCCGCCCAGCCACAGGCCCGTCGTCGCCGCGGCCAGTCCGAGAACGAGCGCCGGCGCGCCCAGGGCGGCCGTGACGCCCTGGCCCAGCAGCCCGTACAGCCCGACGCACACGGTGAGGAGCCCGGCGATGGTCAGCGTCGCCGTGGCACGCCGCCGCACCGGTGAGATCGCCGAGACGCGCCCATAGCCGCGGGAGTCCATCGCCGCCGCGAGCTCGACCGACCGCTCGAGCGCGCCCTCGATGACCGGCATGACCAGCCCGCGCACCGCCCGTAGCCCCCGGTCCGGCCGGCCGCGCAGCCGGTGGGCCGCACGTACGCGCCGGACGTGCGTCACCGCCTGCGGCGCGAACGTCATCGCCACGACCACGGCCACTCCCATCTCGTACAGCGCGCCGGGAACGGCCTTCAGCAGCCGGCTCGGGCTCGCGAGGGCGTTCGCCGCGCCCAGGCAGACGAGCACGGCGGCGAGGCGCAGCCCGTCGTAGAGCCCGGCCCGCAGGCCGTCCGCGGTGACCGGGCCGCCGATCCGCGTGCCCGCGAGCCACGAGGGCAGCGTCACGGACGGCAGGCTGAACAGCGCGGGGCCCGGGGCCTGGGCGGCGAACACCACCCAGAACACGACTCGGACGATCACCACCACGATTCCGAGGCGGAGGAAGACCGCGTACGAGCCGGCCCACGGGTCGCCGGTGCGCCGGACCGCCACGACCAGGCCGGTGACCGCCATGATCAGCAGGAGGAGCAGGGGACTGGTCGTACGGATGGCGGCGGTGGCGAGGCCGAGTGCCCACAGCCACCACGCGCCCGGGTGCAGCCGGCGTGCGGTGCTCACCGGGCTCGCCCGGCCGGCCACGCGCCGAGCCGGTGCGGACGGCCGCTCACTGGTTGGCGCGGCGCCGTACGGCCATCATGCTGCCGCCGGCGGCGAGCACGAGCAGAAGGCCGATGCCGACGGAGAGCGCGGTCGAGCCGGCACTCTTCTTCTTGGCCGCGGGCGCCGCCGACGACGACGCGCCGGGGGAGGCCGCGGCACAGGTGCCGAAGGCGTCGATGGCGCAGATCAGGCCGGACTTGTCCGCCTGGGTACGAGCCACCTTCGCGAGGACGTCGGAGCCGGTGGCGTTCTGCGGCACGACGGCACAGGCGGACTTGGCGACCGGCGGCGCTGCTCCGGACGGGGCGTCGGCCGCCGCGCCGTAGTCGATGACGACCGCGACCCGCTTGGCGCCCGTCGTGGCCGCGGTGGAGCCGCAGATCGTGGCGAACACGGGCGCGACGCGCGGTGGCGTGCCGGAGTCACCGCTCGACCGGGCGAACCGCCAGCCCTCCACGGCGCCGTCCTTGGGATGGGTGGAGGCCGGGCCGGTCTGGGCGAAGGCCCACTTCGAACCGCCGGCCTGCCAGTAGCCCCAGAACGCCGTGGCGTCCGCCGAAGCCGGGGCGGCGAGCGCGAGGACGAGCCCCACGATGAGCCCGAAGGCCGTGAGGAGGCGGGATCGAGCCGTGAGCATGGGCGCCTTTCTGAGCGTTTCCGGGCTTTGTGGGCCTTTTCAGGTGCGTGGTCCCGGCGGGACGGGCGCACCGTGCTTCCACGCGCCCGGACTCCCATCCGCGGACCACGACGGAACAACGGAGCCGCTCGCGCCTGCGCGGGCATCCGGCTCGCCCGCGGCCGGAGACGCCGCGGGCCCACGGTTGCGGGTCAGCGCCGGATTCGGACCGGCTTTCCCCACGTCGGCACGTGTGCTGCTGCCGACGAGTTGACCACGGACGCCGAGACCTCGTCAAAACGGGTCACACCAGTAATCTGCAGATCATGAGCGAACCCCCAGCGGCCCGCTTTCGCCGGAAAGCAGAGGGGGAAGGTCATATCGTGATCTTGACAGCGGTGCCGTACGGCACGCCGACGGTGAAGGTGAAGGCACGGCCCTGCCACGAATGAGACCCTGACCGCGGCCGGGTGAACCGACGCGTGAGGACACTGAGGAGACCAATGCCCTGGAGCTGGCGGTACGAGAAGGCCGACGGGTCGGCGACCGACGCGCCCGGCGTCGGCGACGAGACCTGGACCACGCAGGCCGACGCCGAGTCATGGGTGGGAGAGAACTGGCGTGCGCTGGTCGAGGCCGGCGTCGACCAGGTCAGCCTGCTCGAGGACGGTCGCGTGGTGTACGGCCCGATGAGCCTGCACCCTCCCGAGGGGTGACGCTTCCGGCCTCCTGATTTCCGGCGCCTCGTGCCTGGTCGGAGCGCGTCATGGGCAGGCCCACCCGCGTAGGCGCGGGCGTACTGTGAGGTTGTGGCCACGCCGCTTCCGCGGTGGTGCCAGGGGGGCCGGGGCCAGGCTGTGGAGGACACGTCCGCAGATCCGGCGCGCCACGGCAAGGACCGCGACCTAGTCGCGGTGATCCTGCGAATCCTCGTCGCCGCCGCCGCGTACTACGCGGCCGCCGAGCTGGGACTCCGGCTGGCGGCCGTGCACGGCCACATCGCGCCCCTGTGGCTGCCGATCGGCGTCGCGATCGTCTGTCTTCTGCTCTTCGGCCCCTGGACGTGCGCCGGGATCGTCCTTGCGGCGTTCGTGGTCAACCTGCCGCTCGGGCCGTCGATCCCGGCGGTCGCGATGATCGCCGTGGGCGACACGATCGCCCCGTTGTGCGCGTATCTGCTGCTCGGACGCGCCGGCTTCCACCTCGAACTGGATCGGCTGCGCGACGCCGTGGCGCTGATCTTCCTGGGCGCCTTCGGCAGCACAATGATCAGCGCGACGGTCGGCGCCACCGCGGTGGTCCTCGGGGGCGGGGCGCCTGCCGGGCAGTACTGGCAGACGTGGTCGGTGTGGTGGACCGGCGACATGATGGGCGTCCTCGTGATCGTCCCGTTCCTCCTGGTGCTGCGCACCGCCCGCTTCCGCGACCTGAGCGCGGTCCGGTGGCTGGAGCTGGCGGCGCTGATCGGCGGCACGCTCGTTCTCACGGTCGCGGTGACCGCCAGCACCTATGACCTGCTGTTCCTGGTGTTCCCGCCGCTGATCTGGGCAGCCTTGCGCTTCGGGCACACCGGAGCGGTGCCGTGCGTACTGATCGTCGCGCTGGCCGCCGCCATGGCGGCGACGAGAGGGGTCGGCCCGTTCGCCCACCACGGGGTGTTCGGCCGGCTGGTCACGCTCCAGACGTTCAACAGCGCCGTCGCGCTGACGGCGCTCCTGCTCGCCACGATGGTCAGCGAACGAGATTCCGCCCGGCGGGCGGTCGACCGCGTGGCCGCGGACCTCACCAAGATGACCGACGACCTGGACCGCGGGCAGCGGACCCTCAAGGGCATGGTCCTGGACCTGATGCGCGCACAGCGGCCACCCGCGGACGGCATCACCGGAGGGAACGCGGACACCGCGGACCGGACACGGCGCAGGGCGGTGGGCGGAGACGGCGATCCGCCGGCGTGACCCGGCGGGTCACGCCGGCGGGTCACTCACGCACGCTGCCGCGGGCTGATCGTCTTGGCCGGGTCGCGCTCGAGGATCGGCTCGAGGACGTCGTCGATGCGCTTGAGCAGCTCAGGGTCGAGCCGTACGCCGGCCGCCCGTACGTTGTCGCGAACCTGCTCCGGGCGGGTGGCGCCGATGATGGCGGCGGAGACGTTGGGGTTCTGCAGGACCCACGCCACCGCGAGCTGCGCCATCGACAGGCCCGCGTCCTCGGCGACCGGCCGCAGTTCCTGCACCCGTGCGAGCACGTCGTCGCGCATGAGGCGCTTGATGACGGCGGCACCGCCCTCCGGGTCGGTCGCGCGCGAACCCGCGGGCGGCGCCTGGCCGGGCACGTACTTGCCGGTCAGCACACCCTGGGCGAGCGGAGAGAAGACGACCTGCCCGATGCCCTCCTGCTCGGACAGCGGCACGACCTCGGACTCGATGACGCGCCACAGCATGCTGTACTGCGGCTGGTTCGACACGATCCGGTCGAAACCCATCTCGTCGGCGATCTTCAGCGCGCGGGCGATCTCCTCCGCGCGCCACTCCGACACGCCGACGTAGAGGACCTTGCCCTGGCGTACGAGGTCGTCGAACGCCTTCAGCGTCTCCTCGAGCGGCGTCTCGTGGTCGTACCGGTGCGCCTGGTACAGGTCGACGTAGTCGGTCTGCAGGCGACGCAGGGAGCCGTGGATCGACTCCATGATGTGCTTGCGGGACAGGCCGCTGTCGTTCTTGCCCTCACCCGTCGGCCAGTAGACCTTGGTGAAGATCTCCAGCGACTCCCGGCGCCGGCCCTTGAGGGCGCGGCCGAGCACCTCCTCCGCGCGGGTGCCGGCGTAGACGTCGGCGGTGTCGAACGTCGTGATCCCCTCATCGAGGGCGGCGCGCACGCACGCGGCGGCGGCCTCCTCCTCGACCTGGGAACCGTGGGTGATCCAGTTGCCGTAGGCGAGCTCACTGATCTTCAGGCCGCTACGGCCGAGATGACGAAACTCCATGCCACGAGACCCTAGCCGCGGGTGCGCGTGACCCCGAGGTCAGACCTCGGCCTTCTGGCCCGGCTTGAGACGCGCCTGGGGCATCCGGAGCCTCCTGATCTGCATCGACCGGGTCACCGCGTAGATCGCGACGCCCTGGGTGCTCTCGTCGGGGAAGCGCTCACGGGCGACCTTCTTGATGCGACGGGAGATCCAGAACGACTCCACGATGATCACGGCCAGCATCACCGGGAGGCCGAACGACTGCAGGTAGATCCGCACGGCCAGCGGCGCGATCATCGACACCACGACGATGAGGATCGTGAGGTACATGAAGAACTCGCCGAACGTGCGCCGGGAGTCGACGAAGTCACGGGCGAGCTTGCGCACCGGTCCTTTGTCGCGTCGAGGCAGATAGCGCTCGTCGCCGCGGGCGATGCCCGCGCGTACCTGCTTGGGGTCGCGGGCCGTCCGGGCGCGGACTTGGCGCTCCCGGCGGTAGGCCTCTTTGCGGGTGCGCGGGGCCGCTATCGGCTGGCGGTTGCGCTTTTCGGCGTCGCGGCGTTTGGGCGTGGGCTTGCCCTTGCCCCCGGGCTTGGCGCTCTCGGGGGTCTGCGGCGACTCTTCGGTGGCTGTATCGGAACGGCGTCGGAACACGCAGATCAGCCTACCGGCGCCGGGACGCGAACATAATGACTGTCTTGAGCGTTAACGCGTAGGGTGGTGGCTAACCCCAGCAGCGTTTGCAGAGGCACCAGCACGAAGGGACCGGCCACGCGCGATGAGCGTGATGAAACGTATGTCGATGATCTTCAAGTCCAAGGCCAACAAAGCGTTGGACAAAATGGAAGATCCTCGCGAGACCCTTGACTATTCGTATCAGCGCCAGCTTGAGATGCTCCAGAAGGTCCGCCGTGGCGTGGCCGATGTGGCGACCTCGCGCAAGCGGCTCGAGCTGCAGATCAACCAGCTCGAGCAGCAGCAGGCCAAGCTCACCGACCAGGGCAAGAAGGCCCTCCAGGTCGGGCGCGAGGATCTTGCGCGCGAGGCCCTGACCCGGCGGGGCGGGCTCGACGGCCAGCTGGGTGACTTGCGGACGCAGTACCAGCAGCTGCAGGGCGAGGAGGAGAAGCTCACGCTGGCCTCCCAGCGGTTGCAGGCCAAGGTCGACTCGTTCCGTACGCGCAAGGAGACCATCAAGGCCACCTACACCGCCGCCGAGGCGCAGACCAAGATCAACGAGGCGTTCTCCGGCATCTCCGAGGAGATGGGCGACGTCGGCCTCGCGATCCAGCGCGCCGAGGAGAAGACCGAGAACATGAAGGCGCGTGCCGGCGCCATCGACGAGCTGCTCGAGTCGGGCGCTCTCCAGGACTACTCCGGCCCGCGTGATGACATCCAGGCCGAGCTCGACCGTGTCGGCGCCGCCGGACCGGGGGTCGATCTCGAGCTCGAGCAGATGAAGGCGGAGCTGGGCATGGCGCCCGCGCCCAAGCAGCTCGACGCTGCGCCGGGACAGCCGCAGGGCCAGCCGCAACAGCAGGCGCAGCAGCAGCCGCGGGAGGGCCAGTGATCGTCCGGATCATGGGCGAGGGGCAGCTCGACGTCGCCGAGGGTGACCTTTCCGCGCTCAACGCCCTCGACAGCGAGCTGGAGACGGCGATCGACTCCGGCGACGAGGAGAAGTTCCGCAGCGCGCTGCACGCGCTGCTGGAGCAGGTCCGCACCCTGGGCGAGACCCTGCCCGACGCGGACCTCGCTCCGTCCGAGCTCATCCTTCCGCCGGCCGACGCCACGATGGAGGAAGTACGCGCGATGCTCGGCGACGCGGGATTGATTCCGGACTGAGCTGGCACTTCACGCGGTGCTTCGGCGTTCTAAGGGTTAACTGCACGCGGGGTAGGAGGGGCATGATGGCGCGGTCTCGTTTCGCACCAGATCGAGGGCTCACGGCGCGCATGCTGGTGACGATGTTCCTGCTGGGGCTGCTTTACGTTGTCTTTGTCGGTTTCTTCATCGTCTTCGTGCCCAGGCTATGGGTGTTCATCCTCCTCATCGCGGTGGGCTTCCTGCTGGTCCAGTATTTCTTCTCCGACAAGCTCGCGCTGTTCGCGATGCACGGGAAAGTGGTCTCCGAGCAGGAGGCGCCGGAGCTGCACGGGGTCATCGACCGCATCTGCGCGATGAGCGACATGCCGAAGCCGCGGGTGGCGGTGGCCGACACGGACGTGCCGAACGCCTTCGCCACCGGCCGCAACCAGAACAACGCGGTCGTCTGCGTCACGACAGGGCTCCTCCGCCGGCTCGACACCACCGAGCTGGAGGGGGTGCTCGCGCACGAGCTCGCGCACGTCGCCCACCGCGACGTCGCCGTGATGACGATCGCGTCGTTCCTCGGCATCCTGGCCGGTCTGCTCACCCGGTTCGGCCTCCAGTGGGGGCTGTTCGGCGGGTTCAGCGACCGCAACCGCAACAACAACGACCAGAGCACGGCGATGGTGCTGCTGGTCGTCATCGGGGTGAGCGCGGCCGTCTACGCGGTCAGCTTCATGCTCACCAGGGCGCTGTCGCGCTACCGCGAGCTGTCCGCCGACCGCTCCGCCGCCGTGCTGACCGGCCGGCCGTCGGCTCTGGCCAGCGCGCTGACCAAGGTGACCGGCGAGATGGCCCGCATCCCGACCAAGGACCTCCGGGCGGCCGAGCCGTTCAACGCCTTCTACTTCGCGCCCGCGTTCTCCAAGGGGTTCAGCATCTCCACGCTCTTCTCCACCCACCCGTCGCTGGACAAGCGGCTGGAGCAGCTCGCGTCGATCTCGGCCCAGCTGGGCCGGGGCGTGTGACGTGGGATTCCTCGACGCGCTGCTCGGCCGTTCGAAGCCGAAGAAGCCCGACCTCGACCGGCTGTTCGCGCTGCCCACGGCCGCGATCACCTTGGAGGCCGCCGCCGGCCTCAAGCCCACCGGGGAGGGCGCGGTCTGCTTCCGCGCCGCCGAGGGCGCGGCGTTCGCCCAGATCGAAAGCGACGTACGCGAGCTGCTCGACGCCCGCGACGGGCCCAAGGTCGAGCTGACCACCGACTCCTACGGCTACACCTGGCTGACGACCCGCCACGAGCCCACCGACCTCGAAGGGCTCGTCACCGACATCCACGCGGTGAACTCCTCGCTGGAGTCGGGCGGCTTCGGCCCGCAGCTGCTGTGCTCGGTCGTCGCCTTCGCCGGCCCGGACGGCCGCAGGACCGGCCTGGTGTACCTCTACAAACGAGGCACGTTCTACCCGTTCGCCCCGAGCTCGGGCGAACGCCGCGACAATGCACTCGAACTCCAGGTCCGCGCCGCCGTCGGCGCCGATTTGCCGGTGGAGAGCGACCTGAGCCGCTGGTTCCCCGTCTGGGGAGCCCCCGGCCTCTAGGCAACGTCCCGCTCCCACGCATACGCGGAGCGCACGGTCAAGAACTACAGGACAAGGGCCTCCGATCCGGTGAAAGTGTTCACCGGATCGGAGGCCCTCGCCATCGATGAGGGCTCTACGGCAGGGCGAGCATCTGGTTGAGGGCGACGCGGGCGTAGTGCGCGGTCTCCTCGTCCACCGAGATCTGGTTGACGACCTCACCGCGCGCCAGTGACTCCAGGGACCACACCAGGTGCGGGAGGTCGATGCGGTTCATCGTCGAGCAGAAGCAGACGGTCTTGTCCAGGTAGGCGACCGTCTTGTCGGGGTGGCGCTCGGCCAGGCGTCGTACGAGGTTCAGCTCGGTGCCGACCGCCCATGCCGAGCCTGCGGGAGCCTCGTTGATCGTCTTGATGATGTACTCCGTCGACCCGACCTGGTCGGCAGCGCGGACGACCTCGTGACGGCATTCGGGGTGGACGAGTACGTTCACGCCCGGGATCCGGGCCCGTACGTCCTGCACGGAGTCGAGGCTGAACCGGCCGTGCACCGAGCAGTGCCCGCGCCACAGGATCATGGTCGCGTCGCGCAGCTCGCCCGTCGTCAGGCCGCCGTCGGGGCGGTTGGGGCTGTAGATGACGCAGTCTTCCAGCGACAGCCCCATCTCCAGGACGGCGGTGTTGCGGCCGAGGTGCTGGTCGGGCAGGAACAGGACCTTCGAACCCCGCGCGTAGGCCCATTCGAGTGCGCGCTTGGCGTTGGACGACGTGCAGACGACGCCGCCGTGCCGGCCCACGAAGGCCTTGATGTCGGCCGAGGAGTTCATGTAGGTGATCGGGATCACGTCGTCGGCGATCCCGGCGTCCTCCAGAACCTCCCAGCACTCCTCGACCTGGTCGTAGGTGGCCGTCGACCTCGCAGCCGAGCTCGCGCAGCCGTTCGACCAGCACCGGC
>JAOPYG010000066.1 GCA_025964685.1 Actinoallomurus sp. | reverse complement strand
TCTTCTACGAGCTCTACCGCGACCGTGCCGCGTTCGACGCGCACGAGGAGCAAGGGCACACGAAGAAGTTCCTCGACGAGCGTGGGCAGTACCTGTCGGCTACCGAGGTCGACTGGCTGACGCTCCTGACTGGCAAAGGAACAGCCGGGTGAGTACCGAGTATCAGGAAGCGCTCGGGCGCAAGATCGCTCAGCATCGACGCCGGCGTGGCCTGTCTCAACCGGAACTTGCCCGGCAGATCGATCGGTCCGTGGCGTGGGTATCGCAGGTCGAACGCGGCGTTCGCAAGGTCGATCGGATGTCAGTCCTGGAGACCGTCGCCCAGGCGCTCGACGTACCACTCGCCGAACTCGCGGCCGAGGCACCCGTCGTCGCGGCAGCGACCGACGAACCACCCGAGGCGACCGGCCTTCGGCTGGTCCTGTCCGGCGCGCACGCCCTGCGCGCCATGCTCAGCGGCCAGCTCACCCCCGACCCTGCGGCGCTTCGAGGGAAGGTCGATACGGCGTGGGAGCTGACGCACGCCGGCCGCTACACCGAGCTGACCGAACTCCTGCGCGACCTCGTACCGCAGCTTGAGTCGGCCGCGAGGGCAGTGCAGCAGGAGGAACGCGCCGAGCTGTTCAAGCTCCTGTCCGCGGCCTACCAGGCTTGTTCAGCCGCGCTCACAAAACTCGCCGAGCCCGAAGCCGCCTGGATCGCCGCCGACCGATCGATGGCCGCGGCCGAGCGGGCCGACGCTCCCCTACTGGTGGCCGCGGGCGCATTCCGGCTTGGCTTCGTCTTCCTCGGCGCCAAGCACTACGACCAGGCGGAGGAGACCGCTCGTACGGCGGCGGACGCCCTGTGGCGACTGGCCGACGAGGGACAGCCCGAGGCCATGTCGCTGTGGGGCGGGCTCACCTTGCAACGTGCCATGACCGCCTCGCGCACGAACGATGGCGAGGCCGCTTACGCGCACCTGGACCGGGCGCGAGCGATCGCCGAACGGCTCGGCGAAGGCCGGAACGACTACAACACCGAGTTCGGGCCCGCGAACGTCGGGCTGCACGAGATCGCCGTGGCGGTCGAACTCAGCGACGCCGGCCGGGCCCTGCGAGCCGCCGAGCAAGTGGACGCCTCCGGGCTGTCGGCCGAACGCCAAGGCCGCATGCTCATCGACGTCGCCCGTGCGCACGCGCAGCGTCGTGACGTCAATGAAGCCGTTGCCACCCTGCGTCGGGGCGAGGAGATCACGCCCGAGCAGCTTCGCGCCCATCCCCTGGTGCGTCAGCTCGTCGCTGACCTGCTCACGATGCAGAATCCCCCCAGCCAAGAGCTGCGTGAGCTGGCCCAAAGAGTGTCCGCGTAGAAAAAGTACGTGTCCTGATACTTGAAGTACTAGACACGTACTTGGAGTGCGACTAGCGTACGTGGCGCAAGGTCAACACCGCCCACAAGGAGGGAGCGACCACACCACGTACGCCGACCGCGTGAGACAGCGGTTGGCGGACAGGCCGCAAAAGAAAGCGGCCTGAGCGGGAGGCACCCGCCCAGGCCGAACGCGGTAAGCACCGCTTAGTTGGCGCTTTCGATGCTATCTCGCGTTCGCCCTGATGGGCGCCTCTCTCGTATCCGACAGCGACCCGTACGCGGGTCCGTCACGAGTGGGGTTTTGCATGCGCAACATTCCGATTCCCGTCGACACCAACCGGCTCAGCTTCGTCTGCGTGGCCGTGCCGCGCCCGCGTCTGGTGAACAAGGACACCGGCGAAGTGAAGGTCGACAAGCAGGGCCACACCGTGTTCCAGGTCGGCCTGTCAGCGGCCGAGATCGACTCTGGCCGAGTCGAGCTGATCAATGTCAATGTCTCCGGTGACCCCGACGTCACGGTCGGCCAGGTCGTCGAACCGGTCGGGCTGGTCGGGTTCGTCTGGGAGCAGACCCGGGGCGGCGAGATGCGCTGGGGCATCGCCTACCGGGCCGGCTCCATCCGGCCCATTGCCGAGCAGGCAGCGGCCTGAGGACCTCGACCGTGAACTACACGACGATGCTCGTCGCGCTCGGCGCCCTGGCCGCTCTTGCGGCCGGGGGCTGGGCGTGGCGCAAACGGGCGCCTCGATCCTTCTGGTATGCCGTCGAGTTCCCTATCAAAGCCACATTGGTCTACCTGACCTGGACACACGTCGCCTCGGGCTGCGACCTGGCCCGGAAGCGTCGCCGCTGGCGCCTCACCCTCGACGCTGTCCCACTGGCCGGCTCCGTCTCGCGATCGGCCAAAGACGCGTCAGCGGTGATGGTCCAGCGGCGGCGGGTCCGGAGCGTGCAAGTCGAGAAGGCTCCGCGGCTGCGGCTGCTGCGGCCGACGCCGCTCGGCTGGCGGGTATGGGTCAAGCTGCACGACGGTCAGGTGCCCGACGACTACGTGAAAGTAGGCGAGCGCCTCGCGCACGCCTGGCGGGTCCACGCCGTCCGCGTGATCGCCTCCAAGCCTGGTCGTGTGCAGCTGCTGGCTACCATGCGCGATCCGCTCACCGTGGTCGACGTTGCCCCGGAGACCGGCGAGCTGCTGACCGTACGGCCCGGCATGCTCGAGAACGGACAGCCGTGGATCATCGACTTCCGCACGGTGCCGCACTGGCTCAACGCCGGGGCAACCCAATCGGGAAAGTCCAACCTGGCCAACGCGATCATCAAGGGCCTCGCGCCACAGCCGGTCGCCCTGGTCGGTCTCGACCTCAAGGGCGGCGTGGAGTTCACTCCGTACGCTCCGCGGCTGTCAGCGCTGGCCACCACGCGCGGAGAGTGTGTCGGCCTTCTCGATGACCTCGTCCGGATCGTCACGGACCGGATGGCGCTCTGCCGCACGCACGGTGCACGGAACATCTGGCGGCTTCCTGATCACCTTCAGCCAATGCCGATCGTGGTCCTGGTCGACGAGGTCGCCGAGCTGTTCCTGATGGCGGACAAGCGCGAGAAGGACGAGGTCTCCAAGACCGCGACCGCGCTACTACGGGTCGCGCAGCTCGGCCGTGCCTTCGGGGTCTACCTGGTCGTGTGCGGGCAGCGCATCGGTTCCGACCTCGGGCCTGGCGTGACCGCACTCCGCTCGCAACTCTCTGGCCGCATCTGCCACCGCGTCAACGATCCCGAAACCGCCAACATGACCCTCGGCGACATGGACCCCGACGCCCTCGACGCCGCCCGAGCCATCGCGGCTGAGACACCCGGCGTCGCCGTGATCGCCGGACAAGACGGAAGCTGGCATCGCGCCCGCTCGGTCTACGTGAGCGAAGAAGAAGCCGAGGCCGCTGCCCACCGCTTCTCTCACCTCTCCCCCGGCTGGTCCGAGCTGACCGCTACGGGGCCGGCAACCGGCGGCCAGGCCGCCGAGCCTCTGGCCGCATAACCCGAATCCAACCGCTCTGGCGCGGGTCTTCGCGCCAAGTCCTTACCCGACGCATGCCCAAAACCAGGAGACCGCTAATGGCGAACGCCAAGATCGTCCCGCTTCGTCCCCGCGCTGCTCGTCCCGTCCCCGCTCGTCCTGACCAGGACGGCCCCGTCTCCGTCGAGTGGGACGAGGGACGGGAGGCGTACGTCGCGGTGTGCGAACGCTGCACCGAGACCCTCATCACCGAACGCCTCGACCAAGCCCACGACTGGGCCGATCAGCACCACTGCGACCCCGAACTCGCCGCCTTGCTCGCCGAGGTCCTCGACCGGCGGGCCGCCTAGATGATTGATTCCAAGGGGTCTTGGTGCGTAGACGTAGCGAGGGTGTCCAAGATCAGGTTGTGACGACCGATCTAGACACCCTCGCTACCGCACTTTACGTGAAGATCGATGATCTTCTGAAA
>JAOPYG010000031.1 GCA_025964685.1 Actinoallomurus sp. | reverse complement strand
GACGGCACCGAACTGGTACTCGAACCCAGCAGCCACCCGGCGGTGAAGCCGTTCAAAGAGGCGCTGGTCGCCGACGGCATCCCGTACACCTCATTCGCCGTCGACGACGTCAAGGCCGAGTACGAGCGACTGCGCGGCCTCGGCGTGCGCTTCACCCAGGAGCCCGTCGACATGGGCCCGGTGACCACGGCCGTGCTCGACGACACCTGCGGCAACCTGATCCAGATCGCCCACCAGGCCGGCTAGCCGCTCACCTCACTCCATAACAGGCCCTAGGTCAGTCGCTGAGGTACTCGATGTAGAGCGGCCGCAGCGCGTCGGCGACCTCGCCTCCGCCGGAGTGCACCAGCTCGTTGACGATCGCCGACAGGTGGGAGACATCGGCCTCGGCCTGGTCGGGGTGGCCCGCGGCCGCCTGCGCCGCCGGGATCGCCCGGGTCAGCCGCCACAGGAATCCGACGTCGAGATGGCGCACGGCGCGTTCGACGGCGCGGTCGTGCAGCTCCTTGGACGTCAAGTTCTCCAGATCATCCGCCATGCTCCCACCCAACCAGACCGCGCGGCCTTCCCGCGCCGCGCGGGCTGGGTTAGCGTCGGCAGTGTGAGCAGAGTGCACGACATGGGAGGCCAGACCGGCTTCGGGCCCGTTCCCACCGGCGATGACGGCGCGCCGTTCCAGGCCGACTGGGAGGCCCGGGTCTACGCGCTGAGCCGTGCGCTGCGGCGGGCCGGGGTGTTCAACCTCGACGAGCTCCGCGACGCGATCGAACGGATCCCTCCGAAGGTGTACCTGTCCGCCTCCTACTACGAGCGCTGGCTGATCGCGATCGAGACGATCCTGGCCGAGAAGGGCCGGGCATGACCTACCGGCCCGGCACCCTCGTACGCGCGCGGCCCACCGATCCCGACCACCACACTCGCGTGCCCCGCTATGTCCGCGGTCACGTCGGCGAGATCGTGGAGCGGCAGGGGGAGTGGCCGCTGCCCGACGACTCGGCCCGAGGCATCGCGCCGCCGCGCGTCGAGGCCGTCTACACCGTCCGGTTCCCGGCCCGTGACCTGTGGGGCACGGGTTCCCACACGGTCACCGTCGATCTCTGGGAGTCCTATCTCGAGGAGGTCTCCACCGATGAGCCATGACGAACTGCCCGTCGCGGCGCGGGTGCGCAGGCTGGAGGAGCGTGTGATCGCCGCCGGCCTGACCACCGGCGACGAGCTGGACGCGCTCCTCGACGAGCTGCTGGACGGCGCCTCCCCGGTCAACGGTGCCCGCATGGTGGCCCGCGCGTGGACCGACCCGGACTACCGCGAGGCGCTGCTGGCCGACGCGAACACCGCCGCGGGCTCGCTGGGCTTCGCGACGAACGGCTACCGGCTCTGTGCCGTGGAGAACACCCCGACGCTGCACAACGTCGTCGTCTGCACGTTGTGCTCGTGCTATCCGGTGACGCTGCTCGGTCCCTCGCCGGGCTGGTACCGGAGCTTCGCCTACCGGTCCCGCGTCGTACGCGAACCACGGGCCGTGCTGGCCGAGTTCGGCCTTCGCCTGCCCGACGAGGTGGAGATCGTGGTCTGGGACGCGAGCGCCGAGACGCGCTATCTGGTGGTGCCGCGGCGGCCCGAGGGCGAGCTTCCGGAGGAGGAGCTGGCCGCACGGGTGACCCGCAAGGGGCTGATCGGTACCTCTGCGGTGTGACCGCACGCCGGTCGCCGGGATGACGCGCCGTGCCGCGGAATCACTCCCGGAGCTGACGCGCCCATTTGGTGCCACCCTCTACGGTGGCTGCCATGAGCGATTGGGCGGATCACGGGCGAAGCGCCTCGGCGCCGTACGCCGGTGGCAGTGCCGGTGCCGGTGAGCGAGGGGCGTACGAGCGAGGCCGGCGGCGGCACCGCCGTGGGCGCACCGCTCTGATCGTCGTCCTCGTGCTGCTCCTGCTCGTGATCGGCGTGTACTTCTACCTCGACTCACGGCTGCACCGCATCGACGTGTTCTCCGACTACAACGGACGGCCCGCCGACACCCCGGGCACCAACTGGCTCGTGGTCGGCTCCGACAGCCGCGCGGGGCTCTCGGCCAAGCAGCGCAAGGACTTCTCCACCGGCAAGGCCGCCGGCCGCCGTACCGACACGATGATGCTGCTGCACATCGGTGACCACGGCACGACACTGGTCAGCCTCCCGCGCGACTCGTACGTGCCGATCCCCGGCTACGGCTCGAACAAGCTCAACGCCGCGTTCGCCTTCGGCGGCCCCAAGCTCCTGGTCCGTACGGTCGAGCAGGCGACGAAGATCCACATCGACCACTACGCGGAGATCGGCTTTGGCGGGTTCGTCGGCATGGTCGACGCCGTCGGCGGTGTGAACATGTGCATCCCGCAGCGGATGAAGGACCCCAAGGCCGGCATCAACCTGGCCCCGGGCTGCCAGACGCTCAAGGGCGGGCAGGCCCTCGGCTTCGTCCGCAGCCGGGCGTTCGCCACCGCCGACCTGCAGCGCGTGCAGAACCAGCGCAAGTTCCTGGCCGCGCTGACGCACAAGGCGACGAGTCCCACGACGTTCCTGAACCCGTTCCGCATCATCCCGTTCGCGCTGCGCTCCACCGACGACTTCAGCGTGGACCAGGGCGACCACCTCTACAACGTGGCGGGCTTCGCCTGGGCGATGCGCGGCCTGACCAAGGGCGACGGCCTGACGACGACGGTGCCGGTCGGCGGCACGGGGTCGGCGGCGGGCGTCGGCGAGTACATCACCTGGAGCACCACGCGCGCGCCGGAGCTGTTCCGTGCCCTTCGCGAGGACCAGCCGGTGCCCAAGAGCCTGCGATCGTCCGGCTGACGCCGCCTGCCGAGAGCTGCCCCTTTCGAATCCTTTGCCGTTTGTGACAGCTGATTTGCGGGGCGTCGGTGCTGTCGGAGCGCCCGGCGGGGAAGTTACTCTCTGTATCTAGATCGATACGAGGAGTGACCAAATATGAAGAAGGTCGGCAAATGGGGAGCCTTGGGGTTCCTGGCGTTCTATCTGGTCAGCCAGCCGCACAAGGCGGCGAACGTCGTCCACGGCGCCCTCGGCGGTCTCACCGGTGCCGCCACCTCCCTGTCCAGTTTCGTGAGCGATCTGCCGTAGTCACGGTTCAGTCCAGCTCAGCGAGCAACGCGGCCATCTGTGCCGCGTTGCGCTGTGCGTAGTCCTGGTAGCAGTTGTTGAAGAGCACGTGCGTGGTCTCGGCGTTCTCGGCGAGGGCCCGGACCTTCGGCGCGAGTTCCTTCAGCTCCTTCTCGGAGTAGAGGTAGCCGAAACGCTCGTAGATGTTCTTGCTCGTCCATTTATCCGAATGGCCGTGCAGCCGCAGGACGGACAGGTCGGACGTGGCGGCGAACACCGGCGGGATCGACGAGGTGTGCCCCTGCGGCATGTCCACGCTGACGTACGGCACGGCGTACCTGGTCAGGAAGTCCAGCGTCTCCTCCTGGTTCTCCTCGCTCATCCAGGTCTTGTTGCGGAACTCCACGCAGATCCGCATCGGGTCGCATCGCCGCTTGGCCTCCAGGATGTACTCCTTGTTGCGCCGCCCGATGGGGAACCACGGGGGGAACTGGAAGAGCAGCGCCTTCAGCTTGCCGGCCTCGTGCAGCGGCCACAGCGCGTCGAGGAACCGCTGCCACACCTCGTCGGCGACCGCCTCCGGCACGTCGCGAACGTAGAGGTTCTTCTTGTCCGGCACCTTGTCCCGCAGGTCCTTGTACAGCGCGGCGGGGCGCGTCGGATGTTGGGTGAGCAGCGAGAACGCCTTCACGTTGAACGTGAACCCCTCCGGCGTGCGATCCCGCCAGTACCCCACCGTGCGTTCCGCGGGTGGCGCGTAGTAGGTGGCGTCGACCTCCACCAGCGGAAACCGCGACGCGTAGTAGTTGAGGCGTTCCTCGGCCGACTTCACCTCCGGCGGATACCAGCCGGACGCGAGCAGGGTCTTGTCGGTCCACGACGCGGTGCCGACCAGGATGTCGCCCATTACCCCAATGTAGAAGCGGAACGCGCGAAGGCCGAGGTTAGGATCGACCTCGTGTCGATCTATGACGTAAACATCGAACGCCTGCAGGGTGGACCGGCCGATCTGGCCCAATACCGCGGCAAGGCGGTGCTCGTGGTCAACGTCGCCTCCAAGTGCGGGCTCACGCCCCAGTACGAAGGGCTGCAGCGGCTCCAGGACACCTACGGCGACCGCGGGTTCACCGTGCTGGGCGTCCCCTGTAACCAGTTCATGGAGCAGGAGCCCGGAACGGCCGAGGAGATCGCGGAGTTCTGCTCGGCGACCTACGGCGTCGGCTTCCCGATGACCGAGAAGGTCGAGGTCAACGGCATCGGCCGGCATCCGCTGTACGCCGGCCTGGTCACCACCCCGGACACCTCCGGCCACTCCGGCGACATCCGCTGGAACTTCGAGAAGTTCCTCGTCGCCCCGGACGGCACGGTCGCGGCCCGCTTCGCCCCGAAGACCGAACCCGACTCCGGCGAGGTCGTCGAGGCGATCGAACGAGCGCTTCCCTGATCCAGGTCGCGGTCTGCGGTCCGCGCGACTGCACCGAGACCGAACGCCGCGACGCGTACGCGGTCGGCAGGCTGCTCGCCGCCCGTGGCGCGGTCGTGCTCTGCGGCGGCTACACCGGCGTGATGGGGGCGGTGACGGAGGGCGCCCGTTCCGGCGGCGGCCTCGTGGTGGGGGTTCTGTCCGGTGCCGGGCGCGCGGACGCCCACCCGGACCTGAGCGTGGCCATCGCCACCGGCATGGGCCAGGCACGCAACGCCGTGCTCGTGGGTTCGGCCGACGCCGTCATCGTGGTCGGTGGATCGTGGGGCACGCTGTCGGAGCTGGCACACGCCATGCGCGGCGGTGTCCCCGTGGTCCAGCTCGGCGGCTGGCGCCTGTACGACGCCGCGGGTAGGCCGGTGCCGGGACCGCTGGAGGCCGGCTCACCGGACGAGGCGCTGACCCTGACCGGCCTCTGGTCCTGAGAGGCGTGTGGTCCTGAGAGGCGCGGTCCTGACGGGCGCGGCGATCTCGGGCGCCGGTGATCGGGGTGGGTCAGGTGAGCAGGGCCCTGATACGGGCGAGGGAGTCGGCGTCGAGGAGCTCGACCGGCATCACGGGACCTTCGGCGAGCCGGTCGGCGAGGGCCGACACGGCCTCCGCGCGGGAGGTGATGAAGTCCCGTTCCAGCGCCTGTGGGGCCCGGCCGCCCAGCATGCCGGCGACCTCCGCGAGCGCGAGATGCCCGGCGTCACGGGCCATGCCGGCATCGGCCGTGCGTTCCAGCCGGGCGTACGCGGCGACGAGGCGGCGCACCGACGGATCCGACAGCACCAGGAGCGTGCCGCGGCCGAAGGTCTCCCGGCGCCGCCGTTCGGCGCGGCGGCGCATCAGGGTCAGCAGCCCGGCGTGAGCGGGCAGCGCGAGTCCGAGGGCGAGGCAGGCCACCGCGACGACGCTGACCCAGCTCGGCAGGCCCGCGAGCAGGACGGCGGCCAGCAGGCCGCCACCACCCACGGTGAGCACCATCTCGGGCGTTCCGATCAGGCGGGGGCGCGGCTCGTCGGGACCGTTGTCGTCCGGGACGTCGACGAGCGGACCGGGCCGGTGCGGGACGATGACCTGCGACGTCATGATCTTATTATCGGCAGGTCCGGGCCGGAACCCGGGGAACTCGCCGACCGTGCGGTATCTCGTAGGTCGAATGTCTACGATGTGCACCACCAGAAAGGCGGCTGGGCAATGCCGAAGTGGACGACTCAGGCGATTCCCGATCTCAGGGGAAAGCGGGCCATCGTTACCGGGGCGAACAGCGGGCTCGGCCTGTGGACGGCGCTCGAGCTGGCCCGTCACGGTGCGGCGGTGGTGCTCGCCTGCCGCAGCGCCGAACGGGGGGAGAGGGCCCTCGCGACCATCCGCGCGGCGGCGCCGGACGCTGACGTCATCCTCGGCTCGCTCGATCTGGCCGATCTCGCGTCGGTGCGCGCCTTCGCGGAGACGCACGGGTCGGCGCTCGATCTTTTGATCAACAATGCCGGTGTGATGGCGCTGCCGCACCGGACGACCGCGGACGGCTTCGAGCTGCAGTTCGGCACCAACCACCTCGGTCACTTCGCCCTGACCGGGCTGCTGCTGCCCGGCCTGCTCGAACGCCCCGATGCGCGGGTCGTGACCCTGACGAGCGCGATGCACTGGGTGGGCCGCATCGACTTCGGAAATCTCGACGCCGAGCGCCGCTACCGGAAGTGGCCCGTGTACAGCCAGTCCAAGCTGGCCAACCTGGTGTTCGCCAAGGAGCTCGACCGCAGGGCGCCGTTCCTCAGCGTCGCGGCGCATCCGGGGTACGCCTCCACCAACCTCCAGCAGGCCGGCCCGCGCATGGACGGCAGCAAGGCGGGCGAGGCGCTGTTCGGCGTACTGAACACGCTGATCGGTCAGTCCGACGCCGCCGGGGCCTGGCCGTCGCTGTACGCCGCGACGGCGGCCGAGGTCGAGGGCGGTCAGTGCTACGGCCCTCGCGGGCCGGGGCAGAGCCGTGGCGCGCCCACGCGGGTACGGACTCTCCGACGCGCCGCCGATCCCGAGCTGGGCCGCAGACTGTGGGAGGTCTCGGTGGAGCGCACCGGGGTGACGTTCGGCGCGCTGACGACCGCGGCGGGCGGGTAGGCCGATCAGGGACCGCTGACGGGGTCCCAGTCGAGCGTCGCGGGGATGGCGCCCTCGAGGCTGAGCAGCCAGCGTTTGATCTCGACGCCGCTTCCGCCGCTATAGCCGCCCAGGCCGTCCGAGGCCACCACGCGATGGCAGGGGACCACGATGGGGATCGGGTTCGAGCCCATGATCGTGCCGATCGCCCGTGCGGGGACGCCGGTGCCGCTGAGCTCCGCCAGCTCTCCGTACGTCACGGTGCGGCCGTAGGACACGCCGGCGTACAGCTTCTCCAGCACCTCCCGCTGCACGCCCGAGGTGCCGCGCCAGTCGATGGGCAGGCCGAAGTCGGCGCTCGCGCCCGAGAAGTAGGCGGCCAGCCGGTCGCGTACGGTCTCGGTGCGGTCCGGAGCCTCGACGACCGGCAGCCCGCCGCGCAGGCGCGCCCGGTCGCGCGGCGTGTCGTGGAAGGACAAGCCCGACAGGCCGAGGGGGGTGCAGGCGTACGCCAGCGTCCCCAGCGGGGTCTCCAGTGCTCCGATCGCGACGTCCATGCCTCCTTCCTATCAACCGCGTGAAGGCCCGCGCTCGCGAGATTCCGACATCACCCTCGCCGGCCCGGCGTTGCGGCGGCCGGCGGAGGCGGGGAAGAATCAACATTGACCGAAATCAATGGAGGACACGTGGGCGAGGCGACCGGTGGGTGGATCGACGCGGCGAGCGCCGCGGAGCGCCTTGGGGTCAAGCCGGCGACGCTGTACGCCTACGTGAGCCGCGGCGTGCTGCGGCGGAGCCGCTCGGCGGACGGACGGCGGAGCCTGTTCGATCCGGCCGAGATCGAGCAGCTGGCCCGTCGTGGCCGTCCCCGGCGGCCGCCCGGCGGACACGAGACGGTCATCGAGTCGCGGCTGACCGTGCTGGGCGAGGACCGGCCGTACTACCGGGGCCGCGACGCCCTACGCCTGGCCGCTTCGGCGGAGTTCGAGGACGTCGCGCACTGGCTGTGGACCGGTGACCCCGAAACATCCGAGATCATGCCGTGGCGGGCGGATCCGGTTGCGGTGGCCGTCGCGCGCGCGGCGCAGTCGGGCCTGCCCGACGCCACACTGCCGCTCGAACGCCTCCAGGTGATCACTGTGGCGCTCGCGACGGCCGACCCGGCGCGCCTCACCCTCGATCCGCCCGCGGTGGTCGCCGCCGGCCGTGGCCTCATCGCCGGCATGGTCGAATCGCTGCCGCCTGGACCGGCGACATCGCCGGACCCGGCGGCGACCTCGATCCCCGCCCGGCTGTGGTCCCGCCTGACCACCGCGGAACCGCGCCCGGAGCTGGTCGGCGCGCTCCGGACCGCACTCGTCCTGCTCGCCGACCATGAGCTGGCCGCCTCCACGTTCGCCGTACGGGTCGCGGCGTCCGTGCGCGCGGATCCGTACGCCGCGGTCGGCGCCGGGCTGGGCGTCCTCGGCGGGACGCTCCACGGCGGCACGTCCCTGGGCGCGGAGGCGCTGTTCGCCGAGATCACCGAGCCCGGGACGGCGGCCCGCGTGATCGGTGAGCGTCTCCGGCGCGGCGAACGGCTCCCCGGCTTCGGCGGAACCCTCTACCCGCGCGGAGACGGCCGTGCGACGTGCCTCCTTCGGAGCGTGCGCGCCGCCGCTCCGGGACACGAGCGTCTCGCCGTCGTGGAAGCGGTCTTGGCCGAGGCACGCGCCCGGCGGCTGCCGGAGGCCAACGTCGACTTCGCCCTGGCGGCGCTCGTGGCGGTGGCAGGGATGACCCGTGGGGCGGGGGAGGCCGTCTTCGCGGTCGCCCGTACGGCGGGATGGCTGGCCCACGCCCTCGAGGGGTACGCGCGCGAGTCGCCCTTGCGTCCCCGCGCCGTCTACACGGGCCCGCCGCCGGAGGTGGCCGCCGGGTGATCTATGCCTCTGCGGTGGGGGTCAGGCACGGGCCGTGAGGGACGCGGGTACGCTCACGTACGTGCGACGGTTCTTCACTCTCGGCTGGCTGGCACTCCACCTGATCGCCCTTGTGCTGATCGGGTGTTTCCTGCTGGCCGGCTGGTGGCAGCTGACGCGTGCCCAGGGCGGAAATCTGCAGAGCTGGGCCTACGTCATCGAGTGGCCGA
>JAOPYG010000469.1 GCA_025964685.1 Actinoallomurus sp. | reverse complement strand
CGCGAGCCCGGCGATCAGCAGGGCGATATCGATGACCGACAGCACGACCATGGTCGTCATATCCTCACCTTGCCGAGCACCCGGCCCAGGAACAGGTGGTGCTTGAGTCCTTCGGCCAGTACCGCGTCCACGCCCTTGCCAGTCTGGGCGATCAGCGCCGTGTCGGCCGTGTTGGCCGCCGCGGCCTTCAGCGTGTCGCGTACCTGAACGACTCTGCGGTCGATGGTGCGCACCAGCACGACGAGGATGGTGAGCAGGGCCGCCACCGCCAGCACGATGACGAAGCCGCCGATGATCGCCCCCCACCACAGGCCGCGCTGCGTCGATGTCAGCGCCAAGGTCGTACCCGTCATGGTCAGCCTCCCAGCCTGGTGCGTCCGCGTTCGAGCCCGGCGACGATGACCTCGGCATGCTCGATCGTCGTGGTCAGCTCTTTCAGAGCGGCGGTGTTGCGGACCGACTCGCCCAGCGAGTCGTCGATCGTCTTCGCCTGCGTGCCGATCGAGCGGGCCAGCAGCAGGATCGGCACGACCAGGGCGACGACCACCAGGACGACGACGATCGTGATCGTGTAGCCGATCGCCCAGCCCGTGGTCGAGCCGCTAGCGGCGGCGGTCACCGTGGACATCGTTGTCTCCCTCATACTGATTCGCAGAAGTCGCGGACCGGTTTGAGCTCGGCGTTCACCGATGGCAGGACCTCGGGGACCGTACGGGTCCGGTCCGCGACGACGGCGACGCCTCCGATGACGTTGCCGAGCGTCTGCCTCACGGCCTTGAGATGGAAGATCACTCGCAGCAGTCCGAGCGCGGCAGCGGCGATGATCAATGCGGTGATGACCAGGGTCACCCAGGCGACGGCGGGCATGGCGGGCTCTCCTTTCAGCTCAGCAGTTTCCCGACGGACCCGGCGTACCGGGTCGCGCCGACGGCCACGTCATGGATGGTCTGGTCCGTCTTGGCGAGCGCTTCGGGCACGCCGTCCAGTTCGCCGGCCAGCGCTACACCACCGGCCAGAATGTCGTCGGCGGCGCCGCGGATGCGTTCCAGCGCCGCGAGCACGCGGTTGAGGAGCGCGACGAGTACGGGCACCACTACCAGCAACAGCACCGCGTTGCCGATCCACCACAGCACCATGAGCGGACCTCCTCAGCCTCGGTTTGGTTGGTAGGGCGCGAAGAAGCGGCGCGCCACACGGGTCAGCGCCATCCGCATCGCGCGCAGGGCGATCGTGAAACCGCCGGCGGAGCCCGACTTGACCTGGTCCGGCGACAGGCCCTTCTCGATCGCCGTGATGCGGTTCTGCATGTTCGTCGCGAAGTCGCGCATCAGGACCGAGGTGACGTCGGAGATCATGCCGCGTCCGTACTGGGCGGCGGCGCCGGAGAGCTGGAGGTCCTGGGCGACCTCGACCCTGCTGCCGCGCGCGGTGGCGACGACGTTCGCCGTCACCGACATCGAAGCCTGACCGCGGCCCTTCTCGTCGGCGCCGGCCGCGTCGACCACGATGCGTTTCGCGGCGTCGTCGCGTTCCTTGATCACGGCCTTCCCGGCGAACTGCAACCGGACCGGTCCCATGCGGATGGAGACGTTGCCCTTGTAGGTGTCGTCGCCGAGGTCGTCGGTCAGCTCGGCGCCCGGCAGGCAGGCCGCCACTCCCGGAATGTCGTCGAAGAACCGCCACACCTTGTCCGGCGGCTCGGGGACTTCGAAGTCGCTTTTGATGAGCATTCAGGCCTCCTGGCGGGCGTAGGCGGCGGTGACATAGGCGCCCGGATCCTTCTCGAAGGCGTCGCGGCAGCCGACGCAGCAGAAGTAGTAGGTGACGCCGTCGTGCTCGACCGGGTTGCCGCACCGGTCGGCGGCGACCGTCATCCCGCACACCGGGTCGGTCGCCTGGGCGGGTTCGCTCGTCGTCGCTTCGGGGGTACGCCCGGACGACAGTGCCCCGGCGGCGCGGAGCTGCACCAGCTCCGCCAGGATCGCGACCGCGATCTCGCGGTGCGAGGTGTGGCCCAGGTCCAGTCCCACCGGCACCTGGACCCGGTCGAGCGCGTCACGCGGCACGCCGCGGTCGGCCAGGTAGCCGAGCACGGCCTCGCCCCGGCGCCCCGAGGCGACCAGCCCGACAAAGGCGGGAGAGGCCGCGACCGCCTGCTCGACGGCCTCCTCGTCGCCGTGCCCCTGAGTGGCGATCACGACGATCGACCGGGCGCCGACGTCCTTTCCGGAGAAGTCCGGCCCGTCGCGCAGGTCGGCCCGCCAGCCCAGGCTCGTGGCGAGGTCGGCGAGCGTGTGCGCCATCGGCGAGCGGCCGACGACGACCAGGTGCAGGGTGGGGATCACCGGCTCGATGAAGATCTCCAGTGCCCCCTCGCTCTGGCAGGAGATCGGGACGACGGCCATGCCGGCCGGCACCGCCGCGCCGAACTGCTCCGGCGCGCCGAGCAGGAGCAGCCGTGCCTCCCCCGTGCGGATCACCTCCTGCGCCTCGCGGACGACGACGGGCTCGGCGCAGGCGCCCCCGATCCAGCCGCTGAGCCGCCCGGAGGCGGTGATGATCGCGCGCGAGCCCTGCTGCCCGGACGAGGGGCCCTGCCGCCACACGACGGTGGCCAGCGCGAACTCCTCACCGCTCCGGGCCAGCTCGCCGGCCTGGTCCAGGACGTCCCACCGATCACTGGAGTGTCCGCTCATCATTCATCCACCTTCACCGGTGGCGCGCCGGACACGTCGTGGCGCTCCGTGAGCGCCTCGTACACCCGGTCGGGGAGCAGCGGCATGTCGATGTTGCGCACGCCGGTGTCCTTGATCGCGTCCAGTACGGCGTTGACGAACGCGGCCGGCCCGCCGACGGTCGCGCACTCGCCGACCCCCTTGGCGCCGAGCGGATGGTGCGGGCACGGGGTCACGACCTCGTGCAGCTCGTAGCCCGGTGTCTCCCACGCGGTCGGCAGCAGGTAGTCCATGAAGTTCGAGCCGACGCAGTTGCCCTCGGCGTCGAAGGTGATGAACTGCATGCTGGCCATCGCGTACGCCTCGGTCAGCCCGCCCATGATCTGTCCCTCGACGACCATCGGGTTGATGCGGACGCCGCAGTCGTCCACGGCGACCATGTTGAGCACATCCCACACGCCGGTCTCCGGGTCGACCTCGACGGTGGCGATGTAGCAGGCGAACGGCCAGGTGAGGTTGGGCGGGTCGTAGTAGGCGTTGCCCTCCAGGCCGGGCTCCATGCCGTCGGGCATGTTGCTGTACGCGGCCATCGCGCACTCCTGGATGGTCACGCCCTGGTCCGGGGCGCTGCGTACGTAGAAGCGGCCGAGCTCCCACTCGACGTCCTCTTCG
>JAOPYG010000438.1 GCA_025964685.1 Actinoallomurus sp. | reverse complement strand
ACCATTCGGCGAACCCCCGTTTGAAGGCGAGGACGCCCAGCTCGCCCGCGAGAGCCGCGGTCGGATCGGGTACGCCGCGGGCGACCAGAGCGGTTGTCATCGCGGCCGCGAGGCTGACGCTCTTGAGCGCGTCCCGCTCTTGAAGTTCGGCGCTGGCGGCGACGGCCGCCTTCAGGCGAGGGGCGAGCTCGCGATTCACGGGGCCCATCGCGCTCGCGGCGCGCTCGAGACCGGCAGCGACCGCCTCGAGCGGGCTGGCGTTACCGGGCGCCTCGGCGATCCCCTCGGCCAGCAGCCGACTCAGCGTCTCCTGCCCGGCCACCAGCAGCTCGCGCTTATCGGGGAAGTGCCGGAAGAAAGTGCTTTTCGTGACCCCGGCACGCTCGGCGATCTGCGCGACCGTCGTGGCGTCGTACCCCTGCTCGGTGAACAGGTCGACGGCAGCCACGACGAGGCGTTCGCGCGCCCCTGGTTCCCACCGACCCATGGGCCCATCATAGGGCGATGGGACTCTTGTCCCGTCACCCTGCTAGAGTGACGGGACAAGAGTCCCATCACTTCCGGGAGAGTTCCATGCGCGTCTTCGTCACCGGTGGCACCGGTCTGATCGGGTCCGCCGTCGTCGCCGAACTGCTCGGCAACGGCCACACCGTTCTCGCCCTCGTCCGCTCCGACGCGTCCGCGCTGGCCGCCGAGGCGGCCGGCGCAGAGCCGCTCCGGGGAGCTCTCGCCGACCTGGACATCCTTCGCGCCGGCGTTGCTCAGGCCGACGGGGTGATCCACCTGGCATTCGCCAACGACTTCAGCAGCCCCGACGCCCTCGCGAAGGCGGTCGCCGAGGAAAGTGCCGCCCTCGCGACCCTCGGCGAGGAACTCGTCGGCAGCGACCGCCCCTTCGTCACCGTCTCGGGTACGCCCTATGCGCCGGGCCGCGTCTCCACCGAGGCCGACCCGCTGCCGACCGACGGGCCGGTCGGTGGTCGCGGTCGAGCGGTCACGGCGGTCCTGGGCTTGGCCTCGCGCGGGGTCCGGAGCACGGCCGTACGCATGCCGCGCACGGTTCACAACCAGGGCACGGGCGGGTTCGCCGGCTTGCTGACCAACATCGCACGCCAGACCGGAGTATCCGGCTACCCGGGCGACGGCGCACAACGCTGGCCGGCCGTGCACGCGCTCGACACGGCAGTCCTCTTCCGGCTCGCCCTCGAGCAGGCGGAAGCCGGTACCTCCTGGCACGCCGTGGCCGACGAGGGAGACAAGGTGCGTGACATCGCCGCGGTCATCGGCCGACGGCTGGGCCTGCCGGTCGAGTCGGTGCCAGCGGAGACCTACGGCCCTCTCGGCCCGATCTTCGCGAATGACCAGCCCTCGTCCAGCACCCACACCCGGCAGGCGCTCGGCTGGGAGCCGAAGCACCCCAGCCTTCTGGAGGACCTGGAGAACATCCAGCCCTGACCGGCGACCGGGAAGATCGGGCAGCGGAAGACCCTCACCTACGTCACTCGCGGCCGACCGTCTCGGCGCAGCGACGTCCCGTACCCGCTCATGCCACAGTCAACGCGCGCTGGCTCTTGACTTGATCCCCGCATGATCGCCAACGACTAAGCCCGCTGACGCCGGACCGCCGCCACCCGCGTGGCAACCGTCCCACACTGTCGACATACCCGTGCCGAACGTGGGATTCAACCGTCTCGATCGAGGTTCTCCGAAAGCGGATCGGTCGATGCGTCTTCCGCGATGGCGCGCCCGACGGCTGACTTCCAGTCCTTCCAGCGGGCCGGGTCGGAGTGCAGGTACTGCTCGAACAGAATCAGTCCAACATCTGGCTCGCCTTCAAGCGCGACGTACTGCTCGACCATAAAGTACGCGGCGCGGAATGCCTGATCCAGCGTGAGGCTGTCGGGCAACGAGGCGTCACTCATCCGGCTAGCGTCCCACTCCGTGAGGTTGTCGGTGCCTCACCTCCGCAGGTCGGTCCGGTCCACCCGCCCGCGCGCCCTGACGGCGGCATGTGAGTGCGGCAACGGAGGGCCATAAGCGTGGAGAGCGCGTCCGTAAGCTTGCGCGCCGACGACACCTGGTGAGTGCTGAAGGTGCCCTTCATCCGCAGTTCGGCTGCCAGCGCGTAGCCTCTGCACACGCCGATCGCGGTCGAACGTCTGAGGGAACTCCTGACCGACGCGTGGCGGATGCGTACGCCGGACACGCTCCTCAGCGACCTCGATGAGGCCGGCGAGTCGCCCAAACGCTGATCCGGACTGAACGAGCGCGGGCGAATGTCAGCAAGCGTCATGCAGACTGGAGTGATGATGAGCGTCGGTTCAGTGCGCACATTTGATGCGGACGAAGGTTGGGGTGTCATCGACGCGCCGGACGTGCCTGGCGGATGCTGGGTGCACCTCTCTGCCATTGCGACAGATGGATACCGGCAGTTGGTGCAAGGACAACGCATCTCGTTCCGTGCCGAGGCAGCGAACCAGGACGGGTTCGGCTTCCGAGCAGTGAAGGTCTGGACAGAGGACATCGAGCCGCCCGACCACCCCCGCGTTCAGGGCAGTTCCGCCGCTTACCGCAGCTCATTGACCCTGACATTCGATGCTCCGACCCGAACCGACATGACCTGGCCGCAGGAGTAGCCGTGGCCGGTCGTTCGGGTAGACATCCGCATCTCGGCAGATGAGCGCCGTCCGTCAAGATCAGCAGTGATACCCCGCTCCGCGGCAGAAGAGTGCGTTCCGGTGTGTCTCCTGGAGCCACTGCCGTGCCAGCATCCGGCCGCCAGCGCGGTGTGGCAGCACGCCGGGAACATCGCCACAGGACGGGTGAACGGTCCTGGACCTGGACGCCACCGTACTCATCGCGCGTTTCGCAGACGTAGTGCGCGGCCAAGACTGTGAAGAAGCCCGCCCAGCGCTGGGCCCGTCCTCGGTGGTTCCACACCGATGCGGACCGCTGGAGGAGTCAGGTACCCCCCGGCACGCGGGCATGCACCACGGCGATTACGGTCGGTCTATGGATTACCGCAGCCTTGGACGTACCGGTATGCAGGTCAGCCCGCTGTGCCTGGGAGCGATGATGTTCGGCGCGTGGGGCGAACCGGACCACGACACCTCGATCAAGATCATCCACCGTGCGCTGGACGCCGGAATCAACTTCATCGACACCGCTGACGTTTACTCCCAGGGCGAATCGGAGGTCATCGTCGGCAAAGCACTGGCGAACGGCCGCCGCGACGATGTCATCCTGGCGACGAAGTTCCACGGCCCAATGGATGTGGCCATGGGCCGACCCGGGGCCGATCCGAACAAACGCGGCAACTCGCGGCGCTGGATCATCCAGGAGGTGGAGAACAGCCTGCGCCGTCTGGGCACGGACTGGATCGACCTCTACCAGGTGCACCGGCCGGACCGGGACACCGCGGTCGAGGAGACCCTCTCGGCACTGACCGACCTGCAGCGCCAGGGCAAGATCCGCGCGTTCGGTTCCTCGACCTTCCCGGCCCACCAGATCGTCGAGGCGCAGTGGACCGCGCGGGATCGCGGGCTCAGTCCGTTCGTCACCGAGCAGCCGCCGTACTCGATCCTGGTCCGCGGAATCGAGGCGGACCTGCTGCCGGTGACCCAGCAGTACGACATGGGTGTCCTGCCGTGGAGCCCGCTGGCCGGCGGATGGCTGACCGGCCGCTACCGCAAAGGGCAGCAGGCACCGACCTCGCATCGTGCCGAACGCATGCCGGCCCGCTACGACCTGTCCGATCCGGACAACCAGCGCAAGCTGGAAGCCGCTGATGCGCTGGCGGTGCTGGCCGAGAACGCCGGCATGTCCCTGGTCCACCTGGCACTGGCCTTCGTGCTGCAGCACCCCGCGGTGACCGCACCGATCATCGGACCGCGCACGATGGAACAGCTCGAATCACAACTCGACGCCGTCGACGTCACCCTCACCACCGACGTAATGGACAA
>JAOPYG010000427.1 GCA_025964685.1 Actinoallomurus sp. | reverse complement strand
AGCGCCGGGCCGTACGCGGCTCCGCCGGCGGCGGCGCCGAGCACGACCGAGATCTGCGGCACCACGCCGGAGGCGTGGGTCATCGCCTTGAAGATCAGGCCGACGCCGTGCAGCGACTCGACGCCTTCGGCGAGGCGGGCCCCGCCGGAGTGCCACAGGCCGATGATGGGCAGCCGCTCGCGCACCGCGTGGTCGTACGCGTGCACGATGTGCTCGCAGCCGGCCGAGCCCATGGCGCCGCCCTGGATGCGCGGGTCGCTGGCGAACGCCACGACGGGCATGCCCTCGATCCGGCCGACGCCCGCGAGAGCGCCGCTGTCGTCCGCTTCGGTGAGAGGCCGCAGCGACCCCTCGTCGAACAGCGCCTCGAGGCGTACGCGGGGATCACGCGGGTCCGGCGGCGCGACCTCTTCCGGCGAAGGCTGCTGCGCCGGAAGCCCGTCAGCCGCCGAAGCGGGGGTACGACTGTCGACAACGGTCACGACTGATGCCTCCTAAAGGCGACGCACACGTTGTGGCCACCGAAGCCGAACGAATTGTTCAGGGCGGCCGCGGGGCCGCCGGGCAGCTTCCTCGGCTCCCCCTGGGCGATGTCGAGGTCGACTTCGTCGTCGAGATCGTCGATGTTGATGGTCGGGGGTACGAGGCCCTCCCTGAGCGCGAGCAATGTGGCGATCGACTCGACCGCGCCGGTGCCGCCGAGCAGGTGCCCGGTCATCGACTTGGTGCTCGTCACGACGATCCGTCCGGCCGCTTCACCGAGCGCCTTCTTGATCGCCTTGATCTCGCCGACGTCACCGATCGGCGTGGACGTGCCGTGCGCGTTGATGTGCACGATGTCCGAGGGCTCGAGGCCCGCGTCGGTCAGTGCCCGGCCCATCGCCTTCGCCATGCCGTCCGCGTCGTTCTGGACGATGTCATTGGCGTCGGCGGAGTAGCCGACGCCGGCGGCGACGGCGTAGATCCGCGCGCCGCGCGCCCGTGCGTGCTCCTCCGACTCGAGGATGACGATGCCGGAACCCTCACCGAGCACGAATCCGTCGCGGTTCTTGTCGTAGGGCCGCGAGGCACGCTCCGGCTCGTCGTTGCGCGTCGACATGGCGCGCATCGACGCGAAGGCGGCGAGGTTGAGCTGGTGAATCGCCGCCTCCGTGCCACCCGCGATGACGACGTCGGCGCGGCCGGCACGGATCATGTCGATGCCGTAGCCGATGGCCTCGGCGCTGGACGCACAGGCGCTCGCCAGCGCGTGCGCCCCCGCCTTGGCGCCGAACTCGATGCTCACCTGGCCGGCCGCGCCGTTGGGCATCAGCATCGGCACGGCGAACGGCGAGACGCGCTTCCAGCCCTTTTCGCGCAGCGTGTCGTAGCTGTCGAGGGTGGTGATGATGCCCCCGATCCCGCTGGACACGACGGCGCCGAGCCGGTCGCCGTCGACCCGGAAGCCTTCCGCCGCTTCCTCGTCGCCGAACGCGAAGCCGGCGTCACGCCAGGCCTCGTGCGCGGCGATGAGGGCGAACTGCTGGCACCGGTCGAGACGGCGCAGCCGGTGCCTGGGCAGGACCTCGGAGGGCTCCACCGCGATGGTCGCGGCGATCCTCACCGGCAGGTCCTTGGCCCAGTCCGCCTCGATCGACTTGACGCCGGAACGGCCCGCGAGCAGAGCGGACCAGGTCGACGCCACGTCGCCGCCGAGTGGCGTGGTCGCGCCCAGTCCGGTTACGACGACGGAGGTACTCATTCGGTCACGCTCTCCCTTTGGTGGCTTCGTCAACGGGCGCTTTCAGGCAGAGACGCCCTTGCCCTGCACGTAGACGACGACGTCCTTGACGGTCTTGAGGTTCTTCAGCTCGTCGTCGGGGATCTCGACGCCGAACTGGTCCTGTGCGGCGACGGCGATCTCCACCATCGACAGCGAGTCGATGTCGAGGTCGTCGACGAAGGACTTCTCGGGGGTGACGTCGGCGGCCGGAACGCCCGCGATCTCTTCGATGATGTCGCCGAGGCCGCTGAGGATCTCCTGGTCGGACAATGCCATGGTGCTCTTACTCCTCTTGATCGGTTGAACTCACTGGTCGTACCGGATGGGTACGTGTGAAGCGGCCCTAGGGGATCTCGACCACCTGGGCCGCGTACGTCATCCCGGCGCCGAACCCGATCAGCAGGGCGGGCGCGCCGGACGGCACGTCACCCCGCTCGATGAGCCGGGACAGGGCGAGCGGGATGGAGGCCGCCGAAGTGTTGCCGGCCTCGATGATGTCGTCGGCGACGACCGCGTTGACCGCCTTCAGCTTGCGGGCGATCGCCTCGACGATACGCAGGTTGGCCTGGTGCGGGACGAAGGCCGCCAGCTCCGAAGGGTCGACGCCGGCGCGCTCGCACGCCTCCTTGGCCGCCGTGTGGAGGTTCGTGGTGGTCCATCGGAAGACGCTCTGGCCCTCCTGGTGGAGGAAGTCGTTGCGGTCCTTGATGTAGATCTTGTCGGCCATGTCGCCGGCACTGCCCCAGACGACCGGCCCGACCGCCGTCTCCTCGGACGGTCCGACGACCGCGGCGCCCGCGCCGTCGGCGAAGATGATGCAGGTGGAACGGTCCGTCCAGTCCACCCACTGCGACAGCTTCTCCGAGCCGATCACGAGGACGTGGCGCGCGGAACCGGCGCGGATCGCGTCGGAGGCGCTGGACAGCGCGTAGCAGAAGCCGGCGCAGGCGGCGTTCACGTCGTACGCGCCCGGCGAGACGATGCCGAGCCGGGTGGCCACCTGCGCGGAGGCGTTCGGGATCTGCGCCTCCTGCGTGCAGGTCGCGACGATGACCAGGTCGATGTCGGCCGGCGAAAGGCCGCTGTTGGCGAGGGCCTTGCCGCCCGCCTGCACGGCCAGGTCGACCACCGACTCGTCGGGTCCGGCGATCCTGCGTTGCTTGATGCCGACCCGGCTCTGGATCCACTCGTCGTTGGTGTCGATGGTCTTGGCGAGGTCGTCATTGGTGACGACGTTGGACGGCTGGTAGTGGCCGAACGCGAGGATGCGCGTCCCGGGGGAACCGGTACGGAGCTGGAAAGACGTCACGCGTTCTCCAATGTGTCGTCACTGGGGCTTGCCTCGGACCGGGCCAGCGCGCGGGCTTGGTCGAGTTTGTCCGGTGTCTTGAGCGCGACCACCTCGACGCCGGGCAGCGCACGGCGAGCGATGCCGGCGAGTGTGCCGGCCGGCGGAAGCTCGATGAGGGCCGTGACGCCGAGATCCGTCATCGTCTCCATGCAGGAGTCCCAGCGCACCGGGGTGCTGACCTGCTCGGCGAGACGGGCGACGAAGTCGCCACCGCGCTCCACGACGGCACCGTCGCGGTTGGACAGCACCTGTATACCCGGGTCCGCCAAGGGCATGCCGGGGGTTATGCGCCGGAGTGTATCGACTGCGGGCTCCATGTGCCGGGTGTGGAACGCCCCCGCCACCTGCAGGCTGCGCAGACGTGCCCCCGCGGGCGGCCGCTCCGCCAGCGCGGCGAGTTGCTCCAGGGTGCCGGCCGCGACGACCTGGCCCGCACCGTTCATGTTCGCGGGCGTCAGCCCGTGGTCCTTGAGGAGGACCTGCACCTCGTCGGGGTCACCGCCGAGGACCGCCGTCATGCCGGTCTCGGTGACGGCCGCGGCCTCGGCCATCGCCCGGCCGCGCTCACGTGCGAGTACGAGAGCGGCCTCGGGGGTGATGACGCCGGCGATGGCGGCGGCGGCCAGCTCGCCCACACTGTGCCCGACCACGATGTCGGGCGTGACGCCCAGCAGCTCGTACGTGACGAGCGCGGCGCTGACGAGCAGCGGCTGCGCGACGGCGGTGTCACGGATCTCGTCGGCGTCGGCGGTGGTGCCGTAGCGGATCAGATCGAGCCCGGTGACGGCCGACCACCACGTGAGGCGGTCGGCCACTCCCGGGAGCTCGAGCCAAGCCTCGAGGAATCCGGGTGTCTGTGCGCCCTGTCCGGGCGCGGCGATGGCGAGCACGCATCCCACAGTGCCCTGTAGGGGTCCGCCATGTTCATGCGGTGACGTACGAACTTAGGGCGGCGAGCCTTGTGAGAGTCCTACAAGTTGACCGAACGGGCGACGAAACGGCCCAGGACGAGTGCGATTCGCAGGGTGAAGGCCGCGCGGCCGTCCGCGGGGACATAGCCGGTAAGTTCGGTCACCCGGCGGAGCCGGTAACGCACCGTGTTGGGATGGACGAAGAGCAGCCGGGCCGTGGCCTCCAGCGACGAGCCCTGCTCGAGGTAGGTCGTCAAGGTGTCCAGCAGCGGAGCCCCGGCCGCGCGCAGCGGTTCGTAGACCTCTTCCACCAGATAGGCGCGAGCGTCCTGGTCGCCGTCGATCGCGCGTTCGGCCAGGAGGGCGCCGGCGAGCACGGGCCGCGGGGCGTCGGGCCAGCCGGCCACCGCCTGCAGGCCGGCCAGTGCCGCGCGGGCCGAACCCGTGGCCGCGTACAGGTCCTCGACGCGCGGGCCGACCACGACCGGACCAGAGCCGAACTTGGCGGTGAACGGCTTGGCGGCGGCGAGCGGGTCCTCCTCCACGCCGCCGACGATGATGATGAGGCGGCTGCCCTGGACCCCGGCGAGCACGTCCACCCGCGCGCGGCGTGAGGCGATGCGGATGTCGTCGATGATGGCCTCGGGTTCGTCGTCGGGCGTGTGCCCCGCCATGACCGCCACCGACGTCGAGGCCCAGCCCAGCGCGGCCGCCCAGGAGTGCAGCGACTCGTCGACCTCGCCGCGCAGCAGGGCGTCCACGATCAGCGCCTCGAGCCGGGCGTCCCAGGCACCGCGGGTCTCCGCCGCCCGCGCGTACACCTGCGCGGCGCCGAAGGCGACCTCACGCGTGTACCGCAGGATCGCCTCGCGCAGCTGGGTCTCCCCACCCGGCGCGGCGAGCTTGTTCACCTGCGCCTCGACCACGTCGATGACGACCCGCACGATCTCGACGGTCTGCTGCAGGCGCACCGCCCGCATCAGCTCGCGGGGCGCGGTGCCGAAGACCTCTCCCGCGATGGCGGGCCGGATCTTCTCCTCGTGCTTGAACCACTCGACGAACCCGGCGATGCCGGCCTGTGCCACCAGGCCGACCCACGAGCGGTACTCCGCCGACATCGCGCGGAACCACGGAAGGCGTTCCTCCATGCTGGCCGTGGCGGCGGTGCCCAGCGATCCCATGGCGTGCTCGAGCCGCTCGGTGGTCTGTTCGCGGATGTCGCGGTCGTTCTTCACATTCCCCACCCTCCCACCTGACCGGCGGATGAGGGCATCGGCCGGGCCGCACTCACCGTCGTCGGCGGTGGTACGTCATCTGCGACGGTAACCGTCATGCGGCCCGCGGACGCGGGAAAAGGCCGCAGGTCAGCGGATCCGGGGGAGACGTCCTGAATGCCGGGTCACCGAGCGTGAGACCGGGCGCCTGCGGCGCTGGAGTGGTCCTCCGGTAGAGGGCGTGTAGAAATGGGGCATGGAGCCGGTCGAGGCACTCAAGCGCATCGCGTTCCTGCTGGAACGGGCCGGTGAGGCCACCTACCGTGTACGCGCGTTCCGCCGCGCCGCCGAGACGGTCGAGCGGATCCCCGCCGACGACCTGGCCGGCCGGGCGCGCGACGGCACCCTGGCGGGCCTGCCCGGCGTCGGCAAGGTGACCGCTCTGGTCATCAAGGAGGCGCTCGACGGGGAGACCCCGGTGTACCTCCGGCGGCTCGAGGCCACGAAGGGGAAGCCCCTGGACGCGGCCGCCGCGGCGCTGAGGGAGGCGCTCCGCGGTGACCTGCACACGCATTCGGACTGGTCGGACGGTGGCTCGCCGATCGAGGAGATGGCGGTGACGGCGATCGGCCTGGGCCACGACTACATCGCGCTCACCGACCACTCACCCCGGCTCAAGGTCGCGAACGGGCTGTCGCCGGAGCGGCTGCGCGAGCAGCTGAAGATCGTCGCCGCGCTCAACAAGGAGCTCGCGCCGTTCCGCATCCTGACCGGCATCGAGGTCGACATCCTCGACGACGGCTCGCTCGACCAGGATCCGGACCTGCTGGCCGAGCTCGACGTGGTCGTCGCGAGTGTCCACTCGAAGCTGCGGATGCCGTCCGCCGAGATGACCCCGCGCATGCTGCACGCCGTCGAGAACCCGCGGGTGAACGTCCTCGGCCACTGCACCGGGCGGATCGTCACGTCCGGAGGACGGCGCGGAGGCAAGCGGCCGGAGTCGGAGTTCGACGCCGAGCAGGTCTTCGCCGCCTGCGTCCGGCACGACGTCGCCGTGGAGATCAATTCCCGGCCCGACCGGCTCGACCCGCCAAAACGGCTGCTGCGGCCCGCGCTGGAGGCCGGTTGCCGGTTCGCCATCGACTCCGACGCCCACGCGCCGGGGCAGCTCGACTGGCAGGCGTTCGGCTGCGAGCGCGCCGCGCAGTGCGGAGTCGAGCCGGACCGCGTCGTCAACACGATGAGCGTGGCCGATCTGCTCGCCTGGACCGGTCACTGACGGTCGCCAGGCAAGGGTGGTATCGCCCCATTTCAACCGGTAGCGCCCCGGATACACCTATGCAACACGACGGAAATATCCCTAGGACACCCTGTCTGGCAGGGAGGTGAGCGCGATGACGCTGTTGCGCATCCGAATCAAACTGCCGGACCGGCCGGGATCGCTCGGAACGGTCGCCCGTACTCTGGGCGCCGCCGGTGCCGACATTGTCCAGGTGGTGGTCCTCGAGCGTGCCGCCGGACGTGCGGTCGACGACGTCACCGTCACCTGGCCGGACGGGGTCTCGCTCGATGTTCTGTGTGACGCACTGTGCTCCGTGCGCGGCGTCGTGGTCGACGGCGTGTGGCGGACGACTGAGGCACCGGGTGTCTTCTCCGACGTCGAGGTCGTGGGCCAGATGGCCGCGAACCCGCCGAACGGGGTCGTCGCGCTGGTCGAGGCCGTACCCAAGATCTTCGGTGCCGACTGGGCGGCGATGCTGACCGCCGGCGGCGCGGTGACGCACGCGAGCTGGCAGGCACCTGACCCGCTCAAGCCGCCGTCGCTGCCCACGTCCTCCGGCCGCGCCTTCACCGGTGAGGACGGCGTGCGGTACGCCTGCGTCCCGGTCGGCGGTGCGACGCAGACGCTGCTCCTGGCCCGGGTGGCCGCTCCGCCGTTCCACCGGACGGAGATCGAGCGGTTGATCCAGCTCGCGGCCGCGGCGGAGGCCGTATTGGGCGTTTCAACTGCGGCATGACACGCTATGGCGCGTGGCGGAAGTCAAGAAACCGAAGGTTGAAAAACAGAGGGGGCGGCTGACCGTCCTGTTGGCGCTGGCCGCCAATCTGGGCATCGCCCTCGCCAAGACGGTTGCCGCCATATTCACGGGCTCGGCGTCGATGGCCGCCGAGGCCGGACACTCCTACGTCGACACGATCAACGAGGTGCTGCTGCTCACCGCGCTGCGGCGCAGTGAGCGGCCGGCGGACTCGAGACACCCGTTCGGGCACGGCACCGAGCGTTATTTCTGGTCGCTGCTCGTCGCGGTCTGCATCTTCGGTATGGGGGCGCTCTTCGCGTTCCTGCAGGGATTCGGCGCGCTGCTCGGCAAGGGCGCCGGAGGGTCCGATCCGCTCATCGGCTATATCGTCCTCGGCGTCTCGGCCGTGCTCGAGGCGATCTCCTGGATGCAGGCGTTCAGGGAGACACGGAAGCACGCGCGCGAGCGCGGCCAGGGCTTCATGGAGTTCCTCCGCACGACCGACGACCCGACCGCCAAGTCGGTGCTGTTCGAGGACTCGGCGGCACTTCTCGGCATCGGCTTCGCGGCGGCCGGCCTGCTGACGCACCAGCTGACCGGGTCGCCGGTCGGCGACGGCGTCGCCTCGATCCTCATCGGCCTCATGCTGACGCTCGTGGCGTTCCTGCTGGGCCGCACCAACCGCGAACTCCTCATCGGGCGCCAGGCCCGCCCGGAGGTGCTCGACGGCATGCGCCGCATGCTCACGAACGCTCCCGAGGTGGAGGAGCTGGTCGACCTCATGACGATGAACGTCGGCACCGACCAGATCCTCGTCTGCGCGCGGCTGGACTTCGACGACGGGCTGGGGGCGGCCGACGTCGAGCGCGCCTGTGCGCGGCTCGATGGTGAGCTGCACGAGGCGTACCACGAGGTCTATGAGGTCTTCCTCGAACCCGTGCCGCGCGACGACCCCGGCCTGCGCGAACGGGTCCTGGCACGCTACGGCCGGTTCCCCGGGGACGAGTAGTCGGCCGAGACCGCTTAGGCGGGTTCGGGGGCGAATGTCGGTGTCGCGGCCTAACGTCGGGGCGTGACCCGTACCGACCGGCTCTACGCGATCGTCGAGGAGCTACGCGCGAGTGCCCCCGCCCGCCGCAGCGCTCGCGCGCTCGCCGACCGCTTCGAGGTCAGCGTCCGCACCATCGAACGCGACGTGAGCGCGCTCCAGCAGTCGGGCGTGCCGATCGACGCCGACACCGGGCGGGACGGCGGCTACGCGCTCGACAAGACCCGCACCCTGCCGCCGATGAACTTCACCCCGGCCGAGGCGGTCGCGGTCGGCATCGCGCTGGGCCGGGCCGGCGGAGCGCCCTTCGCGAGGTCCGCGCGCACCGCCCTGCTCAAGATCGCGGCCGCGATGTCCGCCGCGGACGGCGCCGAGGCGCGCGGGCTCGCCGAGCGGATCCGCCTCCTCGTACGCGAGGAGCCCGACGACCGCGCCTCCGTGCCGGCCGTCGTCGAGGAGGCCGTCGCCGTACGGCAGGTGACGCGGCTGACCTACGTCGACCGCAACGGCACCGAGACCGAGCGCGATGTCGAGCCGGTGGCGTTCGTGTCCGGGGCACGCGACTGGTACCTCATCGGCTGGTGCCGCCTCCGTGAAGGGCCGAGGCTGTTCCGGCTCGACCGGATCCGGCGTGCCTCTCTGCTGGAGGAGAGCGTTCCGGACCGGGACTTTAGCGACATGACACCGCGGATTCCGGATCTGGTGGCGCACGCGCTAGAGCTCGGCTGAGGGGGGACCGGGCACGGTGGCGAGTGCCGCGTTCAGCTGTTGCCGCGAGTCGATCTCCAGCTTGCGGTAGGCGTTGGTCAGGTGCACCTCGACCGTGCGCCTGCTGACGAAGAGGGTCTGGGCGATCTCGCGGTTCGTGGCGCCGCCGGAGGCCAGGCGGGCCACGCGGAGTTCGCTCGCGGTCAGGGCGTCGGGACCGGTGAGCAGCTCCCGTCGCGGGCGGGCGCCGGTGGCGACCAGTTCCTCGGTCGCGTGGATGGCGAGCGCGCGTGCGCCGCACCGGGCCGCGAGATCCAGGCCCTGGCGCAGCTCTCGCTGCGCGTCGGCGCGGCGGCCGGCCCTGCGGAGCGCGCCGCCGTAGTCGATCAGGGAGCGTGCTCGCGCGAGCTCCGCCGGTGAGCGTTCGAGGACCGCGACGGATTCCGCGAGACGTTCGAGACCCCGGGGGCCGCCTTCGATCAGGCCCACGGCGCGCAGCGCGATGCCGATCGCACGCGGCGCGCCGAACCCCTCGGCCAGGCGCAGGTCCTCGGTGGCCAGCTCCAGCGCCGCCGGCCGTTCGCCGAGGGCGAGGTGGGCCAGGGCCGCGTCCGATCGCCAGTCGGCGAAGTTGGGATTGGTGTAGCCCCCACCGCGCAGGGTCTCACCGCAGGTCCGCAGGTCGGCCAGTGCCTCACGCGGACGGTTCTGCCGCAGACGCAGCCTGCCACGGGCCAGCAGGACGAAGTGCCCGATGAGCATCCCCACCTGCTCTTCCTCTTCGAGTCCGCGGTCGGCCAGGATCGTCTGCGCCTCCGCGATCGAGCCCTGCTCGACCAGGGCGTCGACGAGTACGGCCGCCGCGAGCGGGAGTTCACGTGCGCCGTCGACGACGTGCAGGGCGAGCGCCGCGCGGCCGTCGGCCTCGGCGTCGAGCAGGCGCCCGGCGTGGGCCCCGGTTCGCGAGCGGAGCACCGCCAGGTAGCGGAACTCCGCCGCGTCGCCGCGCGCCCTCGCGCTGTCGATGCCGCGGTCCAGTACCGCGAGGGCCTCCACGATCCGGTCGGCGACGGCGAGCGCGGTGCTGGCGAAGTTGACGAGGATCCATCGGTCGCGGCCCGGCAGCGGTCCCTCCGCGGCGCGTGCGGCCAGGTCGGCCACTTCGTCCGCCGTACGGTCGCCCGTGGCGCACGCCCCGAATGCCAGGCACGCGAGGACCAGCCGCTCGCTGTCCGCGTCACCGTGTGACAGCGCGGCCAGCCGCTCCAGCCGGCCGATCCATGCCGCCGGCGGCTCCATCGCCGTGAAGGTCGCCATCGCGAACGCGGTGTGCAGTCGTAACGGAAGCTCAGAGTCGAGGTCGCCGATCGCGCGCCGTGCACGCTCGAAGGTCTCCAGAGCCACCTCGAACCGGCCGGTCTGCACCATGTAGTTCCCGAGCTCCAGCGCCAGCTCACCGCGTGCGATCGGCTCCTCGGCGAGGTCGAACGCGGCGCGCAGCGCCTCGGCGGCCTCGGCCGGGCGGTTCGCCATGCCCACCGCGCGGCCCAGGTCGGTGTAAAGGCGGCCGCGTACGGCCGGCGCGGGCGGCTCGGCGAGGGCGCGGCTCAGGCACGCGGCGGCGGTTTCGGGCGCACCACGGGCGAGAGCGCCGTCGGCGGCGGCGCGCAGGGCCTCGACGACGAAGGGATCCGACGAGGGTTCGGCCAGTAGCAGGTGCGGCACGAGCAGCTCCGCGGAAGCGCCGTCCGCGGCCAGGATCAGCGCCGCACGCTTGTGGTCGGCGGCACGCTGCATCTCGCTCCCGTCGGCGTACACGGCGGTGCGTACGAGCGGGTGCACGAACTCGATGGGGCGCGTCGCGGTGATGATCGACTCACCGGCGAGCGCGTCGGCGATCTCCGCGATACCGGCCTGCTCGACGTCCGCGAGCCGCGCCGCCTGCCGCAGCCCGTCGACCGGCCCCAGAACGGCCAGCGCACGCGCGAGCCGGACGGCCTCCGGTCCCAGCCGGGCAAGGCGGGCGAGCACGGCACGGGAGATGGTCTCCGGCCTCAGGTCCGCCACCCGCTCCGCCTCGGCGGCCACCGGCCGTACGCGATCGTCTCTCAGGCTGGTCAGGACCTCGGCGAGCAGGAACGGATTACCCCCGCTCGCGTGGGCACAGGCACGGCAGAAGGCGTCGTCGGCGGCGCCGGGCAGCCGCGTACGGACCAGACGGCCCACGGCCCCCTCGCTGAGCGGACGCAGGACGATGAGCTCAGGACGGACGCCGCTCAGCGCGCGGGTCAGGCCCGCCTCCGGTGCCCGCGGACGGCCGGACAGCAGGAGCAGGACCGGCAGGTCCGCGATGCGCCGCGCGAGGTGGGAGACGAACCGCAGCGACGCCTCATCCGCCCAGTGCACGTCGTCGACGGCGAGCAGGAGCGGCCCGCGCTCGGCCAGGTTGGAACAGACCCAGTACAGCCCGTGCACCATGTTGCCCGTCGCCGCGTCCGCCCCACCGTCCAGGCCGAACACGGGCGCGGCGAGGGCGGCGGCACCGGTCAGCAGGTCGGTCTCGGCCGGCCGCAGCGCGGGCTCGAACAGCTGCCGGACGATCGCGAACGGCAGGTCCTTCTCCAGCTCACCGCCGACCGCCGTCAGGACGCGGACCCGGCGTTCGGCCGCCGACGTACGTACCGCCTCCAGCAACGCCGTCTTACCGATGCCGGGCACCCCCTCGACGAGCAGGACGGCACCCCGGCCGGCGCCCGCGTCGGTGAGCAGCGTGCCGATCCGGTCGAGCTCCTGGTCACGTTCGAGCAGCGTCACGGTCGTGTCGGTGGGAGGGGGAAAACCTTTCGGTGGTAACCACGATGCGCCATCTCATCCGGAGAGACCACCATTTTCCTCATGAGCATCGAGCCAGAGAGCCGCACGCTTCGGGTCGAACTCGATCTGGTCGTCGGCGCGGAACCCATACGGGGGCGGATCCGCGATCACATCGGCGTCGAAACGGCGTTCAGCGGCTGGCTCGAACTCATGCAGCTCGTCGACCGGGTGCGCTCGGCGAGGTAGGTGAATGGGGGAACCGTGTTCCATCGGAGGGCGTTACGGCCGGTCGTCATGGCGACGGCAATCATATTCTTCGCATTTTCCGCGTCGATGGTGGTCGAGGGCGGCTGGTCCGGTGTTTCCGCCGAACCGTTCCCGTCCGCGTCGTCCTCGGCGGACGTGAACTCGACGGGGCCGAGCTTCTCGGTGGACCCGGACAAGGAGCAGGGCCGGCCCGGTGACCGGGTGACGCTGTCGTTCGCCTCGAACGATCCCGAATGGGTCATCCTGGGCTGCAACGCGGCGTTCAGCGGCACTCGGCAGCCTTGCCCGGCCTCCGGTCTGGACTTGGCGGTGGAGCTGAGCGTCCCCGCGGATGCCCGGCCGGGCCCGACGTCCATTTCCTGGACGCTGTTCTACACGACCGCCGAGAACGCCGGCGGAACCCACGACGCACTGCCCAGCCAAGATGGCATCACCTCCTTCCTCGTGCTACCGCCGCCCGGCGGGGACTCGCCCGGTCCTGGCGCGACCGGACCTGATGGCTCCGGCGGCGGCGGGTCCGCGTCTGCGCCGCCGATCACCCTTCCACCGGCCCTTCCGCCGGACACCGCCCCTAGCTCGGGCAGCGGCTCACTGCCGATCGGCATCCCGCTGATCTTCGTGGTGCTCGCGGCCGCGGTGCTCGCCGCCGCCCTCATCAGCCGGCGGATCCGTGCCGGCGCGGTCGCCGGTTCGGCCGTCGGTGCGGTCGCCGCCGCGGCCCCACCGGCCGGCCAGAACGTGCGGGTCGTGCCCCATCCCGAGCCGGGCGTCCAGGTGACGGTTCGCGAAGCGCCTCCGGGCCTCACACACGTCGTACGGCTCGAACCCCGCACCGGCATCGCCACCGTGAACGTGCAGGAGGGACCGAAATGATGAGTACGGACCCGCCGGTGACGGCATGCGGCCTGGTCTTCGGCGGGCCGGCCAACGCCGCGGCGGCACTGGCCCAGGCCGTCGCCCCCGACCGGGTGACCGGGAACCAGGGCCTTCGGCACCTCTCGGCGGCCACCCGCGACGCCGCCGTACGTGACGTGTCCGTCGTCGGAGCCGAGCTCCTGGACCTCGACCTGGGCGGCCTGCTGGTGATGGGCTGGCGCACGTACGCGACCCTCATCCAGGCGGCCCGCCGGACCGCCGCGACACCGGGCCGGGAAGAGATCGTCGACATCGTCACCCACCGGATCGGCGCCACGTACCAACCCAGCGTCGAGGTGCTCGTCGACGAGGTCCGGGTGACGGCCGTCGGCCTCGCCCTCACGCTCGAGTTCGAGGTCAAGGCGCTGAGCGCGGTGATCAGGGCGGGGCAGATCGTCGCCCTGGAGAGCGGTCGCTGCGCGACGAGGGCGACCATCGCCATCGAAGGCGTCCCCGTCGCCACCCGCACCGCCGAACACGACCTGCACGTGCTGATCCACGTCGGCAACGGGATACCGCTGCTGCCGGCCCAGAACCCTCCTCCCGCGCCGTTCCCGACGGCGCCACAGCAGAGCTGGTGACGGCGCGGAGAGAGTGAGCCACGGTCGACCTCTCCCCGAGCCGGTCGAGCCCGAGACCACCGCCGGTGTCGATGAGATCGTGCTGATCCCGGGACCAGGTCGCTGTGGGGCGCCGGCAGTCTGGTACGCGGCGGCGACCGTCTACCGGTACGACCCCGCGAGCTGAGCCACGAAACAACGATGGGGTTCACGGTGCGTACCGTGAACCCCATCGCTGAGCAGGGTCTCGCCGCTCGTCAGGAGGTACGTTCGGGCTGTGATGCGCTTTTTACAGGCCATGGGCTGGCTGGCGCTGCTCGTCTTCATACTCCCCACACTCGGGTACCTGCTGGTGCTGCTCGTGTCACGCCCGCGGCCCCCGACGACCTTCGCCTCCTGGTATGGGATCTTCGTCCTGGTGTGGTTCCTGGCCGCGCTCCCGGTCGTGGCGCTGCTCTGGGTGATACCGCCGCTCCCGCGCGCCGCCGTCGCCGCCGTGGTCGTCTATCTGCTCGCACTGGTACTGCCATTCGCCTCCGGGATGGCGCGGTACCCCCTGCACATCATCCGCTGCGGCCACCTGCCGCTGGTCGGTACGACCTTCGCCGCCGGTTACACCTACACGGTCCCCGGGAGTCCGGCGTACGCGGTGACGCCCTTTGCCGATCGTTTCTTCTGTTCCCGCGACGAGGCTTCGGCCGCGGGGTTCCACGAATCACTGATCTGAGGGCCCGTCGGCGCGGGCGGGCAAAAGACACGACGCCCGACCTTGGAATCTCAGATGAGGCGCCGTTCTTGCTGATCATGGGGACGGAGGCCCCGACCCGGCCGCGGGCACGCGCGGACAGGCGGGGTGCCCGCCCGCGCAACCTCCGGGGGATCAGCCTGCGGACACCGCGGACGCGCTCCGGCCGATCTTGTCGAGCAGAAGCTTCGCGGCCAGCTCCGCCCCGTCGGTGCGGACCGTCTCGGCCACGACGGCCGCGCGGGCACCGGTCTCGGGGGCCAGGGCGATCTTGAGTGCGGCCGACAGCGACTCGGCGGTCGGCGTCGGACCGTCGTGTCCCGTGCCGATGCCCAGCTCGGTTACCCGGCCCGCCCAGTACGGCTGGTCCGCGACCTGGGGTACCAGCACCTGCGGCGCCCCGGCACGGGCCGCCGTCGTCGTGGTGCCCGCGCCGCCGTGGTGCACGACTGCGGCCACCCGGCGGAACAGTGCCTGCTGGTTGACCTCGCCGACGACGAAGCAGTCGTCCCGGTCGTCGATCAGGGCCAGGTCGGCCCAGCCGCTCCCGAGCAGGACGCGGCGACCCTGCGTCCGG